>CAYYDP010000001.1:0-32154 GCA_964470645.1 uncultured Gammaproteobacteria bacterium
GGTTGAGAGGTGCCTCAACAAACACAGGTTTCAATGGCTTGAGACCTTTGGCCAAATATTCACGCTCATATTGCTCTGTTTCAAAAATGTACAATCGCATAGGGTAAGGAAACGTATCGTACCAATTACGTTTTAACAATTATTTTGTCTTTTTTGTATGGCCATATTTCAACGTCGTATACTGAGCTTTATTCGCCTTATACACTGACGGAGTCCGATACCGGACTAAATTCTTGTTCACTTTACGAGAGTAATTTTTCATACCGACACGAGTCAATAAAGTCTGAAAGTCGAAAGCCTTTAAAGTCGTTCTTTCAATTTGTCATTCTTTCAGACTTGCTTTACGGACTTTATGGACCTGACGACTTTTGACTATCAGTGCATTAATGTTTCTTGTCCGAGTGCTTTTCGCAGCAGTGTCCGATAGATATCTTTCCGGGTAACAATCCCAACGAGTTTTCCATTTCGAACCACGGGAACCCGATGAATGTGATGTGCCATCATCAGTGCGCCGACCTTCAACACAGGCTCCGTTTCTTCAACGGTATACACTTTGCTTGTCATGACATCGCGAACGCGAATAACACGAAGGCGTTCATCGGCGTCGCTCCAATCGAAATGACTCCAAACGTCCGGTCTAACATAATAATCGTGATACGAAGGAAACACAGCCTGAAACACGTCCTTCTCAGAAACAACTCCTAACAACGAACCGGAGTCATCCACAACCGGAACCCCAGAAACGGTTTTTTCGATCAACAACCGCGCGACCTCTTGAAGAGTGTGGTCTGGCGTAACTCTAGTCACGTCGGTTTTCATGATGTCTTTGACCATAAATGACTGGGTTAGTATTAGTATTGATTATGACATTAATCGGATCGGTGGGATATTTCGTACCTTAGCTTCCAAAACGGAGGGTGAGGGATTCGAACCCTCGAGGGGAATTACCCCTTACCCGCTTTCCAAGCGAGCGCACTCGTCCCGGGCAACAATACATACTTTACCCTCATTTTGAAAACATAAATGGAGGTTGCCCGTTCAATCGTTTCCCAAACGATTGAACCCACTCTGCGAATACAATCATTCGGGCTACTCGGGTCTGGAACCACCGCTTCATGGGTATTATAAAGGGTTTTGAGGGATCGGTCGAGAGTCGTTTTTGAGGCACGTGGGTCGGGGTATAAAAACAGACAATGAGACAAATGAGACAGTATAAAAGGTATTTTTGAATGTCTCATTTTGGCGAGCCAATGTTACAAATGTTACACTTTTTCTGAAAATATGGAGTGTCATAATTTTATAAGCACTGTAATTATAATGTACATTGTCAATACAATTTATGCCCCACTTCTTGTATTTTCTTCTTAAAATTAATACCCAAAATTTTATTATATTTCAACTGCCAAAATTTAATCTTCCAACTCCTTTTACTTCCAGCTAAAATAGCCATAAAGGGGAATGGCATTCTTGCCATTGGGAAGTCAGCAATACTCTGCAATGTACCAGAATCATGAGAACTTAGCACATGATTTCCTAAGGGATGACTATGCCAGTCACCCAAATATGTAAGCGTTCTACCAGATTGCTTATAGGCTTCACTTAATTGATATTCTTGATAATCATAATCAGGAATAAATGAATACCTATAATGTTTAGCTTCTTGACCTGGACCTATAATATCAGCAATTACAGTCAAGCGTTGCTGTTTATTTTGGTAACCAACAAGTAGCCCTCCAGTCTCTAAGGGAAAGTGATTATCGGCCAATCTATTCATTTCCTTGGTAGCTTTTTCTGAGATCATTATCTCTATCCTTTCTTGCATATAGGGCAATCTTCGAATGAAACCATATTTATTATTTTCCAATCCGGGAGGCAAGGTCTGCCATTCTGATCTCTTAGGGAGAGCAAAGCCCCATTCCAGTTGTAACCCGATGCGGGATTGTTACTTTTTAATAGAGTGTCAATTGCCAACCTGACACCACATAAAGCAACTTCCTGTAAATCGAAGTTTGTTCCAGTAAAAGTTGGGTCAGCACAGCTCACCGGCTGAATTATACCCTGAGGATCTTCTGGAGGTAATTCAATTTTGCCCTCAGTTCTAGATCTTTCAAAACATTGCCAGCAGCAATCTGTCTCTGGGGTAAACCTTGTAACCATACCTCCCCAAGCACCATGAGTTGCCGAGGATAATACAAAAGCAATATTCTTTTCCCTACATAAATCGGCTAGTAGATGATGCACGCCGAGCTCTGCGCTTGCATCATAAACTAAATCAACTCCCTCTAGAAAGCTGTTAATTCTTTCCAGCTGAGAATTTCCATTAACCAATCCTCCTAAAAATAATTGTTCTGATTTAACATTTGTATATGGATAATTTTTAGAAATAAAGAAATTTAAATAATCTATCTTGGCATGACCAACTGCTGAAAAACCGAAAGGCCAGCGAACAGTGTTTCCTGGCTCTAAATAATCAAAATCTAATAACCTAATTTCATTCAGACAATTTCGAGCAAACTCTACTGCACTCGGAGCTCCTATGCTCCCAAGCCCGACAACGGCAACTTTCTTGCTCTTTAATTCTGAAACGTTAGGCACTCTCTCTAAAACATCATTTATACCTGCCCGTCCGGCACGAGCAAAAGTGTATTTAATCTGCCACCTATTTTTCTTACCAACTTTCCCGCGAACCCTGAAGACAATGATAAAAAGCCAACCACCAGCATACTTATTATATCCAACTTCTTCAGGAAAAGTGACTCCGATAACATCATACTGTGCATTAGCACCTTTTATATTTTTCCACGAAAAATTTTGTAAATCAGGAAATTGTACAATTAACTGTTTATAATATTGTTCTGGGTCATTTATTTTTAATGCTTCTGCAATTCTCACCCACCTGCCTCTTTCTTCTCTAGGATATAGAGCCTTGATACTGGGATGACAGGTAGCGAAGACTTTTTTATTCTTATCTTCAACCCGCAGCACCGCTAATCTGCTAACATCTAATTGTTCGATAATACCCAAAACTAGATTGCCCTTGTTGACATCTTTTGGAATTTGCCAGGCACTATCAATGAGAATCATCTGTCTTTCGTATGTATAAAATGCGCTAATCGGTTCACCCTGCTGTTCTTCAAAATCTACTGGACCTTTTTGGGCATCAATCACCTTTGGAAGCTGCTCTGATAAAAATTTTGCAAGATTATCTCGGGGATCCCAATTTTCTGTTGATCTACCAACTAAACATAAATTTTTACCGAAAGGATTTTGATGTTTCGGTAAATCTAAAAACGGAGCTTTGACTTCAAATCTAAAATATGGGTAAAGCTCTGGGAAAGTGATTTCTAATTCAATATCTTTTCCGTTCAGATTATATGTTAAAGTCAAAACCAGGAGACCGCCTTTAAAGGCCTCCTCGTCGATTTTGTAACTGATACTCAGTCTCTTTAACTCTTCAAGTTCATAATCCAATCTACCAGGCCATTGTTCCCACCAAAGTATGCTCATAGACCTTAACCGACTTCGCGCCTTCTTGGTGGCATGGGGGGTGTGTAAGGACCTGGAGTTGGGCGTGGGGGTAAATTTATACTGCTACTTCCACTTACCTTATTACCGTCTGGAAAATCATTTCCAAAAAGCTTTTTCCAATACTTGAGCGAGACTTCCTCATCTGAAGCTGCCATGGCTTCAGCGGCTAATCCCGCATACTTATCAATAGCTGACTTCAATTTACCGAATCCAGAATCATCACCTTTCCAATGCCGGTCAAATGTCTCATCATCTGGCATAGCTGGATTCTCTATTGAAGGAGCTTCATTAAACTGAGCCAGAAACTCATTCATTCTCTCTAGTATAGAGTAAGTTGCGTGCGGTAAGTCGGAATAATTGTCTTCGGGTCTGATCATTTTACCTGCGAGTGTAGTAAGAATTATTGATTTTGTTTCAAATTCCCCCTTTGAATCACGCAGGTATTTTATTAATCGGACTACTAGCACTAAATTACCATTAGCAACAGCATCCCGCTGTTCAAACCACTGAGCGTAACCGTCCCCATCAGTTTTTTCTTCTTCGTTTGTGGATTTATTGAATATGAACCATTTACCATTACGCTCTATTGCTGGCACCAAATCAACATGAAAATCTCCTTCATAGTCGATAGTAACACAACGGGTTTTGCCATGGGTTTCTGTTAGGTCATTATAACGTCCTGACTTTTTAAAAGCCTCAGTTAGTTTTATTAGGTAATCCACAGGTTTCCACTCTGTATTTTCTTCAAGTTTAATCAGAAGATCAACATCAAAAGCACCATCGTGTTTAACTGGCTTTATTATTGTCTTTTGTCTATATGAACCTTGTGGAACCGCTTCCGGATGTAAACCTTTAAAATCTTCATGATTTTTAATAAAATCAGATAAAATTTCTTGAGCACCTTTTTTGTCTTTGGTCCCCTTGATTCGGTTGATGCGGTCTTTGTTTAAATTAACCACCGTGTCTAAAAAACTTTCGAATAGTTGCTGTATATTCATATGTTAGTTATTTAACTTGTTAAACGGAACGAACGGTTCCACTTCTGCTTCAAAAAAAACTTTAATCCTTGGGAGTTCATACCTGGCAGAGGTATTTCCCATGCCTTTTAGTGAGTCTATCTCTTTCACAACATCGAGGCCGAACTTTTTGTTTGCTACATGTGGGCAGACTCTGATGATATTAGAATACTGGTTATCATTTCCTGCCAAAAGTTGGGCTGTACCAATAGAGGCTGAAGACTGTGAAGACATGAACAACTTAATAACGTTAGGTCCCCAGTACAGCTTACCCATGGGCATATTTCTTGCCAACTTAATATCCATAGCTTCATGGGTGCAGCCAATACTCAAAACCTGTAATTCATCTCTAGGCCAATCTAATACCCCAATCGCTTCAACCACAGCCGCTCCAACTGGGTTATTGGCCCATAAACCCCCGTCTACTAATGGTGCGCCGAAAGGACTTCTAAAAGTCGGAAAATATGTCGGTGCGGCTGAAGTAGCCATAGCCACAGTAACGGCCTTTTCTTTATAATCCCTTTTTAATCGCTCATTATGCGAAGTTTTATAAACATGAACTTCACCAGTTTCTAAATTTAGCGCTGGGATCACCAGCCTGTTCTTACTTTCACCGAGTTTTCTGTCGCCAAATTTTTCTTCTAAGGATTCACGCAGTTTGTTGCTACTATATTTAGACCAGCAGATACTTCTCAGAAACCTGACAACGCCGTTGCCTTTAAAAATATCTGGTCCAAATCTTTCGTAAAAATCAAGAATTTCTTGGGCTGAAAATCCTAGACCTAAGCCTAATGCAATAATACCTCCTGTAGAGGTGCCTACTATTAGATCAAAATGGTCACTCACTCTTTTACCTAACGAATCTTCAATAGTGCTTAAAAAAGAAGCTGGGAAAACACCTTTGATACCGCCACCATCAATTGAAAGAATTTTTCTCATCTTATAAATACTTAACTTAACCTATAGATTCAGGCGAAAACGAATTCAACACGATTCCCTGAATTATAAAATCATCGGACAGAATGATTGGCTTATGTGACTTGTCAGTCGAATTAGGTTTTAAAATAATAAAATCTTTATCTTGATAGAAATGCTTGACTGTAGCCTCATCGTTTATCAAGGCTACCACCTTTTCCCCCGGATCAGCGGTTGGCTGTTGGCGCACCAGTAGTAAATCTTTATCATTAATACCAGATTTGTTCATCGAATTACCCATGGCCCTTAACATGAAATAGATGTGGCCTGGCTTGGCTAGCTTAGTAGAAACCTGAACCATGGCTTCTGGATCTTGTTCAGCCAGCGATGGTAGACCACAGGCCACTGATCCGACCAAGGGCACGCCTACTGTTTTCTCTGTTAAAGAGGTAGTTTTCTTAGGAAATAGTTTAATTACACCCTTGGAGTAGGATAAGAAGCCTCGCTTTTGCAGACGTTCCAGCATTAGCTGGACTGATCTGGGCGAGTTATACCCTACTACCCGGCCGATTTCCCGCAAAGATGGCATAACGCCAGTGTGTACAACCTGATTGCGAATATAGGCAAAGCCCTGTAAGTCTTTTTTATCTGTCTTATTCATAAGGTTACTATACGCCTCTGTCCACATCTGTCAACTTATGGTAAAGTACCATCATGAGCATGAAAAATGATAAAAAGAAAACTGGCCGGCCGATATACGACCAGAATTACTACAAAGCCCAAGCCATGATTCGGGATCCGTGGTTTATAGATAAAATTGTCTGGCTTAAGCAACGTTTTACTGAAACAGGCTGCCCTCTACCCAAAAAGCCTTTTAAGAACTACAAACAATACTATTCTTGGAATGATAAATTCTGGAAACACTATGCGGAGATGGAAAAAAGCACCGAATTTGCCGAGGCCAAACTACGCATTACTGGCGGCAAACAGAGGTTTACGTTTGAAGAGCTTGATGCACTGGAAAGATTCAAAGAAGATTTCCTGCCACCTGTATACGGCCAGACCTATACCGAAATCCTTCAACATTTTAAGATCGACTACAATGACCGTGGTTTTCGTGATTTTCTGGAAAGATACATCTTCTTTGGACGTACAGGATACCCTACCCCGCATTTTTATGTTACTTTGAAACGGAATCAGAAAACACAAGAATTGGAATTATTCATCCGCATTCTTGGTCACACGAAAAAAGAAGACATCGTGAAAGGTTGGGCGCAGATATCTAAAGAACAAAAACACCTGAAAAACTATATTGGCAAAAACAAAGAATGGGAAACCTTTGAAAGGGATATTGAAATATATGATCATTATAAAAAGATAAAAGATTCGATGAAGACTGAGCGTAGTGCTGATTTACAAGCGGTTGACATGAAAATTTTTATCAAGCTACACAAAAAGTGGCCGGAGTTAACTACCGTCAGTATACGAACCATCGTCACAAAAACCAAGAAAAGGCTCGGGGAAATATAGTATAAACATTTAAGCAGTATCTTTATCCGAAGCACAACGCTTCGGTTTTTTGTTTATGCTTAAAAAAAGTTTTAGTTTAGTAGTTAACAAATATTTTATGCCCACAAAACTGCAGTGGCGCACGGAAACCTGCCACGTATCCAAATTGGTTCCCAACCCTAAAAACCCCAGAACCATGGGTCCCAAGCAAATCGAGGACTTGAAGAAAAGCCTTGCCAAATTCGGCATCGTGGAACTTCCGGTGATCGACGTAGACAATCAAGTCATCGCCGGACATCAACGTCTCATGGCGCTCAGGCTGCTTGGCAGGGAAGATGAAGAGATTCCAGTCCGAGTACCTAACCGCAAACTGACCAAACGAGAGTACGAACAATACCTGTTGACCAGCAACCGGGTTCACGGAGAATTTGACTGGGATAAGCTGGCCGAGAATTTCGATATAGAGACTATTCTGGAAAGCGGTTTTGTTGATCATGACCTGTCCATGATGTTTGACGACCTGTCAGTTGAAGACGATTCGTTTGATACTGCCAAGGAACTCAAAAAGATCAAAAAGATAACGGTCGCGTCCGGCGATCTGTATCAGCTCGGTTCGCACCGCATTCTCTGTGCTGACAGTCTTGATTCAAACTCAGTTAAAACTTTAATGGGTAGCGAAAAAGCCGCAGCCATTCTAACCGACCCCCCGTTTAATATCGGTCTTTCGTATGACAAGGGTGTTAGCGGTAAAGGCAATTATGGCGGTCAGGTCAACGACAAAAAATCCGACCAGGAATATGAAAATTTCCTACGCACAGCTTTGACCAACGGTCTGTCTGCTTGTTTGCCAGATGCTCATGTGTTCACCTACTGCGACCAGCGGTACGTCTGGCTCCTACAAACCCTGTATCAAGAATTGGGACTTGTCTACAAACGGACTTGCCTCTGGATCAAGAATAACAGTTCGCCCACGCCCAAGACCGCGTTCAACAAGCAATACGAACCCTGTGTATATGGCATCCGAGGCAAACCGCACCTCTCCGATAAGGTATTGAATCTATCTGAAATCCTCAACAGAGACATTGGTCACGGTAACAGAACCATTGACGATATTTATGATCTGATTGATATCTGGCTGGCCAAGCGTTTAAGCGGCTCTGAATATGAACATCCGACTGAGAAGCCGCCGAGCTTGCATGAACGGCCGTTGCGTCGCTGTACGAAGTCTGGAGATATTATTCTCGACTTTTTCTCCGGTTCAGCCAGCTTAATGTCTGCCTGCGAACAATTAAAAAGGTCTGCATATATGATCGAGAAAGAACCGATCTTTGTTCAATTAACGTTAAACCGCTATGAAAAGCTCACCAATCAAAAAGCCCAAAAAATCTCCTAAGCCAGGCACTATCTGGCAGCTAGGTCAGCACAGGTTAGCTTATGGTGATTGTAGTGACCAAGTATTGATTAAGAAACTGGTGGGCAAGGAAAAGATCAATCTGATGTGCTGCGATCCGCCATATGGGGTAGCGGTCGTTGAATCCAAGCGCAACTTCAAGACACTGCTGAAAGACAAAACGGTATTCAATGATCACCTGCAAACGGACGCAGAGTACCGAATGTTTACAAAAGAGTGGTTGGAGGTTGTAAAACCATATCTTGCCGTCAAAAACTCATTGTACGTTTTCAATGCAGATAAAATGATCTGGACTTTAAGAGAGGGTCTATTGGAAACTGGATTTAAAGTGGCGCAACTCCTGGTCTGGATCAAATCTCAGTCGGTGGTCGGAAGGATGGATTATGCCCCTCAACATGAATTGATCTTGTACGGCTGGTATGAGAAACATAATTTTCGCAGGTCAAAGGATAAATCAGTCTTGTTTTGCCCCAGGCCTCACAAGAGCAGATACCACCCGACGACCAAGCCGTTGAGTTTGATCAGGCGTTTAATCCTTAATTCGACGGAAATGAACCATACTGTTTTTGACGGTTTTTTGGGATCCGGTACTTGCCTACTTGTCTGCGAGCAGATTAAGAGAAAATGTCTGGCGGTAGAAATGGATCTCGAATACTGTTTGACGGCTATCAAACGCTGGGAGCAGCTGACCGGGCTAAAAGCAAAACAAATATGAAAAAGAACGAAGGAACGAAAAACATAATCCTTGAACAGCTACGCAAAAACCCGATTGTCGAAGCTGCCTGCCAGAAAGCTGGAATTGCCAGAATGACGTTTTACCGCTGGAAAAAAGACGATCCCGATTTTGAAAAGCAAATTGAAGAAGCGTTATTTGACGGCAGGCTGTTGGTCAATGATGTAGCCGAAAACCAGCTTATCGGAGCGATTAAGGACCGCAACTTATCCGCGGTTACTTACTGGCTCAAGCATCACCACCCATCGTACACGACGAAGATTGACGTGACCACAAAAGTTCAAAACATTAACCAACAATTAACTCCGGAACAGCAAAAGGTGGTTGACGAGGCTCTGCACCTCGCGGCACTTTCTGTTGGTTTCAGTAAAAGAAAGGATTAATTTTTATGGAAAACGCATTCATTACCCAAGAATTAAGGTCGAAAATGTATAACGATCGGGCGGTCCGCACCGCGATCACGAAGCAAAGCCATTTACTGTTTTTCAACATCTATTTTGCCTCGTATGTGACACACGAAACCGCACGGTTTCAAAAAGAATTGTTCTCGCTTACTGAAGACCAAAGCGTTACCATGGTCGTGGCAGTTGCTTTCCGCGGAAGCGGGAAATCAACGATCATGAATATGTCCTACCCGCTTTGGGCAATTCTCGGCGAGCAGCAGAAGAAATTTGTCGTCATGCTCAGTCAAACCCAACGGCAAGCTCGGCAGCATCTTATGAACTTGAAACGCGAGCTTGAAAGCAATAATTTGCTCAAAGCCGACCTCGGCCCGTTTCAGGAACAGACTGATGAATGGGGTTCCTACGCTCTGGTCATCCCCCAGTATGAAGCAAAAATCATGGCTGCTTCAACGGAACAATCAATCCGAGGACTCCGGCACGGCCCGCACCGACCAGATTTAATCATCTGCGATGATATCGAAGATCTTGAGTCGGTAAAGACGAAGGAAGGAAGAAACAAGACTCACGACTGGCTTGTGGGCGATGTGATCCCGGCGGGAGACCAAAAGACCCGAATCATTGTCGTTGGGAACCTTCTCCATGAGGATTCACTGCTCATGCGCTTGAGACAGGGCATTGCAGAAGGAAAACTCAACGGCACATTTCGAGCGTATCCACTCATTGACGAGCAAGGCAGCATCGCATGGCCGGGAAAGTATCCGAACCAAGAATCCCTTGAACAATTGAAGCGGGCAATCGGCAATGAATCTGCATGGCAGAGGGAATATCTTTTGAGGATCATTTCCGATTCAGAACGGGTGGTCCATCCGGAGTGGATTCACCGATATCCCGGTTCTGCCCCAAGAAAAAATGCTTGGTTGGCTGCAACAGCAATTGACCTTGCGATTTCAAAAAAAGATTCAGCAGATTTCACAGCTATGGTCTCGGCGGTCGTGCATGAGTATGACGAAGATATGCGTATCTACATTTTACCCGATCCAGTGAACGAACGATTATCATTTCCGGAGACCTTTGAACGAGCAAAACAAGTCTGCTTTGCCGTTGGAATAGGAGAACCCAGTAAGTTGTTCGTGGAAGATGTTGGATATCAACGAGCATTGATTGAACTACTCAATCGGGACGGAATACATGCCGAAGGCACCTCAGTATCCGGGAATGACAAGCGGACAAGACTTGCTTTGACAACCGAACTTATTCGCAATGGTCAGATATTATTTCCAGAATCTGGCACAGAACAGTTGATTCAGCAACTCGTTGGATTTGGGGTTGAGAAGCATGATGATTTGGCTGACGCATTTTCCATGCTGATCTTAAAAATTCTGGGACAGAATGGTTTTGTTCCATCCGTCGTAACAATAGGTTAGGGTGCATATTCAAAGAATTTTCTTTACATCCTTCAACTCCTTGATCTCTCGGTCAATGAGCCGGATGATTTGATCTGTAACGGGGCTTCGTTCCGGATACGCAATCCGCTGGGCATTGCTCGTCGGGCGGTAGATGTCGATTAGGATCTTTTCTTCCCGACTGATTTCTTCCTCCGTCACAGGAGAACCGGCAACCCAAAGGATGAAATGCGCTCCGCATTTTCTCAAACTCCTAGGAATTGATCCGTTGTACCGACCGTTGTATTGCTTTGCCGCCATCTTGCTGGCAAATTCTTTCCCATAAACAGTAGCCCAAAACGCAGTCCGCTCTTCCAGGATTTCATCCATGATCCGTCGTTTGAGCGATGATGTCTTGCGATTTCCCGCTTTCCCAAGATACACGGTTTCCCACCATCCGATGTCGTTGAATCTGCCCCAGAGATACCAGCCGGGCTTGTCCTGGGGAACCGAATTAACCAGCGATGAGACCAGCGTAAGATATCCTTTCGGATCGCCTTGTCCGTCTCCGGGCATTTGAGGATGTTCGGCTACGAAATTGAGAACAGGAAAAAGATTAAAATGGCCTGTGGTGAAATTCATACTCGCGGTGAGTGAGTCTGGCGCGAGTAACACAAAGCCCCACGCCAGCTGAGCCTTGCGGCCCCATACCAGTTTCCCGGTATGACCCAACGAAGAGTTGCTGAACACGGGGTTCAGTATCTTCGTTGGGGTTTTTGCGTACCATGCCCGAAAATCAGAACGATTCACGAGTTTAGGCACTTTCAATTGTCAATGACATCTTAGCCCG
Organism: uncultured Gammaproteobacteria bacterium; assembly: GCA_964470645.1. Classification (GTDB taxonomy): domain Bacteria; phylum Patescibacteriota; class Patescibacteriia; order CAYYDP01; family CAYYDP01; genus CAYYDP01. Next base: position 11,749 of record CAYYDP010000001.1, read on the forward strand.
AAAAGGCTAAAAAGTCCACTGGATAATAGCTCGTTTCAAAAGGGTTGCGAAGCGAGAGTTACCAACAAGTTGTCTACTCAAGGCACTCTGGACGCCCCGCAAGGGTTGCGTCATTCATTGGTGGTGTATGAAGATTGAAGCACCACCATTACTGTCCAATGGGAATGGAGCGACTCACGAACCGCCAAAGATCAAGTATTGCCTCTACGCGCGGAAGTCTACCGAGTCGGAGGAAAAGCAAATCCTCTCTATTGATTCGCAAATCAAGGAGATGCTCCAAATCGCGGAACGGGATCAATTGGAAGTGGTAGATATCCGAAGGGAAAGTCATTCAGCAAAGACGACCGGACAACGTGAAGTGTTCAATCAACTCCTCAATGACATCCGAACCGGAAGATTCAATGGAATTCTCACATGGGCTCCAGACAGAATTTCAAGAAACGCCGGAGACTTAGGGGCCATTGTTGACCTGATGGATCAAAAGCTTCTGTTGCAGATTCGGACGTATAGTCAGATGTTTACAAATAACCCGAATGAGAAGTTCCTCTTGATGATTCTCGGGAGTCAGGCAAAGCTCGAAAACGATAATCGGGGAATCAACGTGAAACGAGGATTCCGAACAAGAGTGGAAATGGGACTCTGGCCTGGAATGGCTCCTCTCGGATACCTCAATCAAAAGATGATGGATAAGAAGTGCCAGGTGATCATTGATCCACAACGAGCACCCGTGATTAAACAGATGTTTGAGAAAGTGGCGTATGAGAAATTCAGCGGGAGAAAACTCTATCACTGGCTCAAATTCGATTTGAACTTCTACACGAGGGGGAACAAACCCCTCACGCTTTCCGGAATCTATCGAATCCTTGAGAACCCCTTTTACTATGGAATATTCGAATACCCGAGAGACAGCGGAAATTGGTATACCGGAAAGCATAAACCCATTATCACCCAAGAACTCTTTGAGAAAGCAAAAGAACAGCTCCAACGAGATCAGATCGTCAGAGAAAACAAGGAATTCGCGTTTACCAAACTCATTACCTGCGGACACTGCGGATCAGGGATTACGGCGGATGAGAAGTACAAGAAACTCAAAGACGGAACAACCGCGCGGTATGTGTACTATGGTTGTACCCGAGCTCGGGACTTGCACTGCAAGGGAGGGTACATGAGAGAAGAGCTTTTAATCGAACAACTGATCAATCTCATGGATACAATTGATATCAATGAGCTGGGAATGAAACATAAATTCGAAGAAGAAATGAAAAGGCTACAGAGGTTCCAAAGAGGTGTGCTTGGAATGACGCAAATTCCCAAGTCTCAAGAGGACATCAGCATGCGGACGTACGCGAAGTATCTTTTGAGAGAAGGGAGTATTGTAGAAAAAAGAGAATTGCTCGGGTGTATGAAATCAAAGCTCGTTTTGAAAGAAAAGGCCGTCGCGACGATTCAACCTGAAAACATAGGATAAAAACGAATTTGAAAAACAAAAAAACCCAAACGGACTACGTAAAATATTGAGTTCTATTCGAAATCTTCATGTGATGTTTTTATGTTTGAAAGAGGAGTTAATCCTTATTTCTCCTCTTTCTTTTTTTCTCTGCAACGTAATTGACATTACTTTTAGAGCCGTTAATCAGCGACCCTTCACAATCATACCAGTTTTTCGCCACCACAAAACAACAAAACAACAAAACAACAAAACAACAACCATTGAGATTATTCAAAAAATGTGTTTAACTATCTTGACCTGATGTTTGCTCGTCAGTATTTGAGCCGCTCTTTTCACGCAGATATCAAATAACTGTTTCAAATTTCTCATCTACCGTTAAGGAGGAAAGAGGCCATGATCTCTTCAAACCGTTTGTTTCGTTTTTTCTTGCTGTTGGTTGTTTCGACCGCCATCCCCGTTCTCGCCCAGGAAATCAAGGTCACGGATGTGTTCGGGTACTTCTACCTGAACGTGCATCCGAAACATTCGTCGTTGGCGTGAGCAAGATTCGGCATAAAGGGCCAAGTCGTCGACCCGTCGTGCGAAATCGTTTTTGAATACGACGGCGTGACGAAAGATTTGGTTCTTGGCCAGGTGATCATCAAGCGTCCACTGCTCGGTGGTGACGCTTATGTTGTCTTCGGCAAGATTTTGTTACCGACGCAATATCCAACGCCGTCGCCCAATACGCTTCGGCTCACACGGTTCGCGTATGCCGTGAACTACTTCACAACGAGCTCGCAGGGCGTCTCGCTGTGGTACAAGAAGTTCGGAATTACCGCGAAGTATGCGCGGTGCGATTCCGGAACTAACACCGCAGCAATTGATTGGAAAGGATTCGCCGCGTTCCACGAAAATAATGTTGGGACCGGTGTGATCTGGGACTCCCAATGGCCGACGAAATGGTTGAATCCCATGATCGGAGCAACGCGCTACAAAGAACTCGGCGATATGGCGTTTGTGCAAAATCACGTTAAACTCTGGACCCGCGGCATCGAGGAAGTGCGGCTCTATGGTCAGATTGATTGGTGCGAAGATCAAAAAACCGCCTATCTCGCTGGCATCCATTATGCCTGGAGGACAATCTGGACCCAGGTGTTCTACGACACCATCAACGAGCGTATGAACGTGTCGCTCGCAGCCCAATTTTAAAACGATTTCAAACCAAAGGAGAAAAAAACGAAACAACAAAACAGAGCCGGTCCTGTCACCACAGTGCACCGGCTCTTTCATTTTCTTTGGAAATACAAAAGCCCGAATAGACAATGTCGAAGTGCGACACCACTATTCGGGCTACACGGATTTAAAGGTTTCAGAAGTCCTCGTGCAAGACTTCAATTTTTCTCGACCCTCAATTCCTGAATTGATTTCCAGAAAAAGTAGCCGACAACAAACATCGTTAAAATTGGGGAAGTGAGATGCGGCAGGTGGGCACCGAAACTTTCGACGACCATAATCGTCCCGAGTATCCCAATCGAGTACATCGCTCCGTTTTTGAGATACTTAAGGCGTTTCACCCTTTCAACATTGCTCAAGGTGAGTTTTCGAATCACCCAAGCACCGATCCCGTTTCCAAATAAAATCAACGGGACCGACAACGTGAAGGCAAACGCGCCAATCACGCCATCGATTGAAAACGTGCCGTCAATCACCTCCAAGTACATCAATTTTGCAACATCGGACATCCTGTCGCGAAGCATCCGTTTTTCCTGCTCTTCTGCTTTTCTCTTGAAACCGCTCGTGAGAAAAAAAGCAGAACTTCCCATTGCTGCGCTGAATGCCATCATTGGGTCGCGATGAACCGCGAACCACACGATAACGGCAAGCAATACCGCAGCAACAGCCTCAAACCAAATGGCCTTTTCGGAGAAAAACCTCTCTCCTTTGAGACCAAAGGTTTTCGGCTCGACGAACAACCAGTGAAAAAACAACAGAACGAGAAATGTCCCGCCACCGACGAGTAACACAGGAGACGACTCTTTTACCGCCGAAGCAACTGCAGGGTCGCTCCGGATGGTCGCCATAAACGCGTCAACCATCCCGATTCCAGGAGTTGCCGCATATACAATGAACCAGGGCAACAACCCACGGACCATCACGACGGCAATGAAGAATCCCCAGGTGGCGAACCACCGTTTCGCTCTCGCAGACACAGTAGCTAGAACCTCGGCATTGATCACGGCGTTGTCAATGCTACTGACCACCTCGAACGTCCCAAGTCCGAGGATTTTCATGACAACATTGAATACCTCCTTGATCACGGCGTCCTCCTATATTGGTTGAAGTCCTTGTTCAAACTTTTCCCATTCGAAATCCTGCGGGGCAATGAGACTAATCCGGTCACCGGCGAGAATCGTCTCCGACTTCTTTGGGAAAAACATCGGCTCGCAATTGTCGCGGAGAAGCGCAACAAGCGTAATTTGGATTTCATAATCAAAAATCGCTTGCTGCAACCGTCCCCACGTCCAGCCGACAATCTCTTTCGGAATAGCGGTCATCGGATCCGGCCCTGCGGTATTCATCAGGAGCGTCTGATAGACTTCTGCGGACCGCATGTCCTGAATTTCCTGGACAACAGCGAGAAGCTCAAATGATTCAAGAATAGCCGATGCTTTCAGTCCGTAGAATAGATCAGCGTTCGCAAGATCGACGAGAACATACATCACTCGCGTGTTCCCATTGCAATAACCGAGGATATGTTTGACGGTGATCGCGGTAACACCGTCAGACGATGCGAGACCGGGCTGCGTCGGGAACACAACAACAGACGATGCCGAATCAATAGCCGCCTGAGCGTACATCCTTTCGTCCAACGGAGAGCCATGAACGAAGTGAATATCTGGCAAGCCCGCAACTTGCGCGGGCAATTCATCCAGCTTCTCATCGATGATGCAGATTGGAACGTCTCGCCATTCGTCCAACGCTCGCAATTCGTTGACAAATCCGAGCAATGGACCGATCCCCGGGAAATTGACAACAATACAACCATTGGAATTTGGGTTCTTCATGAGACCGATTCTCCTTCTTGTCTTTCTGTATTGAATGACTTCAAAAACTCCTGAGATTAAGGCACCGCCGAGAGCGATGCCAAGCGAGCACAACACCATCGTATTGATTCGACCCCATAAAGAGACCGCTGGAGCGTTTCCGTAGCCGACCGTGAGAACGGTTTGCCACGTTTGCCAGATAGCCTCAATCCACGTTGTCTTTTCAAGTTGATGGTGTAAGATCGTATGAACGACAAAATCAACAACGAATAAAGCTGCGATGTTGATCGTCCACACAATCGGCTTGTTGTGCCTCACCCGCTCTTTCAGCCGTTGCGGAAGAAAATAGTAGATCATGTGAATTATCTCCTTTGATAAAACTTCTTAAACTGCGCGAAATTCATTTTCAGTATACCGCCCGAATCCTGGGCAATATACATATTTCCTTCGTCGTCAAACGCAAGTCCTTCCTGGTCCTCGCCGAACAACGAGAATTCCTCGATGATTGTGCCAGCCACTGGGTTGTATTCCAGTAGCAAATCCTCCTCGTCGCTAATCAAAAACAGGTTCGACGAATCGGACAGCGCCGAGACTGCTGCCAAATCAACATACGGCTGGTAATCAACAAAAACAATTTCAGCCTCGCAGTCCTGGCACTTTGGGGGAGCAACCGTGAGCAACGCGGAAGGGTCGGACTTATGGCCGCTTGTTTCAGTGACGATAGTATAGGACTGATTCGTGACCAATACCGTTCCACGGTAGTAGATCAGTCCTTCAATCCCATAGTCATCGTCTTCTTCCAAGATAAGTCGACCATCTGCCCATCGATCGATTGGAATCTCCTGAATGGGAACCAAATTCCTCCAATCAACCACGAGCAACTTGTCTTCGCGTTCAACTGCAACGAGGAGTGTGTTCGGTTCCGGACCCGGACACACGTCTTCCAGATCGCCTCCCAAATATATCCGGGCTAGAACCTCACCGGTTTTGCTCATCTTATAGAGATAGCCCTCGTCTGAAACAACGTAGAGAGCATCGGTCTCTTTCAGATAGCAGATTCCGGAGGGTTCTTCAATCGTATCATCGATCAGCCTCGGTTGAGGAAGATCTTGAGACGGAGTACAACCCAAGATGCGGAAGGAACACCACACTACGAGCAACAACATTTTCGGGTTCAACATCTTACTCCTTTCTGTCATCGCGAACGAAGTGATAACGAGTGTGGCGATCTCAAATGTCGATGATCGGCAGAATGAGATTGCTTCGTCGGATACACTCCTCGCAATGACATTGAAATGACGAAATAAATAATGCCGGGAGCAGAAAAGGATTGATGTTTCTTTCCTCCTCCACTCTCCGGCATGGTTTCAACTGCAAAAACAACTTTACTCGATGAGCCAACTTTCCCCGACGTAATATTCAAGGAGTATCGGTCTCATGAGTGAATTCACTTCAGAATGTTTCGACTGCAACCATCCCTTCCCAAAAACCATCGCCTTCCGAAAAACATCCGGCGTCAGGTATCGGGTTGAGACAGCGAAGCTGTCGATTTGCGCAATCCGGCTCTGTATTTTACTTTCGGCAATTTGGTTCTTCCAGCAGAGCCAGAATCCCCAATCACCAAAACTAGGAACGTTGTCGTGATACGGCAAGGCTTCAAACCCCGCCGCTTGGATCGTCCTACCAATACAGAGATACGACTCTTTTGCGTGGTAGGGCGAGGTGCTTTGAACCACGAACATGCCGTTCTCCGCGAGAACACGACGCAGCTTCATGTAAAACTCACGTGAATAGAGCTTGGCAAGTTCGACTGCCTCGGGGTCCGGAAAGTCAACAATCACTACGTTGTACTTTCCTTGAACTTGCTCAATAAACCGATCCGCATCAATGTTCACAATGGATACTTCCGCGATCTTTTCTTTGATCGGCTTATTGTCTGCCCCAAGCTCGCCGGTTTCTTGATAGACTGCCCGCGTCATCCCACTCTCAACAACGGCTCCGGAATGCAACACTTTGACGCGCGCGTCGGCAAGTGAACTATCGTTCATTGCTAACATGGTGGGATTGCTGGAACAGAACGAAGTCATGCCAGGATCGAGGTCAACGAGCGTCACTTCTTGCACGTCCTTGTACTTCAACACCTCACGCAAAGCTAACCCATCGCCGCCGCCGAGGATGAGGACGCGCGAGTGGTCCGGCACTAGCGTCATCATGGGGTGCACCAACTGCTCGTGATAGACTGCCTCATCAAGGCTCGAAAACTGGAGGTTGCCGTTGATATAAAACCGGCTTTCATTCAGTTTCGTGTTGTGCGTCATCACGAGGCGTTGATACTTCGTAGTGTGAGAGAAAACAATGGGGTCATCGTAAAGCTTCTGCTCAAGCCCCATGCTCCACGGGCGGTTCTGCGAGTAACCAAATGCTAGCGCGATGCCGGTGACCAAAATCATCACAAGGGAAGCAACTTTGTGCACCACCAGACCACGTTTCAAAAAATAACTGAAGGTGATCACGGCAATGATAAAATTGAAACCCGCCATGATAAAGCTGATCTCGGCGAGGGGGAAGCGTTTGAGCAGGAAATATGTCCAAAACACCGCACCTGCAAAACTCCCGATATAATCCGGCGACACAACACCGGCAATGTTTGTACGGAGCGTTGCAACGTATTTCTCGTTGATTCGGAGCACCAATGGAATTTCAAACCCGATCAAATACCCGATCGTCAAAACGAAAAAATACTGAACGAGATTGAAATGATGCTCCATGACTCCGAACGCCGCGAACAGCGTGATGGGCGCAAAACTGCACAGGAGCGCGAGACTGATCTCAACCACAATAAATTTTTCAATCAGGTTCTCATCGCTCACAAAACGCTGCGTGTAGTTTGCGATTCCCATCATGAGCATCATCGATGCGATGATCATGGAAAACTGCTCAATCGAACTGCCGAGGATATACGTCGAGACCGTGCTCAGCACATACTCAGCAACGAGACCACAGGCACCAGTCGCGAACATTGAGAACCCCAGCAAAAATGTCGCTGGATGAATTTGGAACCACCGTTGTTTAGGTTCCGCTGCAACTGTCAGAACTGCTGCTTCCATGGTTATTTGTGCTCCTTGAAAAAGTTTCGATTATAGAAGATCGATTGTCCTGTGAATTTGGCATACACGGCATCGAATTCCTTCCGGCGCTTGAGAAAGTCACCGTAATTGCCGGAAGTAAACGCGGAATCGGCGAGACGATGGTATGTCTCCGCCTGCCTTTGCATTCCGAGCAATTGTGCCTCCCTGCCGACGCCGTGCCTTCCATGCTTATACAAAGCACTATCGGCACCAACGAGCAACGTCCGTTGAAACCACGCAATCTTGCTGGCGATTGTATCGAGTTCTGCGGACATGGTGTTCAACATTGCTTTGCCATTCGACATTGATGCGCGAAGCTCGGAGACAAATTCAAATGGCGCTTTAGCTCCGCGAATTACGACGTCCAACAAATTGTCAGCGCGCTGAACGCAAAGTTCCGCGCGATATACAGAGTCCGGCTTCTCAATAAAATTCGCAGCACATTCAATGTATTGCTGCGCCTCATTGAGGCTCATCCGAGCGTTTTCAAAGCCGAATTTGCTTCCGTGATTGCCGTATTCAAAGCGCGCGAACTTCTGAAATTCATCGGACTTTCGAAACAAATTGAATTCTCTCTCCGATGAATCCAGAGAGGCGGCAACGAACCCGAACCGGATTTGCACCCGACTCAATTCATCGCCCATGGTTTGCGCCGGAGCTGCGGTTGAAAAACCGAGGACCAGCAGCAACAACTTTAATGTACTCATTGTGAAAAACCTCCGTGAAAAGTGAACTGCTTTAACCACTTCTGTTTATTTCAATTGATGTTTACAAATTGTAAAGGTACAACTTATTCCCTCCTATTTTGGTATAAGATCGTTTGTCACCCTGAGTTTATCGAAGGGCTACATTAACGTAATGCTTCGACAAGCTCAGCATGACAATTCCAACGACCTTACGACGAAGTAGGAAAAAACAACTAACCTCCGCTTCACCAACTTCGTAATATAATTACGAGCATGGTGTTGAAGCGGTAAAGCGGAGGTTTGAAACAGACTCCCTGTCCAGCAACGAAAGATGGATTCATCTCACAGATGCAAGACCAGACAGGGAGTCACTACTTCCCGAGTACATCACAAAAAAACGATGCCGTTTAGAGAACGGCGCTCACCACAAGAGACATGGCGATTGAAAGTCCTGCCGTGAGCAAAAGCGCGGCGGCGTTTTGATCGTGCACGATTTCGGTATAAACATCAGTCGAGGGCAAAAAGATCCAATCGGCGATCTTGCCGAAAAATACAATCAGAACGTAGCCCGAAACCGCGCTGATTCCGAAGGCACTCAAATCCGTCACCCAGCCGGTAAAGGGTCCGGCAATAGAAGCACGGAGAATGAAGCCAAAAGAGATCAAGATTCCAGCAACTGCGATACCGGCTGCCACGTTTCCTTTTCCAACCAAATCCTTCAGATGTGCGCGAGAAACCGCTTTATACAAACCAAGCAACGCAAGCAGAGCCAGTTGGCCGGCAAAGAAAAACACGATGCCGCTCAGAACGCCACCGCCTTCGCCGGTAAACGCCCCATTCAAAATGAGGCCGGAAGCGAGGTAGGAACCGAACTCAACGATGCCAACGGCGATGTTGTTTTTCGCAATCTCGTCGTCGTTTTTAACCGTCGGAAGCACGAACACTTCGTTGATGACACGGGCGAACAGCATCAAAGCTAACGCAAAGCCGCCGTCCAGAAATTCCAGCTTCAGATCACTCCAGAAGCCTTTGGACTCGCCAATGAGCGGCCCGAGCATGGCAACAGCCAAGCCAATGTAGAATCCGACGTTCCGAAAAGAAACAGACAGAAAGCCGGAATCTTCGATCAACTTGTCGTCATCATACGGCGTTAAAAGATCTATAACTTTTTTGCCGATCCAGATGTAGAACAGAACCGGCACAAGATACCCGGCTGATTGCGCCAGGTGCAAAAGCAACAACGAGAGTTGTTGAGACATGAGAAAATCTCCTTCAATTGGTTTGATGTTCAACTGCTTCAGAAAACTTGGATGAGATGAATGAAGATCGGCGAGGTTATTTGCCCGCGCCGCCAGGTCCGCCGCCACGACGACTCGGACCGGCACTGCGCACCGAAGGATCCGCAGCTTTAAAACCGCCTTGGCTGGCGTAGTTGCTTGTAGCAAAACGGGTACGGGCTGCACTGGAACTGGAACCGTAACGATCCTCCTTCGGATCGGAGCCATAGTAAGCACGCCGACCGCGATAGTTGCTGTCCCAATCGCGCCAGTCGTTCTGGTAATACGGTCGATATCCGAAGAGGGAATTGTAGAAATGGTATCTTCCGTAGAATTCCCAGAACGAATTTCCGGACGCGTCCTTCTTCCATTGGCCAGCCTGACTGTTGCCCACGAGATGCATTCCGGGCGGAGTCGCCGTCTTGGTGACTTCGTCTTCATACACGCCGAGCGGCTTGTACACGAGCATCATTCCGAGATCGTCTTGGTGCTCATCGAAGAAGTTCTCGTCAACCTGTTCCCAATCGCTTTGCCGTTGTGAGCCATTCTCCTCAACGGTGTACCGATGGTAGTAGGTCGAGTCGAGCCAAACTTCCTCGACGTCCTCTTCATAGCCGCTTCCTTCACCACCGGCGATTCGGATTCCGTCACCGATGCGTTTGGACCAATCCTGGTACTGCGCCATTGTAATTGCCTCCTCGCGCTTGCCGGCCTCGGACGTATTGTCCCAGTCCGAGTATTCGCTCCATTCATATCTAACGATCTCAGCCATTGGCTTGGGGACGGCTTTCATGTCCACCAAAATTTTGGCATAGGAGCGGTCAAGCTGACCAACGCGTTGGCGCAGAGATTGATCGGCAGTTGCATATTGCGTTGAGAGCGAGCCGACCTTTGCGCATTCGTCAACGATTGCTGCGTAATCGGGACTAGAAGCGCCCGATTCACGACGTACCACATCGAATGACTCGCCAGCGTCGCTGCGCAGTTTTTGAACTGGCGCAAGTCGCTGACGCAGATCGCCTGCTTTTGCGGGGTAATTGCCTTGAGCGGTCGTGACTGCTGCAGACAACGATGCAAAACTTAATTGAACGCCGTCGAACTGCTGTCTTGCTTTCGCTGCCATGGCGGGCGCATCTTTTTTTGCCTTCAAAAGCGCTTCGGCCCGAGCTAATGGGCGTGCGGTCAACTGAACAACGCTGTTGACCCGCTGGTCCATTGCCTCGAGTTCTTTGCGCAGTGCGCCGGCGTCCTTCGGATCATCGTTCTTCAGGAGCGGTTTGATCTTGAGATCAAACTCGCCTTTGCAACGGCCCAGATCTTCTTGCGCTTGACGCAGCCAAGCACTCCATTTTTCCCGACCATCATAGGTCGCGAGAAAACCGGTGTACTCGGACTTGCGTTTCAACGCAGTGAAACTGGAGTCCGCCATGTGGAAATTGCGCTCTAACTTGGCGAACGTCTCCGGCAACGCTTTGGCTTTGCTCCGATCTTGCTCGGGCAGTCCGGCGCATCCCATTGCGAGATACACCATCACACCCAACAACAGAATCGGATACAACCATTTCTGTTTCATCTGTACTTCTCCTTACTTTGGTGAAACGGTTAATTTTGAGACAACAACGAAATTCCAGAGATTAACGTTTCACGGGAGGCGAAAATCTCAATCTCCGTCTCCGTGAACACCGCATGCTCGCGATACGTGTGAACCGTGCGAACGGATATCTTGTCGCTTCGGGTATCCACCCAAGCAAAAACCAGAGTTTTCGGTGAATGAAAACTTCCATTGCTTGGAAACTCATACCTCAACGAAAGATATTCTGGCTCCTTCACAGAAGCCATTTGTCGTTCCAACTTCTTCACTTCTTCAAGCGCGTCAGCCAACTCAACAACTCGCGATTCAAATGTGTACTCCGCGAGATCGCCGAGTTCAAGACGCAGTGTTGGAACAACTTGTTGAAGCGGTCCACACCTCATGATCTGGGCAGAATCACCCAGAGCCACGTCCTTACAGCAGGCAAAAACCTCGTAGAAATACGCATTGCCCAAGATAAACAACAGGACGTGGCTCTGCCCGATGATGCGCGCCTCGAACTGAAAATGAGGCGCGCAATACGTCTTCACATCGAGCTGAGTGAACTGCCGCAAATCAATCGGCCCTTGGATTAAGAAGAAATTGAGATCATGCGGTGACTGGTCTTGATAAACCAGATCAGGCATGACCTTCACCTCCTCCCAGGGCAAGGATGGTGACTTCGCGGGCGCCGAGAATGCGCCCAATGCAAACTTCGTACTCGCGGCCGGTTTTTCCTTCCGACCAATTCTCCACGCCGATCAGACGCCGACCCTCGGCTCCAGAGAAATCCCAGTAATAAAAGGGCTCGCTGTCGTTAGAGCAATCGGCGTAGAAAACAGCCTCGTCGCTTTCGTCGTAGACGAATTTTTCTGAATCGTAGACGAAATATCCTTCTTCGTCATCGTCAAAAGCTTCGAGCTGGGATGGGTTGAGACGCACTGAATTCAACGGCAAACCGGAAATGGTCCAAAGCGCCAAGTTCAAACCGTCATCTTTTTCCCACTCGAGGAAAATCATGTCCCCGGTGGAGACGCCGGTGAGCTGGAGCTCGAACCACTCCCACTTTTTGCCTTCGGTGTATTTATGCATCCGATCGACGACGTAAACTTCCGCGCCGATCTTCAACACCCCGGCCGGCCGGATTTTATCAACGGTATGCTTGACTGCCTGTGACGGCGCCATACACACCGGAATTTTCCGGACGCGATCGAGATACTTCCGTGCATCTTCAAATGTTCTTTGTTGCATGGTTATTTCACCTCGGCTTCAATGGTGGTAACTTCCAAAGACTGCGGGCGGGTTGATTTACCGGACAAGGTACCGGTCAACGATTGCAACTGCGCATCCAGCTCGCCGGTCATTTTCGACATCTGGCTGATGGTCTGCTGAAAGCGCTGAATCTGCGACGTTTTCAATTCTTCCTGACGTTTGATGTGCTGCATTGCCAAGTCGAAAGACTCACGAACTGCTTCCAAGTCCAACATCGGGTTCGCCATCAGCTCGTCAATACGTTCACGGCCGGTGATCATGTCCTGCATCGTTTGACGGTGAGTCTCAGACGCGAACTTTCTGATACCAGCAAGTGCCTGCGCTGTTTGCGCTGAATGGTATTGCGCGACTTTCAGGCCAATTCCATCTTCCACGATTGGAATCACAAGGGTCACCATCTCATGAATTCCGAGAATGAGCTCCCGGTTTCCCGAAATGGTTTCGTGGATGATCAAGTGGCGCTGGCTGAAGACTTGGTCAATCGTGACCAAAGTTGCGGCGCGACGAGACACGGTATTGAGCACATTCACCGCAATCCGCTCGTCAATGGCATTGCCGCGCACTGCCGGCAAGACCTGATCGCGAATCCCAACGCCAATCAACTGGCACAAATAAGCGTTTTCGCGAACTGCGCGCCGACGGATCTGCATGTTGTCAAACATTTTCATGAGATCCTGGTTATCCTTCAATGCAATGTCCTCGCGCTTGTAAAGTCCACTTTCGATGCCGTTCAAAACGTCACGAACGGTATCAATCCTTGCGGCAACCATCTGTAAAACCTTCGCTGCCGCTGGCAAAAATCTGGTGCCAATCCAACGAGTCAGGAAAAAGGAGTTGAGAACACGAACAAACCGGTTTCCTTTTCCGATTTCGTGGACGTTGATCTCATCGAGCGCATGGCGAACGTCCTGAATCGTCTTGGGAAACGACTGAGCGTCGTCAATCTTTTTAACGGCCTGGTCAATTCGTGCGCTGAACAATTGCAATTCATTGCGAGCTTTGTTCTGCGCATCAAGGCCGGCGAAGCCGACCCTGTCGATCAATTGCTGGTTGCTGAGGCCTCCATCCAAAAACTGCCCGACGATTTCGCTTGCCTGGGCTTGTAACGCTCGGTCGCGAGCTTCGTCGACGTGGTCCGGCTTCTCAACAACGATTTCCATCGTCTGCAATGCTCCCGTCCTAGATTGAACGGTCGTCAATTGCATTTCATCAGGTTTAGCCATGGGTTAACTTTCTCCAGTTAATAATTCACTAATCAACATCGTTAAAAAATCAAGCCTCGAGATTAAGCCTCGAGTTTGGTGAGAAAACGAGCCTTCAAAAACTCGGCTTGCACATCGAGCTCGTTGGTGACGCCTTCGTTAAGCAAACGAACAACGTCGGCCGCCTTCTGTTCAAGTAGTCCTAAGCTCTCCAACACAGCGGCTCGTTTGGGCTGGCGCGCTTCGGGAGTCAGACGCAAAAACGGATCAACAAGTTCGGGCAGATAACTTTCCGCCAGAGCATTGATCACGATTTTGATTTTGTTGACCGCCCGAGACGAATCGCCGGCAAGTCGCTCGAGGATGTCGAGCACACTGGAAATGACAGATTCGGCTTTCGCCAAAACCTCATCATCCCGATTCGGGTCGAGTCTCATCCGTTGATTGAGCTTGGCGAGGTTGAACGCCAAGGCGACTCCTTCCGACTCGGCGTCAAACACCGGAGCCGGTTCGGGACGCCGTTCTTCATGATGGCGCGGCTGGGCCATTGGTTCTGGCTCTTCTTTTTTGCTCTCATAGCGTTTAAGAAGCCAGTATGTAAAGTATCCGCCGGCACCGATTGCGCCCAGAATAATCCCAGTCCAGATTATCGTTTTGAAAATCGCACCGATAACCACGCCAAGAATAAACCAGGCGAAAATCGACCACAACGAAGGTGTGGTTTTTTTCATGATACTTACCTCCGTAACTTAAGTGAAACAACATGGAATGGAATTGGAATTTGAAGACAAAACATTCGCTCTTCTGCAACCGAATCTAAAACACAAATCTCATCTAATAAAACTTCTTGGATGTACTCGGTTGTCAAAGAGCGCAGCACTCAATTTTGAGTACCTTCTTTGGAACACTTCTCCTGTAAAATTCCCTTGAATTGCCCCTCAACGGCACTCAAAACTCATCAAGGCACCCTAGCAGAAGAAGAAGAAGAAGTCAAGCCCGATTTGGCTAAAAATGGCTAAGTTTAGGAACGCTAAACGGCGCAAAAACCCAAATCGTTGGGTTGTTTGCTGCCCAAATTGCCGTTTGAGAGTTATCAACAACGTTTTGGAAACATCGTCTTTTGTTTGTTTGATTCAACTCATAACTTCTATCCGCAACAAAATAAAGATCATTCATGTGGAAGATGGATCGCATATACTGCGCTATAAAGCGTTCAGAATTTTGAGAACGAAAAAATCCCCCATATGGAGGATTGTTTCGGTTTTCTTTACATTCTATTGCCACTCGATCTTGCTACCGGGTGATCTGGAATTGTGCCGTCCCCAGGTTCCGATGTTTTCGGAACAAAGTGAGACACGTGGGTCTCTCGATACCAAAATGTCGTGGCGGAGAGAGGGGGATTCGAACCCCCGAGACCCGTTAAGGTCTACAGTCTTTCCAGGACTGCGCACTCGACCACTATGCGATCTCTCCAACGCATTAACTGTACTGAAAAACAACGATATTGTCCATCTCAAGCGCTATGCACAAATCTTGAACACATTTCCCCCTTGCTGGTTTATCAACAGGTACGGTAAAATAGGACGGTGAAAACCCATGCTATGTCCGACGTGTCCCAGCAACTCAAACTTCCCCCACAAAACGTGGACGCCGAAATTGCTGTTCTCGGCGCTTTGTTGATTGATAAAGACGCTATTATAAAAGTTGCCGATGTGGTCAAGCCTGAAGATTTTTACAAACAATCAAACGGTATCGTGTTTCAGGCGATTGTTGATCTGTATGCCAACCGAAGTCCGATTGACATCATGACGGTAGCGTCCCGGCTCGAAGAACAAGGTGTCCTCGAGTCCGTCGGCGGACGTTCGTATCTGGTGAATCTGGCCAACGCGGTCACGACAGCAGCAAACGTTGTTGCCTATGCTGGAATCGTGCAGAAAAAATCAACGCTGCGCAAGCTCATTTCGGTTGCCGGCGAAATCAGCCAGCTTGGATTTTCTGAAAGCGAACAGGTTGAAGAGCTACTTGATCAAGCTGAACAAAAAATTTTTACCGTATCACAAAAGTTTCTCAAGCAAAACTTTGTTCCCATTAAGTCTTTGCTTCTGGAGGCGTTTGATCGCATTGATGAGATGCATCGCGAGGCAGGGAAAATGCGAGGTATTTCAAGCGGGTTTACGGAACTCGACAACAAACTTTCAGGTTTCCAAAAATCCGATCTCATTATTCTCGCAGCCCGCCCCTCCATGGGAAAAACATCCCTTGCGATGGACTTTGTGCGCCACGCCGCCGCGCGCGGGAAAGTCCCTTGCGGCATTTTTTCGCTAGAAATGTCCAAAGAACAAATCACCGAACGCCTTATCTGCGCGGAAGCAAACGTAGACTCATGGAAACTGCGAACGGGGCGGCTTTCAGACAAAGAAGAATACGGGGAAAGCGATTTTTCAAAAATTAACAGGGCAATGGGCGTGCTTTCAGAATCTCCCATCTTCATTGATGATTCACCCGTGGTGAACGTCATGGAGATCCGGACCAAGGCAAGAAGATTGCAATCAGAGCACGGACTCGGTCTCATCATGGTCGACTACCTCCAGCTCATGGAAAGCCAATCAAACGAAGAAAACCGAGTTCAAGAAATCGCGAAAATAACTCGAGGTCTCAAAGGTATCGCCCGAGAACTCAACGTTCCGGTAATCGCTCTTTCCCAACTTTCTCGCGCCGTAGAAAATCGTCCGGGATCTATTCCTCGCCTAGCCGACCTTCGTGAATCAGGATCAATCGAACAGGATGCCGACGTTGTTATGTTCATCTACCGAGAAAAAATGTACAAAAAAGACACCCCGAAAGGTAACATTGCGGAAATCCATATTGCTAAACATAGAAATGGTCCGTTGGGGGTTGTTGAAGTATATTTTGACGAAGAAAAAGCAAGCTTCAAAAATTTAGAGCGCCAGCGCAATGATTTACCAACACCACCAGTTTAAGATAAAACCGAAATTCGAATATCGAAACTCGAAAAACGAAAGCAAAAATCAAATCTCAACGATCAAAATGAAAATGATAAATTCAAAAAAGATACAGTCATTTTGCATTTTGATCTATCATTTTGATGATTGATTTTTAAATTTTGATGTTATTTTCGAATTTCGTGCTTCGTGTGCTTCGAATGTAAACATTCCCGCTCGAAACAATTGATCTCAAATAGTAAACCAAGGAGATATGAATGCCATTATCAATAATCTTTCAAAATGGTTCTCCACCCTTCCCGGTGTTGGTCCGAAAACCGCAGAAAAATATGCGTACGGCTTTCTTCGGATGCCCGACGAAGCAAAGCAAGCATTTGTCACAAGCATGCAAAACACCATTCGCGTTACTCGATGCGAGATGTGTCAAGACTTTTCCTCATCAAGTCTGTGCGAACTGTGTCAAGATTCGAAACGAGATGCGGCAATCTTGTGCGTAGTTGCCGACCCGCAAGACGTTTCGGTAATTGAACGTATCAAACAATTTAATGGGCGTTACTACGTGCTTCACGGTCTTATTGCTCCACTAGAAGGAGTAACCGCGGAGTCATTGAAAACAAAAAAACTCCTGGAACGAATCCAGCATAACGGAATCAAAGAAGTTATTTTGGCGTTTGACCAAACCGCTCAAGGTGAGACAACGGTTTCCTATCTCTCAAAACTCTTAAAAGCATTAAACGTCCGTATCTCAGTACTTGGCCGTGGAGTCCCCACCGGAGCCGACATTGAGTACGCTGATGATGCGACGCTTTCTTCGGCTTTTCAAGGCAGAAAAATGATTTAAAAATCCGCTTTCGCGGATTTTATTGTTTATCCAATCTTTTCAATCTTGACCCTGTCCATGTTCTGTCGGTGCCCAACTCGTTTGTGGTAACGTGTCTTTGGCTTGAATTTCACAACCATTACTTTCTTGTCCTTAAATTCTTTCTGTTTCACGGCTTGAACCTTTGTACCGGAAACAAATGGTGTTCCAATCTTCACTTCGTTCCCATTGTCGTCAAACACCATATGGACTTTCTCAATAGCGAAACTCTCGCCTTCTTTTTGAGGCAATTTTTGCACGTCAAGTACCTGTCCCTCGTGGACAACATATTGATGACCTCCGATGGTAACAACTGCGTAATTCATGATCTTAGAGTAAGGGAAAAGAAAAAAGATGTCAAATGGACATACCCACCTTCAGCCCATTCTCACCCACAAAACCCGCCGGGAATTCATACACACGATCAGCCTCACGTTGTGGAGTATAAGAAGGAATATCGGCTCCAACAGGAACAGGAGCACGTTCCCAAACATCAACCACCACCCCATCTCGTACCCAAATAATATCCAAAGGGAACTTCATGTCTTTCATCCAAAACCCATACGGACCCGGAGTTTCGAATACGAATTCCATTCCAAATCCGGTGGGCAAATCTGTTTTTCCAGAAAGTCCATGACCGCGAAGCTCAGGGGTGTCGGCAACAAACACTCGATATTCCTTACCTTGAATCATAATCGAATGAGTTTCGTATCCTTGGTACTCAGCCATCACTGAATCGTGAGAAATATTTACGGGTGTTTGCGTATCCTCATAGTTATGAAACCCGATAAATAACGCCATAAGAATCCCTATAACCAATAATGATTTGTATGTTAATCGCATATCTAAACGATTCCGTCATTCCCGCGTAGGCGGGAATCCAGAAAACCAAAACAAACAAAACAGAATCTAAGTCTTTTTGTTTTTAATGTTTGTTTCTGGATCCCGTATGAAACTACGGGATGACGGATAAGGTTATGTTGTTTTGAATTATGGTATTTGGTCATTGGGATTTATTTGGAATTTTATGTTTACTGATCTTCGTCACGATCACCATAAACATCAGCATCAACAGGACCATAGTGCCCAGTGCAACCGCCTTTGTTGTGCTCGTAAGAACAACAGCAGAAACTCCGAACGCCAAGGATACAAACCCATACAATAATAAAATATGTCTTTGTGACCAACCTAAATCGCGGAGCCTGAAATGGAGATGCCTTCTATCCCCAGAGAACGGACTAACACCCGAAACCAACCGCTCAGTCACAACCACAACCGCGTCAACAAACGGTAAACCGAATACGAGTAGTGTTGTTGCAATCTTCGCTCCAGAAAGAATTGAGAGGACTCCCAACATAAATCCAATGAACATTCCTCCTCCATCCCCAAGAAAAAGATTCAGAGGTTTCACGTTGTGAACCCAAAGACCAAACAAGCTTCCACCAAAAATCGCGATTAACGTTGAGGTTCCTGAGAGCGGGACATCCCAAAACAAACTGATGACAAAAAGAACGAACGAAGAAATGGTTCCAAGACCTGCTACCAAGCCCTCAACACCGTCCAAAAACTTCGTTGCGTATATGGTGAATAGAAGCCAGACAATAGCAATGACAGAGCCAAGCCCGATCGATCCAATAATAGTTGGGTTCATGTACACCAGTGAACGTCCATACGGGCCTGTACCGGCAGAGAATGGATTTGTCACGTATCCGACATCAACGCCCCCCAACATAACGACAAGCACAACGGCGGACAGTGGAAACCAAATATGTTGCCATGGCTTCAATCGAAATCTATCATCAAGAGCCCCCCCGACCATCAATAGTGCGCCCGAGATAAGAATCCACATTACAACCGAAGGTGATAGCCGTGTATCCTGAAGGAATCCAAACCAAGCAAACAACGAGCTGGTGGTCACGAATGCTAAAAACATCCCAAACCCACCCAGAAGGGGAACGGGAGTTACGTGGAGTTTGCGGCTTGAGTCGGGAATATCAAAAATACCCAGACGAATAGCAAATCTTCGCCCAAAAGGAGTTAACAACAATGATAGAATAAACGAGAACAAAAATGGAAGGAAATAGTGAAGTACGACGGGCATAACAAACATCGGAACACAAGAAATCAATGGGTATCCAAATACTCTTGTAACAAAATCTGCGCACTCACTGCGTCTTTCATGTCAACCCCTCGACCCTCGTGCGGAACCATCTTTGTGGAATACCGCTCATCAACCTTTTCGACCGGGATACCTAATTTCAAAAGTTCTTCGTTGAAATCGCCAACTTCTTTTGTCTTATCCGTTTCGTTCCCTGAGAGTCCAATCGGCCAACCCAAAATAATTTTCTCAATCTTGCGTTGTTCAATAACTCTTTGAACATCTTCAAATGTGTGCACAACCTCTAATGGAAACGCAAAAATCCCATCTTCAGACAGCGCAAGTCCAATTCGCTTTTCACCCCAATCAATTGCAAGTATCTTTTTCATATTTTGCTCCATGTTCCATGCCCGTCCCGTAGTGAATCATGTTTGATTCTACTACTGGGATTACGTGTTCCATGGTGTAAGTATTTCACACCCATTCTTCGTCACAACAACTGTATGCTCCCAGTGGGCAGCAAGAGATCCATCCGACGTGCGTACTGTCCAGCCATCAACACTATCAAAATCAACGTCACCGGATCCCAACGCCACCATCGGCTCGATCGCGATCACCATTCCCTCAATCAACTTGTCGCCCTTTCCCGGATATCCAATGTTCAAAATCGTGGGTGGTTCATGGATATTATTCCCAACCCCATGTCCCGAAAGTGCGGTCACAATGCCATAACCTTTCGATTTCAAAAACTTAGAAATCGCAAATCCAATATCTCCTGTGGTTGCACCCGCTTTTACTGCCTTAAGTCCGAGTGTTAAACTTTTTTTCGTATCCTCAACCAACGCTCTTGATTCTTTTGACGCTTTCCCGGCTAT
>CAYYDP010000001.1:32167-59691 GCA_964470645.1 uncultured Gammaproteobacteria bacterium
CCCCGATAGGTCACCCCGAAATCCAGACTCACAATATCACCATCCTGAATCACTCGGGAAGGCAGCGACATTCCATGCACGACTTCATCATTCAACGAAACACACAGGGCATTTGCGTATCCTTGGTATCCCAAAAACGCTGGAGTCGCACCGGAATCTTTTGTTAATTCTTGCGCCCTCTGTTCGAGTAACGACGTTTCAATTCCAGGTTCAACCAACTCACCGAGTTCATTCAAAATTCCCGAAAGAATTTTTCCGGATTGACGAAGTGATTCCAACTCATGTGGAGAAGCAATAATCATGGACACCGTTGAAAACCCTCCAAAGCTTTCACGACTCTTCCATGAACCTGTTCGGGCGTACCGTGTCCGTTGACCTCAACATAAATCCCAAAATTCTGAAACACTTGAATAACCCGGCTGATATACACACGAAAAACCATTTCGCGATGACGGATTGCCGCCTCCGTTGAATCTTTTCTTCGAATCAAGGGCAACCCATCAATATCGCACACGCCTCGATGTTTTGGAGGGAAAAATTTCAAATGATAGATGTGTCCCTTCTCGCATACTCTTCGGAACAAGATACGTTTCCGAATCTCTTCACGAGAAATAATAATCCCGATCACAATATCAATTTTGGTCAATGAAAACAGGAAGCCAATCTGCTCCGGGTCCCGCGGATACCCATCCAAAACAAATCCTTTGTTTCGGTATCGTTTCAATTTAGCCTCAATCAAATTGTTTACAATTTCATTTGGGGCCAAACGACCTGACTCTACGTGCGATTGCAGAAGCTTTCCCATCTTCGTCTGTTTCTTTATCTCATCCCGGAGCATGCCACCAACGGAAATAACGGGTAATCGAAATTTCTTCTGAAGCATCTTGATCTGGGTTCCTTTTCCAGCGCCCTCATTTCCAATGATGACAATGCGTTTATTGTGGAGAAAATGGTGTTCCATACCCAATCAAAATAACTTCCGACTGACCTCTCCTTACGAAGCGAAGTCCCGTACCGAGCGAAGCTCTGGTGCGTGGAGAGGGGATAAACGTCCCTCAGGACGTTTATCGGGTGGTTTTGAAATTTCGCTAGGTTACCCATTACATCATACCCTTTACACTTTACTGCATTTCAAAACCCTTGACAACTCTCTCTCTCTCTGGAAAACTACAGTGCACATGGACACATCCATGTGTTCTTTCATGTGTTCTTTTCATTTCCAAGGAGAAAAGGAATTTCTCCACAATCTTCATTGAGGATTTTCACTCTTTAACAAAAGGAGCTTCATCGTGGCGGGTAATGCATTTCCCGACCGGGTGCGAAGTTCGGTCGAAGACTATTTTAACCTTGAGCTTTGCGGTCCCGGAGGAATCCCGTTGTCGTTTCAACCGCTCCAATTCTTGTGGTGTGAACTCACCCACAATTGTGAGCGGGAGTGCCAGCACTGCTACAACGTGTCTGGCCCTGAAGGAATGAAGCAGCTTGCGCAGCGGCTTGGAGCCACGGATGGCTTCATGAACAAGCGACGCTGGATTGATGTTCTCAATCAGGCGTACTTGCTCGGCTGCAGAGCTGTGCAATTCACTGGTGGAGAAGCAACCACCGTCCCCTACCTCGATGATCTCGTGGCTCACGCAAAACTCTTGGGTTATGAGTTTATTGAGGTGTTCACCAACTGTTCCACTGTTCCGAGCTGGGATCGGGTGTTGTTCTTCAAGAGGATGGGGGTGAATATTGCGACGTCGTTCTATTCTGCAAACGCCGCGGTTCACGCGAAAGTGGTCAACAAAGATGACTGGGACTGGGATGCTACCGTTGAAGCTATTGTTATGTATTTGACGGCAGGTCTCCCGTTTCGCATTGGCTTCATCGAAATGGAGGCAAACGAAGGTCACTTTGAAAGTGCCGTTGAGTTTCTCGTGGGACTTGGTATTCCGCGCGAAAACGTCGGCTACGATCGCTTGCGTGGTATCGGTCGCGGGTCGCGAGAAAAAAATCTCAGCGATACCAACACCAATATCAAGCAGTTGTGCGGCCAGTGCTGCAACGGCAAAATGGCCGTGTTGCCTTCTGGGCACATTACCGCCTGTGTTTTCTGCCAGAAATCGCCCGTCGGCACGATTCACCACGACGGCGTAATCGGCGCTTACACATCGCGCAATATGGCTGATCTGCGACAAAAGATTTTTGAAGTCGCATTGAAGCCGAAACTCGGTCCGCGCCCGATTCCGTGCGAACCATCGTGTTCGCCAAAAAACAACCCGTGTTACCCAAGCTTTATCCCCAAAATGGAGTGGGAGCCGTGCCCCCCGCTCACGCCTTGCGACCCGATCACGAAACCGGACATAGTTACCGGAGGCGACTGCCAGCCATTGTTTATGGCTGGCGCATATGTTGATGTTCGTTCGCCGATTGCGAACTGGTGTGGACCACAATGTTTTCCTTCCCACTTCAAAGCAGGGAAAACGAATTACGGTTGTGGACCGGATTGTTCTCCTGTGTGCAATCCGTTTTGCCACCCACTCCGGTACACAGCCGGTTGTGATCCCAGTTGTTCACCCGGCGACTGGTGCGGTCCCGATGACAACCGCGCCATCGTCATCGGAGGCGACTGCCAGCCATTGTTTATGGCTGGCGCATATGTTGATGTTCGTTCCGCATGTTTGCCCACAGACGGACCGCCGCCGCCGTGTTATCCGCAAATCAAACCACCAATAACACCAATAAGGAGAATTCTCAATAAAATTGAGATTGTCGCCGGATAACGGCGCAATCTCTGAAACCCAAGAGGCGCAAGATGATGTATTCTTACGCCTCTTTTTTGATCAACGAATTCAAAAAACATGCCCAAAGCCTGTCATTCCAAACTCCCTGATTCACGCTTCACGCTACAAACTCTCATAGTCCCTCATCACCAACTGCGCGTCAATCTGCTTCACGGTCTCAATAACCACGGAAACCACGATCAAAATGGATGTTCCCCCAAGTACCAACGTCTGAGTCCCAAATCCCGCCTGCATAATATTCGGAAGAACGGCGATCAGGGCGAGGAACAACGCGCCCGCTAAAATGATTCGTGATGACACATAAGAAAGATACCGCGCGGTCTCGCCCCCCGGTCTGATGCCGGGGATGAACCCGCCCTGTTTTTGAAGGTTTTCCGCGATCTGGTGCGGGTGGAAAACAACGGCAGTGTAGAAATACGTAAAAGCAAACACTAAAACAAAATACAACACTCCGTAAAATCCCTGATGTTGAAACAATTGTACGATGAATTCTGCCCCCGACCTGATCACACCCACATTTGAACGCAAAAAGAGCTGGGCAATGATTGAAGGGAATAAAATAAGCGAAATCGCAAAAATAATCGGTATCACTCCTGCCTGGTTCACCCGCATCGGAAGATGTGTGTCGACCCCGCCATAGACCTTCATCCCGCGCACCCGGCGAGCATACGTAATGGGAATATTCCTCTGTGCCTCCGTCAAAAATACCACACCCGCAATGGTTACAATCGCAATCGCGAGAAACGCGATAATTTTTGGCAAATCAGTGGATGTATACGTTGCAATCGTTTGTTGTACCATCGTCGGAAGACCCGAAATGATTCCTGCAAAAATCAACAACGATACCCCGTTTCCAACTTTCTTTTCTGAGATCAATTCACCAATCCACATAAGTCCAACTGTACCGGCAGTCATCACCAACAGCGTCAAAACCAAATTCATCCCTGAAAATCCCTCAATCAAACCAGACAACTGGGATGATCCTTGGAAGATTCTAATCAACCCATACCCCTGAAGCACGGCCAACGGAACCGACAGCAAACGCATATACTGGTTCATTTTCCGCTGCCCCTGCTCTCCCTCCTTGGACATCTCTTCTAGTTTCGGAATGATCATGGTGAGGAGCTGAATAATGATTGACGCGGTAATAAAAGGACCGACACCAAGGGCAACAATGGAAAAATTATCAAAACTCCCTCCCGAGAACAGATTGAGCAGGCCCAAAATCTGATTTTGGGCGAAGAGCTGACGAAGCGCGTCAACAGGAACCCCAGGAACGGGAATGTGCGCGGCAATTCTAAAAATTACCAGCATTCCCAATACAAATAAAATCTTTCCACGAAGATCTCTGTCCTTAAACACTTGAGTAATTTTCTGGAAAATTCTCATGAATACACCCTATCACGAAACTCAAAAAATGTGAAGCGCCAACAAATTCGAATATATTTAAATACACAGGCGCGGAATCCCGTACCATCCCGACGGAGAGTTTGGACTGGCGCTGGATGAAGACCCGCCATGCCCCCGCCTACTTCCCGCCAAATTTCTTTCGAAGCATCGACAATACCCCCTGAATATCTTTCTCGACCACACCCGGCGCCCGTTTTACAATACCAGCAACCTCCCGAAGCGTTAAGCCGGATTGATACACCAAATTGAACTCCTGTCTTACGCGGTGAGGGAGATGGTGTAATTCCCGCAATACAAGTGACCGTAGCTCTTCGTGGCGGCTTTTTGCCTTGGGAAACGATAGAGTGTCGGCAAGCGTCACAATGTCGTCCGGCTGCCAAAACTCGAGCTCCTCGTCGTCATCAACGGAATTGGATGTAGTAACGCGCGAATCAAGGCTTGTCCGACGCGAATCGTCCGCAACCTGCATCTTGGCGTTATTGAGCAATCGAAGTGCCTCGGTATAAAACAAAGATAAAAAATTATTCACGGATACGTGAAGCTTAACGCGATTATTCCAAAGTCCCAATACAACATCATTCACCAACTCATCTGCTTCCAGTTCTCCCGCGGGCAACTCTCCTGTTTTTTCCAAAATTCGAACCTCCGAGACAACGTATTGCTTTGCTTTTTTTAAATATTTCTCAACCAGCATGAAAAAATCCTTCTTATTCAAGTCAGAAAAATCCTCCATTGGAATCTCTTCTGAAAACCTCACCCGATCTTTCACACTTCTCCCTTTAAATTGTTCTGGTGACTTTACTCCGCTGCGCAATTTCATCTTGCGAATCTGACCCATCAACTCACTCCATGCAATGTCAACTGCCTCCCGAATCGTATGGTCGTCTTCACGGGCGACAAACCTCTTTCCACCATGTCGCAGCACTAATTCAACAATATACGCGCTCTTTTTAGCGGTTTTTTCCATCTTTGCCTCAAGTACCGTTTCTGGAGCGGTTGAAACCATTCTTCCCACGCTTCTCAGGCGGGACTCGAGAAGCGACTGGAATTTCGACTTTTCCTGCTGATTACATTTTTTGGTGAAGTATTGTACATGCATAATCTTGAAGCTTACAGCTCAGGGCTTGAAGCTTTGTATTAATATAATGTTCTTTATACTCATGTTTCAGGCTTCACGATGTAAGTCTATTTAAATATTCTACCGCCGCGAGCGCCGCGGTCGCTCCCTGTCCAGCCGCGATAATAATTTGTTTGAAAGGCACGTTGGTCACATCACCTGCCGCGAACAACCCGGGGACGGATGTTTCACATCGATCATTCACAATAATATTCTTAAATGAATCTTTAACCGCATCAATCATGTCTGAATTTGGAACGTTTCCAATATGAATCATCGCACCCTGCACTTCAATTGCATGTTCAGCGCCACCTTGATCTCGATACTTAACAGCCTTGAGGAATCCATTGTCGCCGATCACGAGCTCGCTTGTGAGCGCATTATACACCACTTCAATATTCGCCGTCTCCCTCACTTTGTCAATAAGTACCTGTTCACCTTTAAAGACGTTGTTTTTGTTGATCAAATACACTTTCGTTGCGATTCCCGACATCATCAAAGCGGATTCAAGTGCACTATTCCCTCCTCCGATCGTCGCTGTCACCTTTCCTCGATACAGCGGTCCGTCACAGGTCGTGCAATACGTGGCACCTTTACCCCAAAGGTTATCCTCTCCTGGAACTCCTAACAACTTCGGATGGATCCCGCTCGCAACAATCACTGCTTTTGCTTCAAATACTTCTTCCTTCCCATCAGCATTCTTTGTAAGGATTTGAAACTTGCTCACCTGATCACTTTTTAACTTGCTCACTTTTGTGACTTCGTATGGCTGTTTCACATTCACGTTATAAAAATCCAGCTGTTCCTGAAATTTCTGAGTTAACTCAAACCCATCGGTATGCTTGAATCCGAGATAGTTTTCTACCTCGCCTGACCGTGCCACTTCTCCTCCCACATCTTTTGCAAGAATGATGAAATTGAGATTTCGCCTGGCGGCATAAATCGCCGCCGAAACCCCAGCAGCAGAAGCACCTATGATAATTAAATCGAACATAAAAAAACGAATAACAAATCAAAAATCACAATAACTTTTTGTCTTTGATATAGAATTGTTGTTCTGATGGTAGTGGTTTTGCTTTGTTCATCTTTTTAAATAAAAAGATGGTAACAACAACCATAATTACGACGTAAATTGCAAGTCCGATAATAAAAGGAAAAAAGAAAAAGAGCGACAAATCAAGTGAAGTTAAGTACTTAACAAATCCGATAAAACCAAAAGCACCCAGGATATTTACCACTAAACCTGTTAGTATAAGAAGTGGTACCCTCCTGAGCAATTCTTTCATCTGTTGTTTCGATAGAAAATTATACATGAGTCCAATTGATAGGACAATGGCAAAGGCTGTTATGAATTTAGTGTCGATTCGTTTCTTGCTGATTGCAGTATCAAGCACCTGAACAACAAAAACTATTACGCCGATAAAAAGAAACCCGGGTACAAACCTTTTCAAAAATGTCATATGCACAATCCGTCAAAAGCTATCGAAACTCTTGCGTTAATGTTTGAATATCAATCTTTGAAATATTCCTTTCCACCAACGTCTCCTTTTCCAGTTGCGGGAGTTGCTGCTCATATGACGATTCGTCCGATTCATATAACACTCCAATCCACAACGGATCTCCGTTCATTGCTAACTTCAAGGCAGTTTCTTTCTCTGATAATCCTTGCTCACCCGATCCCTTGCTCACCTGCTCCCCTTCAATCTTTCTCACTCGTTCTCTATACCAAGCATAGGTGTTTACCTTATTAAAGGTAACACACGGCTGGAACACGTCAATCAATGAAAACCCGTTGTGTTTCATGCCTCGAGTAATAAGCTCTTGCAAGTGCTTTTGATCGCCTGCAAATCCCCGGGCAACAAACGTTGCACCCGATAAAATGGCGAGCGCAACCGGGTTCACGGGCTGATCAACAACCCCTTGTGGAGTCGACTTTCCTTTTTGACCTTTTGCTGCAGTTGGGGAAACCTGTCCGGTGGTCAAACCATACACCATGTTATTGTGTACAACCACGGTAATATTATGATTCGCTCTACAAGCAGCGATAAAATGTCCCATCCCCTCGCCATAAAGTCCCCCATCTCCGCCAACCACCAAAATCGGGAGTTTATGATTCGCCATTGCCACGCCTTCCGCGAGTGGGATCGCCCGGCCGTGAAGTCCATGAAACCCGTACGCGTTCACAAATGATGTCATATTGCCGGAACACCCAACATCGTACACAAACAGTATCTCATGCGGTGCAATCTGCTGCTCCACCAAAGAATTTTTAATCGACGCCCAAATCCCCCAATCCCCACACCCGGGGCACCAGGTTGGAAAATTGGGTGATTTATAACTATCCAATGTTATTTTCTCACTTGACATAATCCTGTAAACACTATATCATGAAACCACTAAACGTGGAGCGGATTCTATATGAGTCCGTTCCGTTTTATTTTTCAACGAATTTGAGTAAATACTTCAGATAGAGGAAATCTCGAAAATTCCCACCAGCAAACTGACGTATCTCTTTCGCGGTTCTTCGCCCTCGAGCCAAAACAAAAATCTCTTTCCCTTGAGTTTTCAAATATTTCAATACAGGGAGGAAGTCTCCATCTCCCGAAAGAATGACGGCTCGATCAAAATTATCTTTCTCTCTCATCATGTAAAACGCCATGTCAACATCACAATTCGCCTTTCGTTTCGTCGAACCGTCGTCCTGATCATAGAGTTTGACGGGTTTCAGATGGAGATCATATCCAAACGATTTTAACTTCAGATAAAATCGAACCCGGTGTAAATGTCGACTAATAAGTAACAGCATTGCGTCATCCAACTGTTCCCCCTTCTCCTTGATCAAATCGTTCAAATGACGTTCAACAGCTTCAACGGGAACCGATTCGTGCGTAAGGTAGTCGAAGGGAAAGTTATGGATCTCAACGCCACCGAAATAATACGCGGTTGAAATTTGGTACTTATCTTTCAAATACTTGAGCAACTTTTGATAATCAATCTTCCAGCCCAAACTCTTCTCCCCGCCGTAGAATAAATTTGACGCATCAATGAATGCGAGCGTTTTCATAATGTTTGAATCCGTCCCGGACACCAGGCTGAGAAATTGGGTGATTTGTAGGAATCGATTGTGACTTGATTTAGCATATGATTATTAGTGTCTGTCGAAAAAGTGTCATTGCGAGGCATCCGAAGCAATCTTCAAATACTCATGAGTGAAACAATCTCTTGCACTCATCTCTCATAATCTCCCCAATCAAAAACAACTGGGGATTTCCGCGCTTCAAAATGTATTCAGTGGGAATGTGAATCGTACGCCATGACCATTCGTTATTTCCATATTGAATCTTATACTGAATCATATCATGAATCGTTGCCCCGAATACAATTCCTCTCATCCGTGCCCAGACGGCAGCCGATGCACACATGGGACAGGGCTCATGAGTTGTGTAAAGAACGCAATCTTCCAAGTGCCTGGATCCGACCGTCTTACACGCTTCCCGAATCGCGACAATCTCCGCGTGCGCCGTTGGATCATTGTCTCTCTTGATTCTCTGACCCCCTTTCCCGATAAGATCTCTCTCTCTTGCGACCGCTGCCCCAACAGCATGATCCCCGGCTTCTTTTGCTTTCAGGGCTTCTTCAATTGCCGTTTTCATGAATTTCTCGCTTGGTTGAAACATATCAGCTTGTTGTCATACCGTGCTTTGCCTGCCCCATAGTTCCACCCGACGCGGATACTACTGGGGACACGGAATCCAAAAAACAAACAAAGTGTCATTGCGAGGCATCCGAAGCAATCTCATTCTGCTGATGATCGACATTTGAGATCGCCACGCTCGTTATCACTTCGCTCGCGATGACAGTCTCATTTTGATTTTTTGTATGTGATTTCTGTGTTTTTGTGATTTCGTGATTTATGTGATTTTTTCTTTAACTAATTCTACCAACTCCTCTGGCCAGAATGGTCGACCATCGAATTTGCGTATCGAATGTTCCATGGCGAGACCGGTGAATTGTTGCAAGAGTCCTTCCAACTGCCCGATGTAATTATTTTCAATCACAATCACATTTTTAAATGTGTGCATGATTTCAACAACTCGCTCAGCAGGAAACGGCCAGAGCCAATTGAAATGCAAGAAAGCGAGTTTCTTTCCCTCCGCGCTCAAACGATTCAATGTTTCCAAGATCACCCCCTTCGTCGACCCCCATCCGACCAGTAACGTTTCTGAATTTTTATCGCCATACAGTGTTGGCTCTGCCAATTCTGTATACTCATCCAAAATCAACTCGATACGTTTCATTCTCCGTTCCATCTGTGCGTTTCTCATGTGGACTTCTTCCGACGTTGCCCCGAACGCATCGTGTTCATCTGAATTCGCAACGAAAATACCGCTTTCAACACCGGGAATGGTCCGGGGATTCACAATTTGATCGGTCGGATAACGGTGATAAATATTGTCACGCTGAGCTTGTCGAAGCGCTTCATTAATGTAATCCTTCGACTGGCTCAGGATGACATTGTGACGTTCATTCTTATATTCTTCCTGAATCACACCAGCTGGAATGATCATTCTTGACTCCGATAAATATTTATCGCTCATAACAAACACCGGAATCTGATATTTCTCCGCAAGCTCAAAGGCTAAACGCGTCAAATGAAATGCTTCTACCGAATCACCCGGCGCAAGCACCACTCGTGGAAATTCTCCTTGCGCGGAGTGAATCACAAATCGCAAATCCGCTTGTTCTGTCCATGTTGGAAGTCCTGTCGCTGGTCCCGGTCGCTGTGAAACCATAATCACGAGAGGAGTCTCGGTAATCCCCGCAAGTCCCACGGATTCTGCCATTAACGAAAACCCACCGCCCGATGTACCCGTCATCGCCCGCACACCGGCAAACGACGCTCCCAAAGCGTGTTGAATTGCAGCAATTTCATCTTCCACATGTTTCACTACCATACCCACCTCCTGTTGCTTATCAGCAAGATAATGAAGAAGCGAAGACGATGGGGTCATTGGGTAAGCGGAATAAAATTGTAACCCAGCAGAAATAGCCCCGAGACCAATTGCCTCATTGCCGGTTATCAGCAAATCTCCGGATGGTTCACCCACAAGCTGACATTCAGCCTTTGAAACATAGTGTTCCGTCACATACTCAAATCCCGCGCGAGCGGCTTTCACGTTTGCTTCTGCTGCTTCAGGCTTCTTTTCGAAATTCTCACGCAACACCAACTCAAGAGCATTAAAATCACAATTGAGAAACGCAAAGCTTGCACCCAATGAA
Organism: uncultured Gammaproteobacteria bacterium; assembly: GCA_964470645.1. GTDB lineage: Bacteria > Patescibacteriota > Patescibacteriia > CAYYDP01 > CAYYDP01 > CAYYDP01. The sequence continues at coordinate 42,761 of CAYYDP010000001.1, forward strand.
ACCGTATTACGCATCACCTCATCACCACCATTCTCACGAGCCAATCTTCCAAAAGGGATAGAATAAAATCGAGTCTCAAACCCACCCTGATATCCTTCAAAGACTGGATGATCTTTTACCAGCGCTTTCTCACAGTGACTAGGGTCGCAAACATTACGCGCTTCGACACCAGGAATACCGGAGACATCGATCTTTTCTCCATCGAAGAGCACCAAACCTTTGTCGCACAACTCTTTCAAATGAAGCGAGATCGTTTCCTTGTTGAGCGCAACAAGGATATCAATGCATTTATTGGGTGCTAGGACGTTGTTGTTAGTGGTTAGTGAGTAGTGGTTGGTGGATAGTGGTTCGGATTTGGAATTTGAGTTTTGGGATTTGTTTGTAATTTGGGATTTGTCATTTGAAATTGTTAACCGCTTTGCGGTTAGCTGATATGTATTATGTCCTCCCCGAATCAGCGACGGGTATTCCATGTAATCAAACACGCCCATCCCTGCTCGCAGGCACGTTTTGGCAAAGATCGCTCCCGATGTCACGATCCCAAACCCAGCCTCTCCCCCAATTTTCCAAGAAAATGAATTAGAAGTCATAATCTTGTAGCTTGTAGCTTGAAACTTGGAACTCAACGGACAAATTCCTTAATGAATTTTAATTTTGGTTTCAGGTTACAGGTTTCGAGTTACGAGACCTAGTATACCAAATCACAACCCCAATGACTACCATCACCAAACTCACCCACTGGGAAAGATAAAGACCACCAAAAAAAGGACGGGGGTCAATGCGAAGGAAATCGACAAAGAAGCGGATCAATCCGTAGCCAATCAAATAACAAGAGGTTACTAATCCTATTTTGTCATTGCTAGATTCTACGAGGCAATCTTTCTCTATTTCTCCTCCTCTTAAGGTAAGAGGAGGTTGGGAGGAGTTATGCACTTTCGACTTCATAACTCCCTTAGTCCCTCTTATCTTAAGAGGGAGAAAAAGACGACAATAAATAAAAAACAAAACAACAAACAAAATAACATTCAACACACTTTCATAAAAAAACGTCGGATGATAGTACGCAACGGATTCAAAACCTACTGGGCGATGAGATGTGTCAATAAGAACCTTAAAGAACCCGTTCGTGGGTCTTCCAAAAAGTTCCTGGTTAAAGTAGTTTCCCCAACGACCGATCGCTTGGCCCAATGCTAAACCGATCACCAAGATATCAGTTATTCGAAAAAACGGTACACGCAGTTCCTTGAGGAAATTCCAAATTTCAAGCACCAAACCCCAAACAAGCTTCAATGACCAAAATCCGAAACGGTTTGAAATTTGAGATTTGGAATTTATTTGGAATTTGTCATTTGTGATTTGAAATTTCTCGCCGGAAGAGGTCTTCTTGTTCCGTGTTGAGCTATCGACCGACGATTTACGAGAAAAGTAAATAACAACAAACACTCCGGCGAGAATCGCTCCATGAATCGCCAATCCTCCATTCCAAACTTTAACGATATCAATTGGATGATTCCAATAATAGATCGGTTCGTTGAGAACGTGATAGAGACGAGCGCCAACAAAACCCCAAATAATAAGAGAGAACGCCAGAGAGTCGATAGTGGATAGTGGATAGCGATGAGAAGACTTTAAATTCAAATATCGAACAACTAAATATCCAAAATACATTCCGCCAACAACCAAGAGCCCGTACCAATGAATTGATACGGGCCCGATTTGAACAACTGATTGTACAACTGGGAATGTCACGTCAGTATTATTTACTTAATGATTGATCAATCATTGCTTTGATCTGCTCAAATGGTACCGCCCCTGGGAGGGATTGTCCATTGATAAAGTTCCCTGGAGTTCCCCGAACTCCGTATTGTAACCCTTCTTGGTAGTGAGCATTCACCACATTTTCAGCCTCGCCTCCAGCCTGGCAATCAGTGAAAGCTTTCTCGCTAATCCCAAGCTCTTGAGCGAGCTCAAGGTAGAGCGGCTGTCCCAACTCTGACTGTCTCGAAAATAATGAATCAGAGAAGCTCCAGAACGCGTCGTTCCCTTTTAATTCAGCAACACACTCGGATGCAATCGCGGATGGCCGGGCCTGCGGATGAATTGAATCGAGAGGGAAATGTCGGAACACCCACCGAACCTTATCACCGTACTCACTCATCACCTGCTTCATGGTTTCATGATACCGTTGACAAAACGGGCATTGATAATCCGAATACTCGACGATTGTCACCGGTGCATCAAAGTTTCCTCGAACATGATCATCTTTGGCGATCTCGGCGTTAAATGGTTGAGCGGGCTGCTCAGCTCCGTTATCCGCAACCGAAGGTGTCGGATTAGCGGCAACATTCTTTGGAGCAGAATTTCCCAAAACTCCAAACGCCATCAATGCCAATCCAACTACCGCCATCACCGCGACACCAGTCACAAGACCAAACCAAAAATACGTTTTTCCGCCGGGACCCGAAAGGGATCGCGCATCAAAATCCGCTTCATCATCGTTTTTTTTCATTTTATGAATCATAATCACAACGTATATCCATCGTTATCAAACACATTCTTCGACCTTTTCCACAAGGTGACACTATTATACTAAAATTTTTATCTGAACCAAAATCAGCTTAGATCGAACGCCTGCTTCAGCTCTTCTTCTTGAAACCCGACAATCGTACGTTCAACACCCTTATCCTCAATGATCAAAACAGGGACTGCTGTCTGCTGGGTGCGGTTAACCATTTCCTGCGCGTTTTTCACATCCGCCACACTCCGTTCGGTAAACCGAACTCGATTTTTTTTCAAAAATTGTTTCGCGAGTTTGCAGTACTGACACGTTGGTGATGAATAGAGAGTAACAACCATATAGCGTTCAGCGTAAAGCGATTAGCGTTTAGGCAATATCCCTAACACCCTAAACGCTGGACGCTAAACGCTCATTTTATGAATTGTTCAATAATTTCCTTAAAATCTTTCTCGGGAATCACGCCCTCCACTTTTATTCCGTTAAAGAAAAAGGTCGGAGTTCCACGCACACCGAGCGCTGTGCCATCGCGATAATCCTCTTGAATTCTAACATCGTTCTTGCCTTTCGCAACACACGCCTCAAATGTTTCCCTGTCAAGATTTAAACGTTCAGCAAAAATTGTTAACGCCTGTTTCGCGCGCTCAAGATCAGATCCAACCTGATTCAAGATGTTTTGGTTTGCAAAAAGCGCATCATGATATTCCCAAAACTTACCTTGATCCGCTGCGCATTCCGCGGCGCCGGCCGCTAAAAACGCCAACGGATGAATTTCCACCACCGGCATGTGCCGATACACAAACTGAATCCGATCCTTATATTCATTCATCAACGCACGAACCGTTGGAAACATCTCGCGACAAAAGGGGCATTGGAAATCTGAAAACTCAACAATGGTTAAGCGTGCATTGTCACCGCCAAAACGGATATTATGAGCGCGGACCAACGCGATTCCGTCCGCGGTTGAAACCTGATCAAGTGCTGTTGGGAGTTCTGTAAATCCCGTTTGCTCAACGGGAATCAAACCCCTATCAACGGCATCAAAATACCGGTCTACCAAACCGAAAAAATACCCACCAAAACCCGCAGTTGCAGCAACAACAATCAAAATCATCCAAGCCCACCAATGACGAAAAATCGAAAGCATAGTGAAAAGTCTATAAAGCCATAAAGTCCTTAAAGTCAAAGCTGATATTGCTTTATAGACTTTACGGACTTTGAGCTTGTGACTATCCTTCTTCTTCCCCTTCCATTCCCTCTTTGATCTTCTGAATCTTCACCTCGGCATCACTAATCCGTTTTTTAAGATCAGTCGCCAATTGCGCTGCGTGCTCATACTCGGCAACCATTTCATCAAGATCGTCCACCTCGCCGCTTTCAAGTTTGGCGACAATTGCTTCAAGCTCTTTAACGAGATCCGAAAATTTTTTCTTTGATTGTGTTGGCATAATTAAATTCGTCATCCCAAAGTTTCGTTTGGGATCCAGAAACAAAAAACAAAAAGAAAAAGAATTTAAGCCTTTTGGTATTTGTTTTGGTTTTCTGGATTCCCGCCTACGCGGGAATGACGACTGAATTATACCTTTCCAGTACCACCTTGACAACTCTCTCTCTTGTATCGTCAGGTCAAGATCAAAACATTAACTCATTATGGGGACATAACAATAGCCGAAAAAGCGGGAAACCGCTTTTTCATTTTTGTACCACTGAAAACACCCCTCCGTCTACAAATCTCGTCTCAATTTCATCTCCTGCAACCACCTGACTTTTTGACTTAATGACTTTATGACTCTTGAGCGTCAAGGTATACCCTTTTCCAAGCACATGTTTTGGATCTGATACCGCGAGATTCGACATCTTCAACTCGATGCTGTGTTTCACGGACTGAACTTTTCCCAACATTAAATTCGAGAGTTTTGTCATTCGCCGATCAAGGATGTGCTCCTGACTGGTAAGTGAAAATCTTAATTTCATTGCGTGCTGTTCTGTTCTGCCAATCAACAATCGAATCGACTCAAACACACGCCCCGATGTAAGCTCCAACATATGGGAGATTCGAATGAGAAGATGGTTACGATCTTGAATATACGAATTGATCATATTACTAATCACCAACCACTCACCACTTACCACTTCTCGCATTTCTCGTTTACTTGGCAATACAATCTCCGCAGCATTGGTTGGCGTTGACGCTCGTCGATCTGCTACCAAATCCGCAATAGTAACATCCCGCTCATGCCCAACTCCCACAACCACAGGGATCCTGGAGGATGCGATCGCCCGTGCAACCTTTTCGGAGTTAAAAGTCTGCAGGTCTTCCATAGAACCGCCGCCGCGAACCAACATCATCACGTCGACCTGTTTATGTTTATTGAAATACTCCAACCCCTGAACAACACTTGATTCTGAACCGAGCCCTTGAACCTTGACTGGGTAAAACCATATCTTGCATTCAATCTTTTCTTTCAAAATCTTCAATACATCCGTGTAAGCAGCCGCATCTTCTGAAGTAATGAGACCTATCGTTTCCGGATACCTCGGAAGTGGCTTCTTACGATCTTCCGAAAATAATCCTTCTTTTTCCAGACGCCCAAGAAGTTCTTTATACAGTTTCTGAAGCACACCCTCACCCTGGAACTCGACCTCTTTTACCCGAAAATGAAACTGACCCGACCCGACAAACAATCGCGGGCTTCCAACAATATTGAGCCGCATCCCATCTTGAATCCCTTGCGGCACTTCCCATTTCAAGGCAAAACAAAGCATTTTTGATTTTTCGTCTTTTAAATCAAAATAAATCATACGGTTCTGTACCTCCCTGAACCCGGTCACTTCACCCGAAACTGCCACCGACGGCAGCGTCGCTTCAATAAGCGCATTGAAACTTTGAACAAATTCTGAGACTGAATAAATTTTTGTCATATGGTCATCCTGAGCCCGGTTGCTAGTGCCGTTACAATTTAATTCTGCACTATCGTAGTACCGTTATTACGTTGTTTTTACTGGCTATTCTGCGTTTTGCGTATTGTAAAACTTATTTGTAACGGTACTAGACTCCACTCCGGAAAAAAAACTTTTTCCACACATACACAACAATCGAAAACACCAGCACCAAAGCGAATGTAATCAACGTGAATACCACCGGGCTCTGGGTCAGACTCGAAAAATAATACCAAATCATCGTTCCGGGGATCATACCGAAGAGTGAAACAATGAAATACCTCCTGAAACGAATCGTGGTAAACCCTGCGGCATAGGACACGAACTCATGCACGCTACCCAAAAACACGCGGGCAACCCACAACATCCCAAGACCGTAATCCCTGTCGATTCTGTCAATTTTCTCCATGCCTCTATGTCCCACAAACCGCTCGACTACCCCCCGACCCCATTTTCGCGCGATCCAAAAATTCGTCACTATACTCACCATCTCGGCAATTGCAGCATACAGAATTGCCGCGCTCCCAAACATATAAAATCCCACAAACAACACGGGAGTCCCACTCGCGGGAGCGATCACGTAGGTGATCAACATCAAAAAAACATATACCAATGGACCCCACGCCCCCGCGCTCAAAACCCAGTCTTGAACCCGATCCCGCGGCAAAAGCGAGCTCGCCGCGAACATCGCAACTAAAACCGCGATTAATCCGGCCAGATGAAGCCAGTGTTTACCGCTTCGATTACGCATATTGGTGAATAACAATCATCATAACTATACCATACTTTTCCATTTGCATTTTCCCGCTAAAACTCGTACGCTTCAATTATTGTGTCATTGCGAGGAGGTTTCAGACGAAGCAATCTTACCTTGGTGGTATAATCTATGAGTCAACAAATCATCATCGTAGACGAGAATGACAGCGAGATCGGGTCAGCGGATCGTGACACCGTTGTCCCGGGTGACAGACGGATCTTTCGAGCGACTGGATTATGGGTAACAAACTCCTCAAACACTATTCTCCTTGCTCAAAGATCGCATTTAAAAAAGGCAGAACCAGGAAAATGGGGTCCGGCCGCATCTGGAACGCTTGAAACAGGGGAAACATACGTTTCAAACCTGATCAAAGAAACCAGTGAAGAACTTGGACTCACCCTAACCCAGGACATGCTCATAGCTGGCCCGAAGTTGTTCTCAGATGTTGGGTATAGCCTTTTTGCCCAATGGTATTTTCTTGTACTTGATAAACCAATAGACGAATTCGTCTTACAACACGAAGAAGTAGAGCGAGTTAAATGGTTTACTCGGAATGAACTCGAAAATGAAATAACAAAAAATCCAAATCAATTTCTCCACTGGATCCCAATCATGTTAAAATTTACATCTGAACATCCAGCACTATTGACCATTCACTAACCACTATTCACTGTATGTCCCTACGCATCGGCATTGTCGGTCTCCCCAACGTCGGAAAGTCAACCCTCTTCAACGCGCTCACCGCGCAAAAAGTTGACGCGTCCAATTACCCCTTTTGCACCATTGAACCAAACGTGGGCGTGGTTCCAGTCCCGGATGACAGACTTTCCAAAATGTCTGATGTCTCAAAATCAGAAAAGATTGTTCCAGCGGTGATCGAATTTGTGGACATCGCGGGATTGGTTGCCGGAGCGAGCAAGGGCGAGGGGCTTGGGAATAAATTTCTATCGCACATTCGCGAAGTGGACGCGATCGTGGAAGTTGTCAGAGCGTTCGAGGATCCAAATGTTGTCAAAACAGGAACAGATCCAAAAAGCGACATTGAAGTGATCAATTTGGAGCTTGCTATGAGCGATCTTGAGACACTGAACAAACGCATCGCGGATATTTCAGGCAGAGCAAAGGCGGGTGACAAAGAAAAACTTGATCTTCTACATTTCTATGAGTCAATGAAATCAAAACTAGAAAAAGGAGAATTATTAAACGCGCTTTCGCATGACGAACTTGAAAAACTGAAAGACTTGAACTTACTCACCGTAAAACCCATTCTTTACGTTTTTAATACGTCAGACTCAACAAACCAACAACAAATAACAGAAATCACAAAAACACAAAATCACATTTTATTAAATATAAAAAAGGAATGTGATTTGACCGATCTTTCAGAAACAGACCTCAAAGAGTTGGGGGAAGAAAAACACGCGCTTTCACAATTCATTCTCGCTGCATATAAACTCCTCAATCTCATCACCTATTATGTCACCGGCCCAAAAGAAACCAAAGCCATTACCATTGTAAATGGAACGAAAGCACCCCAAGCCGCCGCGAAAATTCACACAGACTTTGAAAAAGGATTCATCCGCGCTGAAATCGTTTCCTATAACGATTTTATCGCCCACGGTGGATGGCATCAAGCGCAAGAAGCCGGAAAACTGCGCGTAGAAGGAAAAGAGTACGTTTTCCTTGATCATGATATTGCGTATTTTAGAATTGGTGGATAATCACACGTTTATCATACTTACACTACCAATAATTGTTCAAAGATTTGTTTGAATGTTTGAACAACTGATTTATGGCTTTCACGGTCCTTGTTGTTGGAAAAACGAGAGAACAATTTTGGAAACAAGCTGAGGAAGAATACCTGAAACGACTGAAAAAGTTCGTGAAGGTTGAGTATGCGGTTGTGAAACCGCAAGAAACAAAAGATCACTCCGACGCTCGGAAGGTCGGAGCAGGCAAAATAACAAAAACACTTGAAGGAAAAGAGATTCTTTCAAAAATTTCAAATGGTGAATTCGTGGTTGTTCTTGATTCAAAAGGAAAACAATTTACTTCTGAACAACTTTCAAAAAACCTCGAGGACTGGCAAATGAATCACCCGAATATCACAGTTGTGATTGGCGGAACGTTCGGTTTATCTGAAGACGTCTTGAAGCGAGCGAACCTCGTTTGGAGTCTCTCTCAGCTCACCTTCACCCACGAAACCGCGCGCGTACTTGCTCTTGAACAACTCTATCGCGCATTTACCATCCTCAAACACCTTCCGTATCATTATTAAATTCAGACTTTTCCAGTCGGTCGTTATGTTCGCCGTCAGATATACCCCGAACACAAACCCCGAGAACAAGTGTGAATAACCGCAAGCTACTTTCGACGTGGATTTTGGACTCGGTCTGGTTCTCCCATCTTCCAAATGATTTCAAAAATCTGCTTTTGCATCCGCGCGACTTTCGTATTATGAAGTTCAACCCCGAACACCTCTCCTTCATACCAGTTATAATACGCCACCACGTCATTATAAATGTCCACCTGATGGTCAATGTTAATAATATCTGGTGGGATATACCGTGAAGGAAAATGTTTCTCAGAGTACAAAAACATTGGTTTGTGTGAAGCAACGCTTTCAAGATACTTATCTGAATAAATATCGCGAAAGCGCAAATCGCGCTTCATAAATTCATTCATCCAACGCTTCAGGTAGGACCTTCCCATCAGCTCTTCAAACGAACGATAGGTATACCCAACTCCTTCCCCTTTGGCCCTCAATACGTTCCAGAGCATGCGCCTGACTCCCTCGATGCCCCGGTAAAAGACAACTTTCGTCTCTGGATTATGCATGGCCCGTTGCACGGAAAGAAAATCTTTCAGACTGCCGAGTGTGGCTCGCAAATGACGCGTTTCTTCTTCTCGCTTCAAAAGCAACCGCTCCAGCATGTCGCCACGGGTTATCTGATATCGCCGCGTGTGCGTGTCCAATAGCTCATCCACAACCCCCATCTCCGTAAGGTGCTCAAGCCGCCGATACACCCTTGCGCGATCAATACCCGTCGCGCGCGACAACTCGAGCGGCGTCTGAACCCCGCCACCGACCAATGCCTGACACAGGCTTGACTCGTCATGATCAAACCCCAACCCCTCAAGAAAAGACCCAATTTCAAGGTTTTTTTCGTGTTTGTTCACCATTTGAACATCAATTAAACAAAAATACGTTTTTATCTTAGCATATTCAGTGAGTTGTTCAATTGTTGGACATTATGTCTCGTAACATCCTCATCACCGGCGCGGATAGTGGTATCGGGCTAAGCATTGTTCGACGGTTTGCGTACGAAAAAAACAACCTCATACTCACCGCCAAAAACGCCGAGCGGCTTCGCCTGATTGAACGCAATCTCGCTCCCCTCGCGCCCGTTACATCACTACCGCTTGATCTGAATGATCGCAATGCCGTAATTAATTTTAAGAGCCGTATTATGACACAAACCCCTACCCTAGACGTCCTGATCCATACCGCCGGCGTATATCATGATGGTACGCATGTACTTGCCAATATTGAATTTGAAAAATTCAGTCACGAACAAATCACTGAAACGAACAACGTTGGTGTTTTCTCATTCGCAATGATGTGCCGTGACCTGATACCACTGATGCAACCGAGCAGTAGTATTATCACCATCTCAGGAACATTCGAAAGCGCACGGGGGTGGCTACCGTACTACTTGTCAAAAAAATCTCTTGAAAGCCTCACAGTCGGACTGTCTCATGAGTTGGCGCCCAGACGCATCACTGCCAATTGCGTGTCTCCAGCAGACACACTGACGGAAAGTTATCAAAAATTCTTCCCCGAAGACGCGCGGCCGGAAAATTGCCTTATGCCGGAAGACGTAGCCGATCTCGTGCATTTTTTATCATCAGACCGCGCCCGCTATATCACTGGCCAAATTATTGAACTACGCAAAAATCCGATTCTACAAAGGATGTAAACTTATCGCGCATTTACCATCCTCAAACACCTTCCGTATCATTATTAAACTTATCTCACGCAACATTCAAATTGATGTTGGCTCATTGCCTTGAGACAACGAGAAAGTCAATGGCTTTTTTATAATCAGATCCAAATAAAATCTGGTCTTGGGGAATTTCACGATTGGTGAGTTTTATAATCTTCGGCAACCTATCAGCCACTCCACCAGTCCCTACGATAACAGCAACTTTGATGCCCTCTTCAACAGCAAGACAAAATTCAGACAAAGTCCCAATGCCTCCATGAAACACAAGGGCGCCATCAACGGACTTAAGCATCGCGGCGCTTCGCATGCTGAATCCATCATAAAAATGTTTGACCGAATAGTTCTTTAAAGAATCATTGCGATGAATATGCAGATTTAAATTATGCTTTTGCTCATCACCATCAGGAAAAAATGCCTCGGTCAGACCTCCTCGTTCTCGCGATGAACATACGACTTCAGCCGGCAACCCAACACTCCCTCCAGTAACAATACAGAGATTCCTCTCGGCACAATACACACCGATACGTCTCGCGAGTTCGCGCGTAGCTTGCGCTATTGAACCGCTTGCTGAACTAAAAATGGCGATTCTTGTATCCATATCACCTTTTAAACGATTTAACGACAAAAAATGTTGGATACACATCCCCATCTACTTGCGTTGATGATGGAAAATCACTCGCCTCTTCAAAGTGGACGAGCTCAAACTTCTTCAAAAAATCATCAGAGAAATATTCATTCAACGTGTGCGAAGGCTCAATCAACGTAATTGCGCCATTAAATATCTTCGATTCTACAAGTTCTTGAGAGAAATAATTCTTTCCACTATTCTTCTTTTTCTCCAAAAACTGACGAAACGGGTGTTTTGTAAGATACAGAAGAACTCCTTTTGGTTTCAGTACCCGATGAATCTCTGAAAAGACCGGGGCGAGATTCGCCGACGACTGAAGTGCATACTTACTTATCACTACATCAAAAAGACCTTCCTCGTATGGCAATTTGTTCATGTTCGCAACTCTAAACTCAATTTTTGGATACCGTGTTGTTGCTTCTTGGATGAATGCTTCAGAGATGTCAATCCCGTAGCACCGGGCTCCTTGTGAAAAAAGATCGACTAGATCTGAACCGTCTCCGCAACCAATATCAAGCACGGCTTTATCTTTCAAATCGTGTTCTAAACTTGCCTGAAAACACTTATGAGCAACCTTGTCGAGCTCATGATGTAATCCTGCGTAGGTTTTTGCGAACTCGTTGTATTGTTTTTCGACTGCTGTGTTCATATTTCAGAAATGTTCGTGATGTTCAATCATAGGAAGTGATGGAAGTTGTTGCAAGAAAAACCATGGAGAGATATGATAATTGTACCTTTGGTATACAAATATGCTTTTCACGAAGACCCATACACTCGCAGAAAGAATTGTTGAATATCTTGCGTATCACCCGAAAGCACAGTTGTCCGAAATGCAAGAGACGATCAACTATCGTATTGAAAAAAAGATGACCCCAAAGGCATGGTACAAAGCAATCAATTCGCTTCTTACTACAGAAGTGATTGTTAAAGAACACAAAAGGTACAGTTTGAATCTGTCGTGGGCTGCGTTAGTATCGCAGTTTTCCTACTTTGTTGATGCAAATTACCTCAGCAATAAATCGGACTATTTTATCTCCTTTGATGAGTTTGCAAAAAAGAACATGACTTACCACTTCCCTAATCTTCTCATGGCAGATGTGTTCTGGACTCACCTGTTTACCCTTTTATCAGCTAAATACCCCAGACAACCTTTTTATTCCTACAACCCCCATTTCTGGTACTTCGTTGCTCACTGTTATGAGACTGAACGATATTACGAATCTACAAAACCATTTGGCATTACAAGCTATGTGGTTGTTGGATCTCGTTCGGACATTGACCTCTGGTCCGCTCGACTGTTGCCCAAAACTCACAAAAATTACTACTGTTCTCCAAAACCCCTTACCCATTCCCCGGAAGTTTACACTTCCTCAATGGGAGATCACCTCGTCACGATAAAAATAGGCAAAGATATGGCAGGATGCATTGACCAAACGTTCAGGACAACAACATTCAACCCAAAGACCGAAGAACCGCCAAAGGAGCTTTCTGGATTCTTCACCCAAAAATCCCCCTGTACCCTCACGATTGTGAAAGACGCGAAAAAAGCAGGCGTGTTTGCCCGTAAGATTCGAAGATACTTTTGACAACGAAACCGCGCGCGTACTTGCTCTTGAACAACTCTATCGCGCATTTACCATTTTGAAACATCTTCCGTATCATTACTGACCAAGGGTTGTTTTTTCAACCACGAGACCACGACATCAATTCCGTGAGAAAACAACAACCCAATCAACGAACAGAAAAATGCGACACCAACCCCCTGAGGGATAATTCCTTTCAAAAAGGAATACACCGTGAGTGTGGCAATCCCAAAGATCATAGACACAATAACAGATCTTCCGCGTAATCCTTTGAGAAACCAGAGAAAAAAAGCGGAGGGTGCAACTGCCATGCTCGCCCCCAGAAACAACAACGCAACCCGTGTTACCGATGGAATCAGAAAGCTAATCGATACCCCCAATCCCAAAAACAATACAACACCGATCCGAACGTTCCGTTTGGTTAAATCACGTTTCAGCAAATCCCGATTCAAAATCTGACTTCCAGTGAACACCAACGTATCCAGGGTGTCCATGAGAGCCGACCATAAAATCAATGCCCCCATCAAAGCGATCTCCCGCCCGCCTGTTTGAATCATGTTCAAAAATGCGAGATCCGGATCAATTGCCGGGAACAACGTTCTCGCCGTCATACCAATGATAAACAAACAGACCCCGGGTAATAAAATAAGAAAGCTGCTCAACCATGTCCCGACCCTCGCCGTATTCGGGGAATCTGACGCAAATATTCTTTGATAATATGTTGAAATTGCGAATGGTCCAAACAATCCGAATAGAAAAAATCCAATAGTTGTTCCGAGTGGAACCGAAAAAAAGTCTAGCTGTTCAGCAATTGGCTGAAACGACCTTCCAACGAATCCAGCCAACAACACTGTCAACACAACCATCGCACCCGTGAGCAAGTAATCTGTTAGCACAACCGCCCGAAATCCACTTACCAACAAATACACACTCACAACCACGACGGTGAGGAGAACAGAGAATGCATACGGCATCACGCCGAGCGCCTCCAATAACTTGCCTCCGCCGATGAGCTGAATTGAAATGTCTCCCAACAGCAATACTAATGTAATAACCGTCAGAACACGCGCAGCTGTATCGCCTAACTTCCACCGGAATACATCTGGAAGTGTGTATAAATTCAAATGTTTCGTTTTTTCTTTCAACCATTTTGAATAAAAACCAAAGATAACCACACCGAAGATCAATCCAAGAAAAAACCAAAGAAGACCGAGACCGTACTGGTACGCGTAGGCGGTTCCAGTGATAAAAAATCCAGCGCCAATAAATGTTGCCGCGTAAGAAACCATGAACGTCCGTTTTTTCATGCGACGATTAAACAAATTGTATCCTTCTTGGTCTTGGTTTCGTCCAACCAAAACACCGAGAATAAGGGTAATTAGCGCAAGGGCAATAAAAACCAATATGTGGTTCATAGTATCAAGAGCATACCCAGACTATTGTATTACTACAAAATCACATGCTATTGTGTTGTAAGAAATCAACAACACTATGCGCGACTATCTCACATTTCTTAATCTCTCCCAAAAGGAGTCCGGGCTGTATCTAGCCGGTCTTAAAGCTGGAACACTCCCTGCGACCCGACTCGCGGAACTCACCGGCGTCAAACGGGTGAGTGTATATAGTATGCTCGAATCTCTCATCCAACGAGGGTTGGCCGAACGAATCATTGTGGGAAAACGAACGATGTTTGTAATGAAAAAACCGGAGACCATTCGTTCTCTCATCCTCGAAAAAAAACAACAAACAGAGAAATTGCTTTCCGGATTCGCGAAAGAACTAAAATCCCTTACTCTTAACCAAACCCAACACGAACACACAAACATTCAATCGTTCCGGGGGCTGCGCGAGGTTTCCTACGAAATCCAACAGCTTGCAAAGCATAAAGCCCCTATCTTTTGGATGGGGAACCTGCATGCTCTCGTTGGGTTCATTCCAGAAAAAGATTTATTCCACCTATTCAGCGCAAAACGCATGAAACACAATACCACAACCCGCGCAATAACCGATCCGTCGATCGAGAAGCTTCCCCGCTTTCGGGAAACCGTTGGCGGATATCGACAATTCCGGTTTCTCCCAATTTCAAGTCGATCAATTTTAGCACTCTGGACTGATACCATCGGCATCTTCAGCGCAACAGCCAATCCAACGCTGATACTGATCCGCGACATCAACACCTCCTCACTACTCAAAACAGTCTTTGATACGCTTTGGGAAACCCTGCCGAATGTTTAATTTCTTCAAATACTAACCCCCCTGCACACTGACCATTATGAACGACGCGAAAAAAGCAGGCGCTTTGCCCCCAAGGTTCACAGATTCTTTTAATTTTTTGTCTAAAGCCCGACGGGTTTAGCGATGACAACCAGTCTGTTCTTCGTACTAAAGACGGGATCACAGGTAAACAACGTCAAACGCTCGTCGTTATCCTGATCCAAAATCGAAGTTTCAGTGGGTTTCACAACCTTAGTTTCCACAACCTCGTACCGTTTCACGATCCCATCCCATTCCATAACAATTGAATCCCCCTTATTGAGTTTATCCAAATGATAAAACGTGTGCGAACCTGTCTTGTATAAAAATCTATGCGCGCTTATTACCGTGTTACCACCATCAAAGGGATAGGCTGTGTTCGGAATCAACCACGCGCCACGAGAAAGAGCGACGCGAGAATCCAATTCATCTGCAATGATCGGCATATCAATTTGGATGGTGGGAATTTGAATCCTTCGAGCACTCGGTTGCCCTGTCGCCATCGGCTTGGCAATCTCTTGAGCTCTCGCAACGGCTTTTAAGGCGTCAGTGGGCTGACGAATAATAAACGCCGCGTCTGCGTTCTGAGGAAGATGGAATACCACAGGGTTAGATCGCGCAACGATCCGTTTCAAATGCCAAACAAGCTCCGGATACCACGGCGCCATCCCGGTAAACACAAAAATAAATCCGAGAAGTACACAGAAAAATCCCGCTCGACGGATAACGCGTTTCTTCAAATGCGTCATACAGAATCAATCCTCGACATGATCCAACCAATTAGCACTTAACCTGAAATCAAACGAGCGCTTCCCTGCTGCAATCAATAAAACCCCAGATGTCACAAGCAACACCCCGAACGCGATGCTCGCAGCAAAAATGGTTCCTGCTACGCCCGTCTGAGGTAGCTCGGTTGGTGGCGATGGAGAGATCGTCTCATCTTGGATGCCCGATAATTGAGTGGGAACGCCGTCTGATGTCACGAACGTCTGTGTTGAATCAACAACCTCCGGGACGTTCGATGCTGTACCTTTCGCGGTATTTTCGAATGTTACGGGCGGGTTCACAGAAGACTTGACAATGCCAGTCACAGTTTTGCTCAACATTTGTCCCGGACCCAATGTCCCCAAATTCCAGGTAATCACATTCCCATTATTCGCTCCATTATCGGGATTCGAAACCAAAAAGTATGTTTCGTCGTAATCATCAGTAAGAATAACCGAGAACGCGTCCGCGGTTCCGGTGTTCCGTATGGTAACGGTGTACGTGATTACTCCAGCTGGGAAAATAGTATTTGATTCACGATTTGTTTCGTCAGAGTCAGAAACGAGCTTTGTTACAGTAAGTGACGGAACACCAGGACCACTTGGAGACGGACTGGAGGATGGAACTTGTGTTTGGGCGGTGTCTGCTATGTTCCCGATGTTTGAGCCGGATACTGTTGCCGTGTTTACTATGGTCGCTGGACCGCTCACAGAAGATTTGATAGTACCATTGACCGATTTCGTGACCAGGGTCCCCGGTTGGATGGTTCCAAGATCCCAAACAATTGTTGAACCGTTGTCAGTACCTCCATGTGGATTAGTAATCGTTATACGCGCCTGATCATAGTCATCGGTCAATACAACAGAAAGAGCGTCGGCCGTTCCATTGTTGCGCACCGTGATAGAATAGGTAATCGACTCGCCGGCCTCAGCAACATTCGTCTCAACGCTATTCTCATTTGCGTCTGATACCACTTTGGCGATACTCAGGTTTGGTGAGCCGGAATTGTTTGAGGGCGGCGGGTTGGAGGGGGGCTGTAATGTTGGAATCGTCACCGAGGTCTGTACGGAGTCGGACACCGGAGATGTGTTGGTTCCGTCAGCAGTCGCGGAATTCGGGAACGTGAGCGCGGTGGTGATCGTAGCCTTCACGGTTCCCACGACCGTACGGGAAACCGTTACGCCAGCGGCAATGTCTCCTAAGGACCAGGAGATCACGCCTGCGGTGTCGGTTCCGCCGTTCAGGGACGTTGGTGTGAAGTTGGTTTGATCATAATCATCGGTGAGAGTCACAGCGGTCGCGGTTCCGGTTCCGGAATTCGTAACCGTCAGGGTATAGGTTTGGGATTGTCCTGGAGTCGTGGTGTTTGCATCGACGAGCGACTCATCCGCGTCGGTTACTTTCTTCACGATGGTTAATGCTGGTGAAGTTGGAATCGTCACCGAGGTCTGTACGGAGTCGGACACCGGAGATGTGTTGGTTC
>CAYYDP010000001.1:59791-66194 GCA_964470645.1 uncultured Gammaproteobacteria bacterium
GACTCATCCGCGTCGGTTACTTTCTTCACGATGGTTAATGCTGGTGAAGTTGGAACTCCACAAAGATCATAGGCAATGGATTCTACATCGTTATATTCAATGGTATAGCCAGTTGTTTGGTAAGCACATGTTTGAATATTTATTTCATACACATTTAATACAGCGTCTCCACCATCCCGCGCGGCGATAAGAGTTCCGTCAGTGCGGAAATCAAGGGCCTCAATTGACCCAGGGAGATTATTACAGACTTCTGTTACCTGGTTAGAACTTGGGTTCCAGCGAAACAATTCTCCGCCATCAGCCCCATACAAATACGTTCCGCTCGTGTCCCAAGCCAAACCTTCCCAATCATCACTCTGGCTCGACTGAATCGTTCTGCTTCCATTAGTCAAATTAATCGTGACAATTCCGGTATTTGACTGATACGCCCACAATGTTCCATCCGGACGAAACGAAGCTGATACAATTTCATTTGAACCCGATGCTCCAGAATTTCCGATTAATGTTAGTGCCCCGGTCATTTTATTTATTTTAAAAACCTCACCATCATGGCTTCCCCCTCCTCCAGCAACTCCAAACAATTCCCCAGTTTGCGGGTGAATATCAAATCCCTCAATATCATAACTTGAATATTCAGGTCCGAGCGCGACCGCAATCCCGGTATCGGTATTCAATGTAAAGAATTGACTACTGGAACCCCCCGAATCATGAACGCCATACATCACACACGCCTGTTGTTGTCCAAAAATCTTTTCGTATAATCCCATTTTATATGCCACACCAAGCGCGGAAGCAAAACCCATCACAAAAAGAAAAATAAAAAACGATTTCCAACCGGTAATCGTTTTTTTTGAATACAAATGTGAGCTTCGTTTTAACGAGGCAAGCGAGGAACGGATGCTATCGTCCGCCTTCTTTGGTTTTTGTAAAACCTTGCTTTGCATGTTTATTTTTGTTTTTTTGCGTTCAATCCCTAATTTTGGAGAAAGAAAGCAATGAAAATGTGATCGATATTACGTTTTTATTATAACATGTTTTTCGATTCTTGGCAAGAGTATGGTGTAATATAGTACTACATCAAAATGATGTCTTAAGACGGTTCTCTCGCTCATGCCGCTCAAGGGCAAGTCGAATGAGACGATCAATGAGTTCGGTATAGGAAATTCCACTGGCTTCCCATAATTTTGGATACATACTAATTTTCGTGAACCCGGGAATGGTATTGATCTCGTTGATCAAGACATCTCCATTCTCTTTCACGAAGCAATCAACCCTCGCCATCCCCTCACATTCTAACGTTTGAAATGCTTTAACCGCGATCTCTTGAACACGTTTCACCACTGGGTCTGAAAGCTCGGCGGGAATTTTTAGTTTTGCACCATTCTCATCAATATACTTCGCCTCGTATGAGTAAAACTCATGCGTTGGGATTACTTCGCCAAGAACAGACGCAATTGGACTTTCATTTCCGAGCACGGAACACTCAATCTCGCGACCAACAACAGCCTCCTCAATTAAAATTTTTGAATCGAATCGGAATGCTTCATCAGTTGCTTTTTCATATTCAAATCCGTTCCGAACCTTGCTCACACCGACGGATGACCCTGCGTTTGCCGGCTTCACAAATACCACAATCCCCAATTGTGAAATAATTTCATCATACGACAAAACCTGGTTACGCCGGACCGTTATAAACTTCGCAATCGGAACACCCGCATCTCGCAAAAGACGCTTCATCACGTCCTTATCCATCCCGATCGCTGAGCCCAAGACACTCGCCCCAACAAATGGAATGTTCATGAGCTTCAACAGCCCCTGCACTGTTCCATCCTCCCCCATTGGTCCATGCAACACGGGAAACACAACATCAATTGGTGTTTGAGATTGGTCTCCAAGAGACACAAGTGAAGTTTCGCTCCCCTTCGAAGTCACTACAACTTCTTTTTGATTTTGTTTATTGAGCGCGATGAGTCTTGGATTATCAGCGTTGAGCAAGTATTGTGCTTTGTCTTGCAACATCCATCGTCCTGTTTTATCAATCCCAATCAGCACCACATCGTACTTCTCTTTATCAATCGCCTCCACAATGCTCTTTGCGGACTGAAGTGAGACCTCGTGCTCAGTCGATTTCCCTCCAAACAAAATTCCAACTCGAAGTTTTTGAGACATAATACATTTGCTCCTGGCAGGAATCGAACCTGCATTTCCAGCTTCGGAGGCCAGCGTCCTATCCATTGAACGACAGAAGCGTATTGAAAGTTATTTTGATTATACCTTTCTCCACATCGTGATCAACCGTTTCACTCTTTGTCTAGGGCGAGAATACACCGGCTCAACCTCATCGGGAAACCACTCGCGAACTCCTTCCATCAGATCCACTTTTTTAAATCCCATCCCACGAATCGATTTCTGAACCTCATCAAAATCATGGATATCATTGATGATCGGGAAAATGAACAGAACCGTGCCGTCTGGGGAGAGAACCTTGCGAAACTCTTTGAATGCCGCGTGATAGAGCCCAGCGAGTTGCTCTAATTCTTTGGTATTCGCGCCTCGTGTCTGCGGACCAAGATACGGCTCGGTTACAATCGACCCAACACTCCCAACCGCGTGATGTTTTGAAAGTACACGGACATCACACTGTTCCACGTTCCAAGCCCCTGAAAGGTGAAACATCTCACGAACGTTCGAAAGATTTTGTCTCGTATCCGCAACTGCCTTCGGACTCGAGTCAGACGCAGTTATCGTATTCAACCCCAATACAGCGGCAACCGAAACCAACATCCCACTCCCACAAAACGGGTCAAGAAATCTTCCGTGAGATGTTACCCCTGAAATGTTCACAAGCATTTTTGCAAGACGTAACGGCAACACCCCACTTCTGTCGTCTCGGGCACCGAGCACGTTCTCAAGCTCAACAAACGAACCAACATCTTGAAACGCTTCCGTAACAAACAACTCAACTTCCTTTGAATCACCCGCGGGCACCAAACAGAGTTCAACTCCGCCCGGCTTTCCAAACTCATTAAACGCAAGCTCAGCACCATTCAACACCGTTTCTTTCCCCCGAACATGTCTCACTGACCTGCCCAACTCCTTCAATTGTTGTTTTACGCGCATCGCAAATCGATCGGAACACTCTAACCCGCCAAACCACGAGACTCCAAAGGTTATTTTTCCTTCCGGCACGCGTGAGGCGAGAAGTGACGAGCTCTCTTCCTCAAGCCGATCAAGTGATACGCGTTTCTCAAACCGTGCAATTTTTACCATTCCTCCCATTCGGTCCATAACACCACGTGGATCGCTCAGTGAGCATGATCCAATCAGCACATTTCCAATAACACCTTCAACCTCAAGGTCGGAAATCAAAATTTTGGCTTCAATGCTTGACAAAACGGGTACATGCCCTAGAATGAATGCGAATCGAGACATATTAAACATTAGTATACCATGGCGCTTGAAAATCCAAACGTGAAATGAACCATTCACCGTATTCAAGCTTCAGGCTACCAGTTACACGTTATAAGATATTATTATGAAGTACGAATTTCTCGCAATTTTCCCAAATGCATTTTCTGACGAAGATGTTACAACGGAACACAAAAAACTCATTGAACTCATTGGCGCCGCACAGGGCACTGTTGTGAAAGATGAAATCGTTGGTCGAAAACGATTTGCCTACCAGGTTCGAACCGACCGCTCAGGTGTCTACACTTATATTCAATTTGAAGCCGAACCATCATCGCTTTCCGCACTCAACGAGGCGGTGAGATTGAATTCAAAAGCCCGACGATTCTCAATCACAAAATATATTGAATCATCACAGAGGGCTATGCCGCAGTACACTCAAGCCCCCCAAATGAAACAGGCGCCCGCCCCGGAAGAACCAAAAGAACTCAAGCCAGAAGACATTGAACGACTTGATACAAAGATTGAAGAACTCCTGAACGAAGAAATTAAATAATCACATAACACGTAACTCGTAACATGGAACATTTATTAAGGACGTATTCATTTTGATACGTGATCCATGATACGTGATACGAGATCTCTATGTATTCTCTCAACAAAGTCATGCTCATCGGAAACCTCACTCGAGACCCGGAGGCGCGATCAACCCCAGACGGTACCCAAATTTCAAGCTTCTCCGTTGCGACAAACTTCTCATGGACAGACCAATCTGGACAAAAACAAGATCGAGCAGAGTTTCACAATATCGTTGCGTGGAGAAAGTTAGCTGAAATTTGCAACCAATATCTTCGCAAAGGAACGAAAGTCTATGTTGAAGGTCGGCTTCAAACCCGCAGCTGGGACGATGCCACAGGGCAAAAAAAATATCGCACGGAAATCGTCGCGGATAGCATGATCATTCTTGATAGTAAAGGCTCCACAGGAGGCGCAGCGCCGCAACGCGCTCCAAGTGAACGACAAGAGGAACAACCAGCGCCATTTAACGAACCAACCATTAACCTTGACGAAACACCAAGTTTCGGGCAGAATACAGGAGTATCTCAAGGACCGTCGGCTGACGAGATCCCATTTTAATACCATATTATGGCACCAGTAGCACTCAACCAACAAGAAAAACACTGCTTCTTTTGTGTAAACCAAATGCAAAGTGTGAACTTTAAAGATACACAGATCTTGCAGCGATTCACATCCCATTACGCGAAAATTCTCCCCCGAAAACGGACAGGCTTGTGCGCAAAACATCAACGCAAGGTTGCCCTCGCCATCAAGCACTCACGCGTCATGGCATTAATGCCGTTTGTGAAAAAGTAAGTACCAAACCATAAGCACCAAATTCCAAACAATACTCAAATCCAGTACATAAAAGTAGGTTATTTGGAATTTTGAATTTTGGTCATTAGATTTTGTTTGGAATTTGTAATTTTGAATTTGGGATTTATGTCAATTGACACATTAAACGACATCAAAAAAGGCATGGTCATCAACTATGAAGGCAATCCGTGTGTTGTCATGGAAGCTCGGTTCGTTCGAATGCAACAACGCAAACCCGTCATGCAGACCAAGCTCAAAAACATTGTTTCTGGCAAAGTCATTGAGTATTCATTTAAACCAGGTGAAACCGTTGTTGAAGCAGATGTTGAACGAAGAAAAGCCGCGTTCCTCTATCCGGAAGATGACAAAATGTTCTTCATGGATCAGACCACATACGATCAGTTCTTCTTTACCAAAGACATGATCGGTGATCAATGGCAACTCCTCAAAGAAGGACAGATGGTTGAGGTGATTCTTTTCAACGATAATCCAGTAACGATCGATCTCCCACCGAAAATTGATCTGAAAGTTACTCAAACCATGGACGCAGTCAAAGGAAACACTGCTTCAGGCAACGTGACAAAAGAAGCAACACTCGAAACTGGATTCCTTGCCCGCGTTCCCCTCTTTATCAAAGAAGGCGACACTGTCCGCATCAGTACCGACACACTCGAATATACTGAAAGAGTAAGTTAACATGGTCACCCTGAGCCCGTCGAAGGGCTTCAATAATGTAATACAAAACCTCCGGATTTGCCGGAGGTTTTTTGAATTCCTTAAAAAGACACGGCCTATTTCACGGCAACCTTCATTTTCAATTCCTCTGGTTGATAGACAATATTCTGCACCAGTAATTCCGAGATCTTTTCTTTTCCGAGTTTTTCGGAAGCTCCAATAATCTCCAGATACAAAGGCGTCCCAATCGCGTCAACGTCCAAATTAACCTCAGGAGCAATTTCTTTGGTTTCTGAAACTACACCCTCTTTAAAGGTGATGGAAAGCGCGTCCGCGATGTGGTCGTAGGAAATTTTCATAAAGGCAGTTTGATTGTTGAGTCCCAATGTTGGGTGATGATGACGATTTTATCATCGGTTTGGTAGAAAACAACTTTCAGAATCCTCGTACCAAATTTCTTATATGCCGCTTTCCGACCTTCATACGTTTCTTCGAAATGATCAGGTACTTCCACAGTCGCTTCAACTTCCGCGCGGTCGATTCCTCGTTGCGACAACTTGATCAACGCGTGTTTGGTGAAGACGAGCATACTCAACCGTTCCTATGAACAACTATACGCTAACACGGCATTTTACGCAAATTTCCAACAACACAAAACCTCCGGATAACCGGAGGTTTTATGCATTTCTCAAAAGACAACTTACTTGTCATCCTAGTGTCTCACTCTCACTTGTCACCCTGGAGCGAAGTGAAACAAAGCGATAGGGTCCATGGATTCTATCGTCCCAACATCCGATGTCGGGACTTCAGAATGACGTTAGGGGTTGTCTTCTCAGGAATAAATGAGAGAGGTCACATGCGGTACAAATTACAACATGTGCACATGACCCCTCGAATTAAATCATCTAAAATGTTACCCAAGAGGTATTCGTTACATCAATAGAAA
>CAYYDP010000002.1:0-60506 GCA_964470645.1 uncultured Gammaproteobacteria bacterium
AGTTATAAATATATGAAATCAAACAAGGAAAACTCATTAATGACTGAAGTTCTTGATTCCTCTTGCGTCCATAAGAATCTGAAAAGTGAAAGCTTTTGCTACCATGTCGCTCACCACCCTTATAAACAGTAAACAATAACGAGCAATGATTCGCCAGACCCTTAAACCCATTAAGTATGGCGGCAGCTCCTGACAATGAACATTCTGGAGCACGAATAAGTTTCGAACTATTAGTAACAACGTCATTTCTCTCAAGAGGAGGCAGTTTAAAGCTTCCAAGATGGTAATTATACGCTTGAATAACTATTGGGATTCCTTTGGTTAGTTTTTCGAAATGAAAGGTAGAGACATCATGGGTAAAATCTATGAACACATCGCACTCCAAAATCTGTATATCCTCTAATACAATAATAGTATACTGATATGCTTTTCCCCCAAATGAATTAACTATTTCTCTGACATCGTCTCTGGTACCATCAACTATTAATATCGTATCTAGCGGAAGTAACCCATGAAAAACAAAATAACCTAAATTTTTTAGGGTGATTAAGTCGTTTTTTATCACAATAAACCGAACCTTAAAAAGGTTATTCAATCCTGACCTAAACAAATAATAAAGTACTTTTGCTCCCAGGTTCCCAACTCCTCTGCACCCAATTGACCGTTGTGTTATTTTTTTCATAAATTAATACAACCACCGTTTCCGGTGGTTGTTTGATTTTCATTTAGTATCTTGAATCAAATCCACCGGAAAAGAGGAGGTACAACGACCACAACTACTACAACAACTGAAAGGAGACGTTTGAAAACGTTTGTGAACACTTCAACAACTCTGTTGATGGTTACAAGTTGATTCATAGGTAATAGAAACATGGACAACAACATGTTTTTTGTCACGCTTGTAGTTTCTCAAGCTTCTGTTTCGCTTCCTCAAGCTTCTTTTGCTCTGCGTTCACGATCGCTTCCGGAGCGCGGGCAACGAAGTCCTTATTTGCGAGTTTTGATTCGAGCAACGCAATGTAGTTCTGAAGCTCGAGGCGTTCTTTCTCTTTCTCTGCATCAGAAACCTCGGATGTTGGTACGTCCAAAAAGATCTCAAATCCGCTTTCAATGATCTGCGGTTTCTCTAATGATGTTGATTCAACCAATGAAACCTTGGTCATCCGTTCAATTACTCCCTTATGCTGAAGCAGTAATTGCCGATATTGCTCTGATTGAATGTGGGCAGGCAACACCAATTTCGCATCAACACCCTGACCTGAACGAAAGTTTCTAATTGAGGAAATAATGGATTGAAGGACCTGAAATTGTCGTATCTCGTTCTCGGTACACTTAACGGAACCGGCCTTGGGCCATTCTGCAACCATAAGCAGGCTTGTAGCTTGTAGCTTGTAGCTTGTAGCAAAAAATTGATAAATGTGTTCTGTTACGAACGGAATGAACGGATGCCAGAGTTTTAGGAGCGTAACCAAACAATGTGCCATGATCTTTTGGGTACCTTCTTTCAATTTCTCGTTTTGCATTTGGACTTTCGCGATTTCCAAATACCAATCAGCAAATTCATGCCAAGTAAATTCATACAAAGCTTCGGCTGCTTGCGAAAATTGATACCCCGAAAGGGCTTTAGTTACCGTCTGAATGAGGGTATTGAGATTGCTGAGTATGCGCTTATCGGCCAAGGTGGCGGGAATTGGCTCGCCTTGAACATCGAGTTGTTCAACACTTCCCATCACCAAACGAGTGATATTCCAAAGCTTATTAATAAAATGTTTATAATGCTCAACTCGCTCCTCAGAAAACTTTGAGTCATTGCCTGGAGCAATCCCAATCACAAGACTTAAACGAAGCGCGTCAGTGCCAAATTTATCGCACGCCTCAATGGGGTCGATTCCATTCCCCAAGGATTTTGAAAACTTCCTCCCTTGTTCGTCTCGTAGCATCCCATGAATGTACACATCTTTAAACGGGATTTGATCGAGCGCGTACGTGCTCATGAGAATCATTCGCGCCATCCAGAAAAACAATATTTCATATCCCATCTGCATCCAAGTTGTGGGATGATAGTTCTTCAGGTCGTCTGTTTGCTCAGGCCACCCAAGGGATGAAAACGTCCACGCCCCGGATGAAAACCACGTATCAAGGGTGTCTGGATCCTGTTCCCATCCATCTCCTTCCGGTTTCTCAATCCCAACATAAATATCTTCACTTTGTTTCGGATTTCGGATTTCGGATTTCGGATTTTCCTGTTTACGATAGTAAACAGGAATTCTGTGCCCCCACCAAATTTGCCTTGAAATACACCAATCCCGAAGATGATCAATCCAGCGCAAATAGGAATCGCGGAACCGCTCCGGCATGATGGTAATTTTCTGCCGCTCATCTCCTTTGTGCCCTGTCGTCACCGCCTCACGCATCAAGTCTTTCAAGGTTTTCCCTCGTCCAGGAATCTCTTTATTCACCGCGATAAACCATTGCTCCATCGGAATGACCTCGACAACGTCTCCAAATCGATCCGATGTCCCGACGTTCTGAGTAATCTCTTCTTCGTTTTGCAGTAACCCTTCAGAGCGCAACCGGTCAACAAATTTTGCGCGCGCCTCCTCAACACTCAAACCCGCATATCCTTGACCTGCCTCTGCGGTCATCATTCCATCCGATCCAATCACCTGAACAAACCCAATTTCTTCAGCCGTACCCTTTCGTTTCGCGTACATCTCATGGTCAATTTGACTATGCGCTGGTGTTACGCCCAATGCACCGGTTCCAAATGAAGGGTCAACCTCTTGGTCGGCAATAACGCGAATCTTTAGCGGCTTTGAAGCGCCCACATCAACCGTAAAAGTTTTTCCAATGTACTGTTGGTACCGAGCGTCTTCTGGATGCACCGCAACGGCAGTGTCCCCAAGTTTTGTTTCGGGGCGAGTTGTTGAGATTGCGATGGGAAACTCTTTTGTATACGTAAACGTGAACAGCTTCGTCGATCGTTCAACGTACTCCAGCTCATCATCCGAACACGTTGATTGCCCTTTCACTGACCAATTCACCGTTCGGAATCCGCGATAAATGAGCCCGTCATGATACATCCGAATGAATAATTCATGCACGGCTTTTGACCGTGGTTCATCAAATGTATACACAAGTCGAGACCAATCGTAGCTGGTTCCCATTTTTTTCATCTGACTTAGGATGGTTGACTTGGACTTCTCTGCAAACTCCCGGATGATTTCCAAAAGCTTTTCGCGACCAAGTTCCTCGCGGGGATGCTTATACTTACCGGATTGAATAAGGTTTTTTTCGACCCTCGCCTGAGTAGCAACAGCCGCGTGATCTGTACCAGGGATCAAAAGAGCTTTTTTCCCAAGCATTCGTTGAAACCGAACTTCAATATCCATGATGGAATTCTCAAGCGCATGTCCGAGATGAAGCACGCCGGTCACATTCGGCGGAGGGAGAGCAACAACAAACGGCTCTCTTCGGTCACCGGGTAGATTCTCGGGTGTAAAATACCCGCTTTCCTCCCACATCTTGTAGATTCCATCTTCGACCTCTTTTGGATTGTACGCTTTTGGCAACTCGTTCATATAATAATTGAAAATAAAAAACATCCCTTACCGAGGGACGTCGTAATCTGCGTAATCAGCGTTTTATCAGTGCTAATCTGCGTATGAGACGTGGTACCACCCTTGTTCACCATGAATCGCATAACACATAACTCGTATCATGGATCAAACAAAAGTTCCATGTTACGTGTTCCATGTTTAATGACCCACGGCCTTATTTCTGCTATTACGGGCTTACCCGGCGAATTCTACTCCCCCAATTTGCATCGATTCGCGTTATATCGGCGCGAATCAGCGTCGTGGGGTTTCTTTTCGCAAGTATCAAGAATATGACTGGTATTCTTGGGAAGCTAACCTTCGCTCTTTTTATTTGTATAACCTATATACCACACCAAAATTGAAAAAACAAGTACCCAGTGGTATACTACCCATGATTTCGTCAATCTAAATTGAACTCAGCTAATAAATCTATGGATCTTTTTCAACTTAACAATATCAACCCCTATGTATTCGCCCTTGCTACCCTTTGGACCCTTCCCTGGAAAGGTGTAGCCCTGTGGAAAGCTTCAAAAAATGGGCACAAAGGCTGGTTCATCGCGATTCTTGTGCTCAACACACTTGCAATCCTCGACATTATCTACATCCTTTTTTTCTCAAAACCAAAAGAGGACAAACAAGAGGTGATCCCTCCCACGCCCCCCCAGAATCCGTAATTTTCACCCTTCATTTGTCATCCCTACATCGACACGGGAACCAAATACAAAATAGTAAAGACGTTGCGAGGATTTACTTACAAAGTAATCTTGTCTTAAACGTCACAATGTGACCACCTCATCGCCTCTCGACTTGTAGTATTCCTTATAAAGAGACAAAAATCGTTCTACCAGAACCGGACATCCCGTAAATATTCGTATAAACTCATTCGATAAACCTAATTCTTCCCCGTTCATTACAAACGTATTTTTTGATTTTAAAAATCTGACAAGACCATCAACAAAAAAGTTACTTGGAGTCTTTATGAGAGCAAAGTTTGAAAAAGATTTGTAGTATGTGCCAAAACGGTTGTTTATAAAAAACGAATCAAGGAGATCAAGTGATTTCTGAATGAGCTTCTTATTTTGGAAAGAAGCTATTTTGATGTTTAACAATTTCGTAAGTTTCTTGAGAGCATGAATGTTGTGGTTGAGATCTCGTTTTCCCGATAATAGTAGCGCAGTTGCATTGCTATTTGTCGATAAATACCCTACTCTTTCTCCCGATAAGTTGTGGGTTTTCGAGTATGAGTGGAGAACAATCATCGTCTTGTTTGGAAAAACATTGAACAGATACTTCGTTGATATTTCATTTGCGATGTTTTGACAACTTCGATCGATTATTATCACTTGATTTTTTGTAGTACTTCTTATTATTGACAACAGGTCTGCGTTTGCGATCGGTTTTCCCGTAGGATTATTGGGTGTGGTGATCCAGATAATATCGGGTTTCGCGTTCTGAATTTTCTTTACGAATTCCTTGAACGGGAATTCCATTAAATGATTTCTCGGAACAGAAAAAAGTCGGACTTTCCATTCCCGGATTTGTTGTAAGGTAAAAAAGTAGTTTGGGAGATCGAGCAGAAGTTTTAGTGGTCGACGATAGCTCACCCGATAATGGAGCGAAAAAGACGATAGTAGTTGAATAATACTACTGTTCGAGCCGTAGTTCAGTAAAACATTGCTTACCGGAAGGTTGAGTTGTCGAGCAATTCGCGACTCAATCGTTCTTTTCAGTTCGATTATTTCTTGGTAGTGTCCGCCAAAGCGAAGGTCAGTCATATCGAGTATCACTTGTGATACCAATCATTCCCAGACGCTTTGGAAATCAAGATTCTTTTTGAATCAGTTCGATAGTGTCCGGCAAGCTCGATAACCATATGTTGAATAAACAGAAGAGTTGAAAAAAACTTTTCTAAATATGTGTGGCCTTGCATTGGAACCGAACGCACCAAATTGTGCTTGTTTTCAGATATTGATTCGGTCAAAAGTTCGGTGAGATTCTCTATTTTCCAGTTTGTGTACGGATGTTCTGAATCGTCGTGAAAAACCAGGACACACTGGGACGATTTCGGATCCGTACAAACACAGATTTCGCTGTGGCTGAACTCATGCAGGAGGTCGCGATGTGCCGGAGCGCGTCCAATTTCGTTCAAGTGCATTTTAGCGAGTTTCAATAAACTGAAATACCACCGAGCTGAAGCGATCAGAATAACGTCGTGGTCATAAAGCTCTTGTGCGAGAACCCGTGTGTTTTGGGCAAGAGAATCAGACATCATTGGCTGTAAGAAAGTAACTGTTGCTTTCAAGTCTGGTTCAAAATTGGTACGAAGTAGTCCTATGGAATGAAACGCGTCAAGGAGTATTGAAAAGAATTGTGGTACATGAAACAGCGGAAATTCTGGATCAGGATTTCTTAATTCCCACAAAATGAGCGGGATACCAACGTTTCGTCCTATCTTCTCCAGTTTTCCTTTTGAAACTTTTGAGGTTACGAAGATGATGTTATTGGTTTTGGGTTTCAAATATTCATAGAGAAGAATTGGTTCGTGGGAGTGGCCACTATAGGAGTTGATGATGAATAGGGTATGTTCGTATGTCACGTTTTCGCCAAGAATGTGTTCGATTTGAAAATCGTTAATCACGTCAGTTTCGATATTGATTTGTTGATCTTTAAGAAACGCACATACAAGATCAGAAACAATCGCCGAACATCCCATACCGCTAAAAATAATCTTCTTGAAATTTCCACCCGAAAGTTTGTCCATTAAATTTTTACTGAACCCAGACAACTCATAGTCTTTATTCCAAAGAAGGCTGGGGATGAATTCGTTGTTGGTAAATTGTTGGTATCGTTCAAGTACTGGTTTCATAAAATTACATCTATTCATGTAGCATAATACAGATGGTAGTGAAAATAACAATAATTCTGATTCGACATTGTTCAAAGATTGTAAATTATGCTAACATAAAATCAAAATAATCAAGATATTATCGTCGAAAAAACCGATACTATGTTGCTAGAGTCTTACCTTCAAAAAATTGGACTAACCGAAAAAGAGTCACGGGTATACCTTGCCGGGTTGCAAACTGGTCCCGCTACAATGCAATTCCTCGTTGACGCATCGAAGTTGAAACGCGCCACTGTTTATGACGTAGTTTCGTCTTTGCGCGATCAAGGACTCATGAAAACTTTCATGAAAGGAAGGCGAAGGATGTACGTTGCCGAAGATCCACAAAATCTATTCTCAATATTGAAACAAAAAGAAACCGTACTCCAACAAATCTTCGGACAATTGCTGGCATTGCAAAACACGGCAGGCAACAAGCCGTCAGTAAGGATTTACCAAGGCATTGAAGGGATTAAAGAAATCTATGAGGACATCTTAAGTAAACGCGCGAATTACATTGAGTTATTATCAACAAAACTTCCAGACCAACGTCTCGTTGATTATTGGAGCGGAGAATATATTGAGCGGAGGGTGAAGAAAGGAAATTTCGTGAGAATTATCGCTCCCGATGTTCCAATGTATCGAGAACTACAGTCAAAAGACAAATTCGCCTTGCGCGAAACTCGGCTGTTACCGACAAAAAATTTCCCCTCACAAAATGAAATATTTGCTTATCGAGGAAAGGTGGCGTTCATCACACAGGAAGGAGATGACTCGCTGGGGTTGGTGATTGAAAGCAAAGATATTTCGCAAACAATGGAACTCATGCTGGAATATATCTGGAATTCGGTTCCGAATAGTCAATAACTAATGTCATTGCGAGTGCATCCGAAGCAATCTTCCGCCGTCTCCTCCTTTTAAGATAAGAGGGGGTTGGGAGGAGTTATGAAGTTTGACGCGACAACCGCAAATGCAAACATTTGAAGATTGCTTCACTCACTCTGATTCGTTCGCAATGACAAGCTATTTTGATTTTATGGCATCAGCCAATTTCACCCACTCTTCAAATTTCAAATTCTCCGAACGCAGATCGGGATCGATTCCTGACTGTTTTAATAATGCTTCTGCCTGGCTTGGTTCGCTTCGCAAAAACGCAGCCAAGGTGTTGCGAAGTTTTTTGCGTCTGTTCGCGAAACACGCCTTTACAATTCTGATAAAATCTTCTTCTTGAATACCACGCTCCCGAAGCAACTTTGCTTTTGAATACATTTCACCCAGCGTAATCTTCACCAACGCGCTGTCAACTTTTGGCTGCGGTCTAAACGCGGTTTTTGGAACATACGCGAGCAACTCAACGCGAGCGCGCAACTGAGCAATGATCGTAAGAATTCCCTCACTCCCGTCTTTCCCAATCAAACGTTCGGCAACTTCTTTTTGAATCATGAGAATTGCTTCCGTTGGTTGGGTTTCAATCGGTGAAAACAGGATATCTTGAACAATGGGCTTGGTAATGTAATACGGAATATTACCAAAAATCTTATAGGGTTTTGAAATATGTTTTTTGAGTTCCGTGGACTCCCGCAAATAATCCCCTTGGATAATCTTCAGACGCGCTTCTCCCCTACTCTGTCTCCCCCTTGGCAAGGGGGAGATGAAAGAGGGGGTCTTGACTTGATTCAAGAATTTGACCATTCTCTGGTCCTTTTCAACACTCCACACTTCTCTCACCTTCTCCACCAACGGCAGTGTAATCACCCCAAGTCCAGGACCAATTTCCAGTACAACGTCATCTTTTGAGAACTGGTCGAGAATAAAATCAACCGTCAAATCATCAATCAAAAAATTCTGCCCCAGAGATTTCGTGGCAATGATTCCTTCTCGCGTCGCGAGTTTCAAAAGTTCAAGTGGATGGATCATACGTCACTTGTATTGCTTACTAATACTCCACAACGTGTCAAAAAAAGACTTTTGCGTTTCGAAAAAATCTCTGCTCTCAATAATCAACGCGTAACCTTCGCCTTTTGTGGAAATCACCCCCACTTTGTAATCATACAACTGCATGAAAATTTTGAGTACTGTTGTTCTCGGGGCTATCCGAACTTCTCTAAGTTCAGAATTATTTTTCGAAGGATGCAGAAATTCAAGCACATCATTATCGTCTTTCACAATTCCATAAGCAAAGATACCCCGTTTCACGCGCTCCTCAACAAATGTTTTGTTGAAATCGTTCACTCTCAAAATTGTATAATATTCCTTCATATCTCCCACGTAATATACTTCTTTTGAGGTACAGGAAACAGGGTCCCAAGCCGCTTCTTGAATCCCCTTCGTCCCGTGAAAATATTGAATCTTGGGTTTCGCGGGGAAAGCTGAGAACAGTGAGTTGAGTTGAGGCAAAATTTCCTTTGCCAATTCTTCCTTTTCTTTTACCAGATCACGAATTCGTTTTGGTGGATTGGCAACAAAGTAATGATGGTTGCTTTCATAAATTTCTGTAATCAACGATTTGCGCAATAAAAAACTTAGGTTGTCATAAACAGTCGTCCGCTTTACTCCAGCCTTTTTTGCAATTTCAATCACCGTTCCCTTTCCAAGCTCCAAACAGGCAAGATAAATTCTTGCTCGGTTTTCTTCAATTCCCAATTCTTGCAGCTGCTGTTCTAATAATTGATGCATACTGTTTAATGTCGTTGTCAGATGACATCATCAATAGCATAAAAGTACCATAAATAAACTATAAAATCAATTCTCTTTATGAAGGGGCTAAAATCGAGTCGAATACAGTTGACCTACATTTTAATAATAATTATTGTGTTCAAAACAAGTAACTACCGCTGCCCCTATGGTGCCAATATCTAAAACAAAGCTTTTCATCGCTGGATGTATCATTCTAGTTGGTTTAGCGTGGTTGACTCTCATGATCCCATTTGAACATGGAGGCAAACCAAAACAACCCGACATCATTAAGGTGGGTGTCATTTTGCCTCTGACAGGAAATCTTGCGTCAATTGGCGTCCCAGGTAAGAACGCACTTGAACTCGCGTTTAACAGGATTAACCAACAGCAAACAGACTTTCGCTACGAAGTGATATATGAAGACTCAAAAGGGAGCCCGAAAGACGGCGTCACCGCTGCTCAAAAATTGCTTTCAGTTGACAAGGCACAAGTGGTCTTTGCAACGCTCTCCAGTGTGAGCCTTGCGATCGCACCGATCATCCAAGAGCGCAATGCACTATTATTTGCATCAGCAATCTCCACCGATCTGCTCAAGGAAGGAGACGGGATTTTTCGGTTTTTCCCGTCCACCCAAAATGAAGTTGCGGTATGGCTCGACAGGATCAAAAGTAAAAACTACAAACGAGTAGCTATGCTCTACATGAATGCCGAATTTTCTCTTGAGGAAAAGAAACAGCTTGAGGCGAGTTTACCAAATGACGTAATGTTTATTGCCGAATCATTCGAGGCGAATAGTCAGGATTTACGGACGCAGCTTACAAAGTTAAAACAATCGGATCCAGATGTGATTGTTATCTCAGGAATAGGTTCAAATTACGTCTCTTTAATGAATCAACTCAACGATCTTAACATCTCGCCCGCGGTTATTGGCGATTTCGATTTCGCCCTTTCAATAGCACGAAATGCTGCAAGAAAATCCGATCAAGGTCTCTCTCTGTTTGACGGTGTAGAGTTCGCTATGATTAACATTGATTCCACTTCATCAGTAACGCAAGATCTCATAAAACGTTACCGTGAACGATATCGCGATCCAGAGTACGACATCTTAAACGAGTCAGAGGCGCTCTTTGCATATGACGCCGCGAATCTTCTCAATGAACGGGCGCAAAAGATTGGCGTGTTCGACATTAGCAAACTCAAGGACCAGTTACAAAACATAACACAATATTCCGGGGTGAGCGGCAACATCAAAATAACGAATCGTTCAGCCGATATTCCTTTAGTTCTCGCAAGATATCGAAACGGAGAAATTGAAATTGTTAAATAATAAAAAATTCTGCCCCAGAGCCTTCTTGGTAATAATCCCTTCGTGAGTTGCACGTTTCAATAATTCAATTGG
Organism: uncultured Gammaproteobacteria bacterium; assembly: GCA_964470645.1. Classification (GTDB taxonomy): domain Bacteria; phylum Patescibacteriota; class Patescibacteriia; order CAYYDP01; family CAYYDP01; genus CAYYDP01. The sequence goes on from CAYYDP010000002.1 coordinate 10,559, forward strand.
ATGGATCATACTATTTCCCAACTGCCTCCCACATGATATGAAACATTGTGCGGAATAAATTCGCGATTGTGTGACTTTTGATTCTCATTACCACTTTTTCTTTTGGATTTGAATATACGATCACGGTATCATCATATGTTTTCCAGTACGACTCGACGGTATGTTGTTTGGGATAAAAACGCATTTCACGTAAATACTTTGTATCGCTATTTTTATGAAGACGAGTAAAGTCAGACTCATTGGCGAGCATATACAAAAATATTTTGTTTCTCACGCGTTCCTTCATATACACATCCAAATCATATTCCCTCCCAATAATTTCCTGGAGTACATCAATATTCCCAAAATCAAACATGGTCTTGTTTTTTGCAAATAAACTTTGCTCCGTCAACTCACGAAATTGCTCAAGTGTATAATGCACCTCCACTTGAGCATTGTTTTTTTTCGTTCCATATTTCAAATCATCAAGAAGATCTTGAAGACTTAATTCCATGTGGCGATACTGACGGCGTTTTTTCGCGACAATATTCATGAGGGCTTCAGGCGCTGACAAGCGATACTTGTTAGCTCTACTTTTCAAGTCGTCTACAATAACTCCCTTGGCTTTCAATTCAGTTAAAAAACGAAACAAGGTGCTTTTTGGCAACCCGGTTTCTCGCATGAGCTCCATTGAGTTCGCTGATTGTCGTTGAATGAGTATCTCAATGATACGCTCCTCCTCTGATCGCAATCCAATGTCTTGAAGGGATAGTTTCATAGTCTCATGTTTAAGACTACTAAAGCGTAGCTTTTTTCCTTCATTTTAGCAAGACATGAAGATGGACATTCCCTTTTAGGACTAATGAGCTAAAGTAACAATCGTATTATTCAACATCATATGGTTAATCCAAAAAACATCCGCGTTATTGTTACTGGCTGTGGGTATAAACCACTACAGCGAGAATTTTGTGACCATCTTTCCGGACTGCCAACCCATTCAGAAATCATTTTAAATGGAATTCGGTGTAAATTAAATATCGGAGCGGCAATTGCGTGCACACTATCCCAAAACGGATATATAGTTCACATGATATCAAAAACAGAAAAATCGCTCCTGAATCTCAAACAAGAATTTTGCAGTCGCTTTCACTGTTTACCAGACACCATCGAGTACAGCGCATTCGATCTGCTGGATTCTGATCAAGTTAATAACTTCGTGGTTGATCTTCCAAAAGATAAACCAATCTATTGGGTGCAATCCATTGGTTTGAGTGCGGGGAGTTATCAAGTGAAGGACGATAACCCATACCTCCCCATTGAGGACATTGATGCCGAGCTCATTGAGGCTGAATCTCGAACTCTGCTTCGAGGAACTCACCTTCTTGCGAAGAAGCTTGTTCCCTTATTTCGAAAACAAAAGGAGACGAGAGTTGTTATCATCACATCTCTTAGCGCAATACGCAGTTACGATATTGGTGCGACCCACTGTGCGTCAAAAGCGGCTTTGGATACGTATACTGAAGTTCTCCGTCTTGCGTTAAGTAAGGAGCATATCTTTGTCACAACAATCCGACCTGGTATTGTAGATACTGGCATGTATGACCACCCAGCTGTGATCGCAGCGGTGAAACACGTTGGTGCAGAGTATGGCTGGAGCTATACAGATAACCAAATTCCACTTATCACTCCGCTTGCGATCGGAAAGCTTGTAAGAGAAGTTCTTTCATCAGAAGCCCACATCACCTCCATCAACCTGGTTGCCCGCGGCCAATGGCCGCACGAAGGGTCGTAGCGACTATCTCATCGACCAGTTACGATTCAAAAATCTAATCGCATTTACTTCGATATATCGTAATATCGAAGTATGCTAGCTCTATCTTCTTCAACCCAAGATACCACTTCCGTTTCTTTTCTGGAAATTTTTCGATTGCATATCGGAGCATGGTTCGGGGCATACGGTGGGCATGTTTATTTAGAAATGATTCTAGACTTCTCACATCCTTCTTCCCCACTTCCCGGAGCATCCACCCAACGGCTTTGTGAATGAGATCATGTTCGTCGTTCAATAATACATTCGCGATGTTGATCGTATCGTCAAATTGTCCTTTTTGGATTAACGCGTTAGTTGAAACCATAGCAATCCTTCGCTCCCACAGATTTTCCGATCTTGCAAGACGGAACAGAACTTTCCGATCTTTCTGTTTAAGTAAATAATCACCAAGAATACATGGCGCTGACGTATCCACCAAATCCCAATTATTAACGTACTTTGTATGCTTCAAATAGAACGTTACTAGTTCCGCTCTCCCTCTGTCCTCCCCTTTCGAAGGGGAGGTGAAGGAGGGGTATCGAATGTTCGATTTTCCATTTTTCATTTTCCTTTTTCCATAATCCTCATATTTCATCGCCAACATTTCAAGCGCCACAAACCGTTCTTCGTGAATCTTGCTTTTGAGTAGCGTTTGAATCTCTTCAAGGGTTATTTCTTTGTAATATCTCTTCGCCACCTTCCGTTGTTCTGGTACCTTGATTCCCAAAAATCTATCCCCTTCTCCGTACTCCCCTTTTCCCGTCTTAAAAAACCACGCCGAAGCGTGAGCGCGTTTTGAATTAATAAGTTTCCGAAGTTCCCGTTTAAGCATCGCGAGGTACATACGAATTATATCGAACGAGTTAAAATCGATCCCATGCGATCTGCAATAATGTTCTCATTGACTCCGCAATCTCTTTATCTTCAACGATGACGGCAATTTTATTACTAAACGACATAAGGGCTACCTTGTTGGCGTATACGATGATTTCATTGGGGATCCGATACTTTTGATGCGGAAAAAATTTCATTTTCCGGGATGCCCGCTCGTCAAAGTTATGCTCCTCCACGCTCTCCGGGGTGTCGGGGCTTAATGATCTCACGGTAATATTATTTTTCTTTCGATTCCGATACGTTCGATGCAAAAAATCCCTTCCGGTTGCTTCATATAAATCCTTCACGGAAGAAACTGATACTACCTGACAATTTTTCGTTGATGTAAAATCTTCATACACATGCCGAAGTCCCGACAGCCCTTCGTAGAAGGAAACTTTGGGTTTAACGCCAGTATGTTTTCCGAGAAAAAGAAGATGTTTCAATTGTTTACGAAATTCTTCAACATTCATCACTACATACTGAAATAAGCGGTCAGGGCTTAAGACCGAAAACGATTTTATTCCCTCTCTCTCTACGAACGAGCCGTATCCCTTTTTTACTAACCTTTTACACGTATCGTATGTGGTAATCCGATTCAAACGGGCGGCGGTAGCGATTTCAGAAACCCTTGTCTCCCCAATGTGGAGCACAGCGAGGTATACCCTCGATTCCTTATCACTAAAACCTAAACGGACGAAAATTTCTTCCAAATTGTTCATGATGTTTTGTTGTAATTATTTTCTACAATTATGATACAGAATGTCGTCTTTTATTTCAAATAAGAGATTAAATTTATATTAGTCTGTAATAATTTTCTACAGGATTTATGATTTATCTGACGAATATGACAAAAGAACACTTCGTTCACAAAACGGTGTACCGACGGTACTCGATTGATACTTCGGCCCTGCGTCTGGAAATAACACCGGATATTTTCCCCCCTTCCACAAATGGACTATTTCTTGCAAAACAGTTCAGTGTTCGAAAGGGGGAAACAGTTATTGACATCGGCACTGGCTCCGGTATTCTCGCAATTACGGCCGCAAAACGAGGTGGCATTGTGTATGCAACCGACCAGGATCCTAAAGCAATCCGAGTTGCGCAAAGAAACGCTCATCAAAATAACGTACTGATAAAATTTAAGGTTGGGAAGTACTTCGCAAATTTTAGAAGAAAGTTTGATGTGATTATTGCTAACCTCCCCCAGGAGATCATTCCATACGAATACCGAATAAACCTCGGAGATACTCTCGCAAAGACTATCGATGGCGGCACGCGGGGGAACCGACAAATGGTACAATTACTCAAGGTAGCGAAACAATGGATGCGACGAAAATCACGAATGTACTTTCTGGTTAATTCATCAACCGACTATATTTCCACACTGAGTATCATGGTGAAAAATTATGATGCGCGCCTTATTGCATTCAGCACACAGCCTATGAAGGGGTTCGTGGATGCTCACATACATAAATTCGAAAGGCTCCATAAACATGGACTCATTCATATACTTAAAAAGAGAAATAGATGGTACTGTTGTATGTATCTGTTCGAGCTCATGTTAAAAAAGTCTGATTTATAAAATTAGAACCCCCCAACCTAAAAAACCACGCCGAAGCGTGAGCGCGTTTTGGATCGGCAAGATGGCGAAGTTCTTTTTTTAAAACGTTTAGCATCATATCCCTTCACTCAGGAAGTCGAGTAATTTCTCTTTTGAGGATGTCTTTCATGTTAGCGCTTACGTCCTTCGTATACCGCTCGTCCTTGATGAACGCTTCAAGATCAATTCTGATACTTCCGGGGTCAGCTTTCTCGACCGCGTCCAACAGTTTCTGCTTCAATTCTTTCATGTTCTTGATCTCGGATAGGCACGCGAGATTAGGCACGACCCCTTTGCTCAAATACCAAAGAAGATCAAAATAGTCACGCCCCTTGACCGTTGCGATCACGTTGCCAGCTTTGTCCGTTCTCTTCCACCGGCGTTCGAGAACTGCTCGTATTTTTGTCGCCATGAGCGTTGGTAAATCAAATGTTCTCACCAAAAGCGACTTGTTCATTTTAAATAAGGGAATAATTTCAATCGGACAGTTCCGTAGGCTTCCATTATCTCGAAACACTTCAAGCTTGATCAGGAGAAGATCGGACTCGCTCGCGGTAGCTAACCCAAGTTCCCGAAGAAGCGGGAACTTCAGATATACTCGAAATTTCTGAATGAGACTGGTCGCCCTTATATCTGTTTTTTTGTTGATAAACTCTAACACATCTTCGGAAAACTGACTCAGGGAAATTGAACCCTCAAGATCGATAAAATCAAGATCTTCCGACAGTCTAGGCAAACCATGGCAGTGCGCCAAGCATGAACCGCCGTAAAAAATCAACTTGCCGTATCTTGGCTGTGAGTAAATGAAATCAAGCAGAACAATCTGCAGGTATTCTTTCAGGAGATTGCGCCGAAACACGATTTGATCGCTCTGCGTTTCTGCAACAATTCGACTGAGCGCTGGCTTAATCTCATTCATAACGTTTTGTATCAAATAGTGTTTTAAGAATTGTTTTCATTCGGTCAGTTCCTTCGCGCGCTGCGTGTGCTAAACACTCACGCCGAACCGCAGGAGATAGCTCTTCCACGTTAAGGCGCAACTCTTCAATCGCCTCAGGATTGTTGAGGTGTCGTTTACGGAAGTACAGATAGTCAAACAACGCTTTGGCAGGAGAAGCCTTAAAAATTTGGAGATCGCCGTCCCGTTTTATTTCGAATCCTGTAAACAGTGTCGCGGTAATGCTCTGATACCGGAAACGACCAAACTGATTGTTTAACGTTGCGGTTTTATTGGTGGAAACCGCCGTAATCATAACGGGAAACTCGGTAATGATCCCGTGCTGATAAAGGACGTATTCGCCGCTCACATATGATGGGGAATAAAGTGCGCTTGCTAAAAATTCCACATACGACGCGATCCTTCCCGATTTTTCCAGCAAATGAACGTAGTCCTTCGTAACATAGGTTCCTTTTTTGAGCCTAACCACGCTGCCAGACCTCTGGTGACGAGAAAGGAGGATTTTGAGATACGTTTTATTTGTTTCAACACTTGCCAAATCATCAAGCGTAAACAACGGTAGTGTTGCTACCATTCGTAAAATACGCTGAATTTTCGAATTTTCCTCATTTCTCATAGTATACTTTAATGGTATATTATCAGAAATGACTTGTCAATTAAAATCTCCACAATTTTATTATGCGTTTATTCCGTTTATGCTGATGAGTGAACTTCCATGGTTCCATTCGCATATTTTATCTTTCAAATCCTCCTCGCATCAATCGCTCGCCCTATCCATCACTCACTCAGGCTCTTTTGACCCGAGCCCCCACATGAAATGAAAATACGCTTCGAGTGTCCGCGCGAATTCATGGCTCTCGATAATGAATCCGAAATTCTCTTTTCTCGTTGATGCCATGGCAACTTTATTATCGTAAATCATAATCATGGAAGCGTAAAACGTGCCCGGGGGCAAATAACGAGTATGTCGTTTCCATCGTGCACTTTCTTCGCCCAGGAGCTCTGTGTGGATATCGCCGGATTTTGGATTTAACGCGTACGCGGTTATACCCTTGCTTACCCGTTTCTGTATATATTCCAGAACATATCCTTCTCCTAAAAATTCAAGAAAATCACGGACTCGAACAATTTGATGAATTTTTTTCGACCGACACCGAAGTGAATCTTCAAAAATTCGCTTCACCCCTTCCTTCCCTTCAAAAAACTGTAATCGAGGACGGATTGTGTGAGTTGCAAACAAATGCTCAATATCTGGTATCACTTTTTCTAACTCATTTCTCCGGTCATCCAATAAATCCTGTAATACCTGTGGACGCTGTGCGTGAAACCATTTCATACTCCCTTTGTGTGAAACACTTACAATTCCCAACGATAACAATTCATCGAGAATCCCATATGTTGTGGTTCGCTTAATTCCCGCTTTTCGGGCTATTTCCGGTGCTTTTGCTCGGGCAAGCTCAAGACATGCAAGATATACTTTTGCCTGTTTTTCGTTTAGCCCTGATTTGATAAGCGTATTTTCGTACATATTTTTCGACAACATTATTGTTACTATTATAGGGCTAATAATAAACGAAATATCGTAAACAATCAATCGGATGTTCACAAATTCTGTATTAGATTTAGATTCTCACATAGGATTACGGCATAAAAGTTAATTTTATGAATTCCACAACCCGATCATTTTTTATTTACACACCCATTTTACTGATCCTTATCGCCGCTGTTTTGATTATTTTTCTAACCACAAACTCGAACGCAAATCAAACAATCGCGATTGGAGCGATCCTTCCCTTAAGCGGACAGAACGGATTCTATGGCAAAGAGATTCAAAACGCGATTGAACTTGCGAGCTCCGAAATCAACGAAAGCGGAGGGATCAATGGAAAGTTGCTTGAAGTCGTCTACGAAGACGACAAAGCCGATCCGAAAATTGGAGTTACCTCAATGCAAAAGCTTATCAATATAGACAAGGTTCCAGTCGTGCTTGGTTCATGGGCATCCGGCGTCGTTCTTGCGGCCGCGCCGATTGCTGAACAGACAAAAACCGTAGTCGTCGCGCAGGCAATCGCTCCCACAATCTCTCAGGCCGGAGATTTTATCTTCCGTATCCAACCATCAGCAGTGTATTATACTGAAGAGCTTTTAAAAACTACGAAACAAATCATAAACCTAAACACATTAGCCATCATCTCAATCAACAACGAATTCGGTAATGCGATCCGTCAAACAACACGAGAGCAAGCGTCGCTTCACAAGATTGACATTATCTCGGACGAAAGCTATGCCCCTGGGGATCAAGATTTCCGCACTCAACTCCAAAAAATCAATCAAAAACAACCCCAAGCGCTTTTGATCGGAGGATATCAGGAACAGTCACTCATCATCCAACAAGCGCGTGAGATTGGACTCGCATCCATACTCCTCGCCGCTCCCACATTTGAAAACGAAAAGCTCATTAACGAACTCGGATCACTCGCGGAAGGAGTGATCTATCCCTACCATTTCCTCGCTGACGCTGACAACCAGAAAACAATCGCGTACCTTAAATCTTACCAAGAACGATTCGGCACAGAAAGTGGTGGATTTGCGCCACTTATGTACGATGGCGTTCATATCATTGCGGGCGCACTCAAAAAATGCTCGACAAATACCGAGTGTATAAAAAACTATCTCTATAACGTTTCCTACGACGGAGTGAGCGGAACGATCACGTTCGATGAAAACGGAGATCCCCACCTTCCGATCGTCATCAAAACCGTGAAGAATGGAAAATTCGTAAAGTACGAATAACAGTTATTAAACCCTCCTCGAATCAATCGCCCAGTGCAAGATGGCCTGACGCTGGCGGGGGCGGCACGAGAGATCGCCTTTCATGCAATTATTCCGCACTTGCGCGATGTGTCGACGAATCGCTTTCCACCGCTTGATTTGCCGTTCATCATCTTCTGTTCGTCTACCCATGTAGTACCGACAATACCACTGAAACCACCCCCTGGGGTCTTGCGGGTGAATCCAACCTTTTTTCCTCCAGACTGAGAGCGGTTGCGAAGCATTCACACCAAAAAAATTTAACTTTGGATCGTGGCGTTCCGGGCAGAACTTTGCCTTCTCAAACCAGTCTTTTGGAAACTCCGTCCCGCAATCCGTCATGTACTTCCCGCCAAACACCCCGAGCGCGAGCATTTGCTTTGGCGTCAATTCCGGCTTGAATTCAGGATCAAAATTCTTCCCTTCCGGTTCAACAAGATAATACGAGTACCCTTGCTGCATTACATCATTCACGGTTATCTTTTTCGGCTTCATATGCTACATCTTCCCAATCTCTTTCAAATCCTTATCGGGAAGATAGAGAATCACGAGCCCGATGAGAATCCCCACAATCGCGGTCCACGCGTGACTACCCCCAAACAGGAGGACGTCAAGCTTGTCGAGTACATACCAAATCCCCCGCCAAATAAGCACCACCCCCACAACGGTTGAAATATTTTTCACGAACACATGAATGGTTGAACGTTTTGACATAGTGTAAATTATGCAATAGTACCCTGCTCGATATGCTTTTTCAATTGTTCCGCTGCTTTTCGTCGGAGACCGATATCATGAAGTTCTTCCTGCGTCATTTCGGCAAATGTTTTGGTTGAACCTTCAGGCTGAAAGATTGGATCCCACCCAAAACCGTTCGTCCCCCTCGGAACAACAATCGTTCCCCGAACAGAGGATTCAAAATAATGGAGATCATCTTCCGATTCAGCGTACCCGAGAATCACACTTACCGTAACGCCAAAATTCCCAAACCCCTTTGCAATTGCATACAGCCCATCATTGCCAACGGATTTCAAAAACCAACGAATAAACGGTCCCGGAAGTCCGTTCATACAGTCAAATACAACAGATGTGTCTTCAACGAGAATAGGTGCCGACAATTGTCTCAATGCTTCTTTCAATTTTTCTTCTATCACCTTCTTTGGGTCAATTTCTTGAATCTCAGGCAAATCAATATCTGCTTGAACCAAATCAGGCAAGAATGTTTTCATTTGATCGAATTTCCCTTTGTTACCAGTGATGAATGAAAGCGGCATATATCTCAAATGTGTTGTTCCCACATTCCTAGGATAGTTACAATGAAATTATATTTTCACTGAAAGCATGTCCCGCGCTCGGGATGTTACTTGATATCCGATAGATTGTCCGTGACGGACACGTTCAACTAATTCCGATTGATCAAGGATCTGCAGGTGGCGGGACGCGAGTTTATATGAAATCTTAAACCGTTTTGCGAGATCAACAACAGAAAACGATTCCGGTCGCTCCTGGCTTGCCAAAAAAGAAAGCAATAACATCCTTCTCTCATTCGACAAGGCTTTGTGAACCTTTGCGGTTTCTCGGTACGCTTTACTGTCAGTTGGAATTACCATACATGAAAATTAAACGAGATAGCAATCATCCTTTCTCATTGTAACATTCCTAGGATAGTTACAACAAGAGCTGAGATTATTGTAATACGAACCTTATCGGTATGGTGAATCGTTAGTATCCGTCATTCGACTTCCTAATCTTGGCAATAACCACCGGTCAATTCCCCAATACCCAGCAGTTCGCCACGCAATCATAAGGAGAATTGCTCCGAGGAATAAGACAGGATTGGTTGAGGCAGAACCCGCGAGCATGTAATTGAAATTCATAAGGGCTCCAAAAAACGCCGTGATCCCCACAATCGCGCCAACAATCAAACCAATGCCCACCAACAGTTCCCCAACAGCCACAAACTTCGCAAACCAGGTGTAGTGTTCTCCGTGAAGCAAGAACTCCAAAAACGAACGATACCAATCGTACGTGATCAAGGGTTTTGCTGACGCGTCGGGAATCGCGACCGACTTTTCCCAAAATCCTTTGAGCGCGAGACCAGTTTTCATCCACTTTGGGTCGCCAATCTTGTGCCACCCGGCCTCAACCCACTGCCAACCGACGTAGACCCGAACCACGAGCCAGGCCCAAGTCCATTTACCCGTTCCCGCGAACATATTTTGAAGCCAACGTGGATTTGTAAGTGTTGTGTACATAAATCAATGTATATTCTTCATTGTATATGTTTGTTTGGGAAAATACCAAATCCTCAATACCGTGAACACGTAATGCGCGACAATGGAACCAAGAAGCGAGCCAGTGAGCCACAGGGGGATGAAAAAGGTAATCCCATAACAAAAAATGACAACCGCCGTGAGGGTCTTGTCTTTAAAATTCAACGAATGGATGAATGCAAACGCAAGCGTTGTCCACAACCAACCGATCGTCACAGCTAACAATCCACGAAAAAAGAGCTCTTCTGCAACAGAGATCAATAATGGTTTCCACGTGTACCGTTCTACAAACGAAGCACCATGATACGAATTGTGATACTCTTGCATGAATCGCCGTGAGCGATCGAATTGCTTTACAAAAAACCACGTCAAGAAAAAATCGACAACCCCAATGATTAACCCAATGTCAATTGACGCTGCAATATTGGGTCCAAACACCAAAGGACGAATCGTTGAGAAGAAGAATAATGAAACCGTTAAGATACAGAGTTCAAAAACGATAACGATCATACTTATAGTGATGGCTCTGGTGAAGGTGCTAAAGAAGAAATCTCAGGTGGAACGTAGTCTTTAAACATTTGAAGAAGGTCTCTGCGCTCTAAGAGATCGTTTCGCGCGCGCAGGCGCGAGAAATGCGCGGAACGCCAATCAGAGACTTCTGGACTTGATAATCGGTATTCAAGTCGCTCCCACAATTGACGACCTAGTTCTCCGCGCACTGTCTCGTCCTGAATCTTCCCGCTTTCAAACAGCGTGACAAGTGAAGGCACCACATCATTGGAAAGCACGCTCAAGTACGACGTATCAAATTGATTTCCGTTCAAGTAACGCTTGATGTTTTGGTTCACGATAAATCGGTCAGGACTGACAATATTAATCCCGACAAGGAACACGATAATGCTCGTGAACACAATCTTCAGAAAGACATCATCGCGTTTGTTCATCAACAATTTACCAATGAGCAAAATGAATGTGAGTGTGAGCCAAATGAGAAATACATGTACAAAAAACCGAGGGCGTGTAAACCCGTATGCTTCTTCGTAGAGCCATAACCGCTGGAACGAGGAAACCATAACAACGAGTGTTTGCAGGGCAAGAAGAGAAGAAAGAATACGGAACGTGAGCGGGTACGATTCCCCTTTCTTCACAACCACCTTTTCAGAAACCCAAATCAATGCAAACGCAATCACCGCAACCACCACCAGCTCAAAGAATCCTTTTCTCGCATACTCCGCGTAGGTGAGTCCCAGCTCAACCAGCTTTTCTTTTCCACTGAAGAAATAGGATACCTGAATCAAGATGAAACAAGTGAACAACCCATTGACTAATCCCAAAAACGAACCAAGTTCGAGCGAACCCAGACGACGCACGTTGGAAGATTGGGGAAACAACCGGGCAACATTCGGCTGCACACCTCCCACAATATATCCCAACGCGCCCGAGAACAAGATCGTAAGAATAAAAACGATGAGGATTCGCGCAATCACATTCACATCGATTGAAAACGAAAAGATAGCTTGGGTGTATTGGGCAAACACCATATCGCCTGAGGCGAATAGAAGCGTAAACACCACGAGGACTGGAAACGCCATGAGAACACCAACAAGAATCTGTTTAACACGTTTGTGACGAGTTGAATCTTCTTGTGCCCTAAACACCCCGTTCAGCACTGCCCCGCTTCGATTGAGGAACGCGAATGGCAGTATCACCACAGGCCAAAGGTAATCAGACACTGTTGCGCGAACACGAGTACCCGCGATTATGTCCACGCAATACACCAACAAATACACAATCATCACCACATTGAGAAAGGACAAAAAACCATTCGAACGAACAGCTAGCATGCCAGAAAAAAACAGCATCGCGCACATAACTACCACCAACTCCATGGAAAATCTCTTTTGAGAACGTTGCGAGAACACGATCGCCGCGATGAGGATCAAAACCACAACTATCACTGCGTTGATTCCAAGATACACACCATAAAGCAGATACTGCGCCACAAGCGCCAATGTCAGTGAGACCAACAAAATGGACCGATGATGGGTCAATGTTGTATTTCCCTTGATATGATTCCAAACATTCAATAGGAATGTCATAGAGGAAGTTGTGCTAGATACTATCTAAGACGGGTGGTACAACGCTCTTGTTACACATCATTATGGTATACTAAATGTATGGAGAATTCAAAGAGTATCTCGCCCAGACCGGAACGTCGTGAGCAACCTTTGCTTCTAGATGCTTTGCCGCTCAAGAACTATGTCTATCAGAAAAATTACGAACGGCTCTCAAATACTCCAATGAGGCGAGGATTGTTTGGAAAACCATGATGACAAATCGCCCTACGTTAATCTTTCCATACTCTTGACTTTTATAAAGCTCCGGTTTATTATAGTCATATATGTATATATCTCGTAATCTTGAAAAGACGCTCCTTTCCCTCGCTAAATCATTTCCCGTTCTCCTCCTGACCGGCCCGCGGCAGGTTGGGAAAACCACGCTTTTGGAACAGATAGGGAAACGCCTGCACTTGGGGTATGTTTCGCTTGATGAATTCGAGATTCGCTCAAGCGCCCAACGGGACCCCGGGCTTTTTTTGCACCAACACCCTGCTCCGCTCATTATTGATGAAATCCAATACGCGCCCGAGCTTCTTTCGTATATCAAAGTCCGAGTCGACCAGTCGCAACGCAAAGGTACATACTGGCTGACTGGTTCACAACAGTTCCATCTCATGAAAGGCGTTTCCGAATCTCTCGCTGGCAGAATCGCTATTGTCAATCTGCTCGGACTTTCCGTTGCAGAAGAAACACCAACAAAAAGACCAAAAAAACCTCTCATCCCTCTTGAAGCGTTCGCGCAACAATCATTCCCGCCACCGGACATTACCGCCCTATTCTCGCGCATTCTTCGCGGAAGTTATCCTCGCCTAGCGCTCCCTGATGCACCGCCACTCGAAACCTTTTATGGTTCCTATGTGCGAACGTACCTCGATCGGGATATTCGCGACTTGATGAGGGTATCGCTACTCCCCCAATTCGAGACATTTATCCGCCTATGCGCAGCACGGACGGGTCAACTTCTCAATATCGCGGATCTGGCGCGTGACGCGGGAGTCAGTGCTCCCACAGCCCGCGAGTGGCTCAATCTTTTAGAAACAAGCGGACAGATTTATTTCCTTCGCCCATATTACCGGAACATCAGCAAACGATTGGTAAAATCTCCAAAACTGTATTTTCTTGATACCGGACTCGTGAGCTACCTTACTGGATGGAAGACGGCAGAGACCGCACAGCACGGCGCCATGGCCGGCGCGCTGTTTGAAACATTTATCGTTTCTGAACTGCTCAAATACTACTGGAATCAAGGTATGGAAGCGCCGATTTGGCACTTTCGGACAAAAGAAAAACAAGAAGTCGATATTCTAATTGACCAGGATGGAATTCTATATCCCATTGAAATCAAGCTCGCCACTCGCATCAATGAACGAGATCTTGCGGGAATGAAGCAGTTGAAAAAAGCAACCGTTTCCTCCGGATACGGCGCGGTGGTGTGCGCAACCGCGACCCCTTACGCGATTGATACATTGACTCAAGCCATTCCCTATACTTGTATTGAGCGATGGTAGGTATACATCATTTTCACTCAGAACAGTATCGTTCTATGAAAGCTCAAAATCTCGCAACCTTCGCTTCTGGATGTTTTTGGTGCACGGAAGCGATATTCCAAAACCTCAAAGGAGTCGAACGCGTAATCTCAGGGTACACCGGAGGAGATATTCCAAATCCAACCTATGAGCAAGTCTGCTCTGGTTCAACCAACCATGCGGAAGCGGTACAGATTACGTTTGATCCCAATGTGATTTCATATGAACAATTACTCGATGTCTTTTTTCACACCCATAATCCAACAACATTGAATCGTCAGGGAAATGACGTGGGGACGCAATACCGCTCCTCAATCTTTTATCACTCAGAAGAACAGCGGGAGGCCGCTGAGAAGATGAAACAGAAATTCAACGAAGCACAAGAATTTGATAATCCTATCGTGACTGGAATTGTCCCCTTCTCCGCCTTTTATCCCGTCGAGCAGTATCATCAAAACTATTACAAAGAAAACTCCTCAAAACCCTACTGTCAAATTGTCATCTCTCCAAAACTAAAACACTTCCGCGAACGATACGCTGAGCTATTGAAGAAATGATAATTATTCAAATATTCAAACGAATCTTTAAACAACGCATTCGTGCTTTTACCCAATCCGCAAAATCACTTCCTCGGTCGACATAACATCGCAGTAACATTGACTTACAATCATTTACTTCCACGCTATAAAACCCACATGAGGAGGGTCAGTGAGATATTTTTTCCAAAATACGGCACCGAATCTTTTGATTCCTTCTGGATTTGGTTTCAACATTCTCCAAGAAACGTTTGAAAAACCACCATCATGCGCTCCTGTTTCATAATCACTTTGACTAAAGTTTTTACTCGTAGCAGAACATAAAAATTTGTTGTTTCTATCAAAAAATTCAACCTTAACTTTTTTGTTTTTCAGAGGTGTATACCGACGGCGGTGCCAGAACTCGTTAAAATGGGAAAAATCTGGGTTTCTAACAACGGAAATGAATACTCCTCCATTCTTCAAAAGTTTGCAGGTTGAGGAGAAAAAGAGAGCCAAATATCTTCGCGAAGGCGCATACGGAAGCGACATAACCGACACCGCGTCATCGAATTTCCCCGTGCTTTTGAACTTCCGTGGATCTGAGATGAAATAATCAATCCCAAACGGATGTTGGTGCTCCCTCTGTTTCGCAATGGCTATCTGTTTCGATGAACGATCATATCCAACAACACTCGCCCCTTTCGAGGCGAGAAGGCGGGCTAATGTTCCCTCGCCACATCCAACGTCGAGAGCATGTTTGTCGTTGGCGGCGCCGATTTCATCAAGAATAAAAGGATATGATACGTACCGTAAGACAGGATCATCGTTCACGAACGATGCATATTGATGAACGATTGGATCATATCGGTTCATATCATTTTTCTAGTGGTATGATGGTTCCGTTTCTTACGGTCTTCAACGAATATTCTCTCACGCCGTCGCCGTTTTGATCGATAGTAATGGGACCCGAGATGCCTTCATATTGCTTCACCTGATAAAGATATTTTCTGATTCGTTCAATATCAAGACCGTTTTCCGCAATTGCGTCTGTGATGAGATATACTGCGTCGGCGCTTTCTGCGGTATAAAATCCGTAGGGCAATTCTTGAGTACCATAGGCCGCATTATATCTCTCGATAAATCGTTTTGTTTTTTGGTTTTCCGTATCGAAGTCGGGCAACGCGAGAATAAACCCTTCATAGAGATTCGGAATTTGGCGAATATTGACGGGGATTCCAGCAACATCATTGCCGAATAACTGGGCTTTGATCCCGATTTCATTAACTTGTTTCATAAAATTCAGAGCTGCGTCGGGACTTTGGGCAGAGAGAAAGAGCGCGTCAATATGTTCGGCCTTTGCTTTTGTTAAAAGCGTTCTAAAGTCAGTAACTCCCGGGGCATACCCTTCATACAACTCGATCAAACCTCCCAATCGGACAAATTCTTCCTTGAGTCTTTCGGCAATAGGACTGGCGTAATCGGTTTGTTCGTAGATAATCGCCATTGTTTCTAGCCCCAAGGTGTTCCGCGCAACATCTGCTATTAAATGAGATTGCACAATTGAAACGGGAGATGTGCGAAAGACATAATCCCCCATGGGTGTTAGTGCTGGACTCGTGGTGATGGAGGCGAGCATGATGACGTTATTTTTCTCTGCGATTGGAGCAATCGCAATACTTTCAGGAGTGCAGTGGCCTCCAAGGATGATGTTTACATTATCAATGTTGATGAGTTTATTTGCCGCGTTGGTCGCCGCGCTTGAATTACATTTTCCATCCTCAGCGATAAGCTCGATCTGAGTTCCATTGATTCCACCGTTGGCGTTGATCTCTTCCGCCGCAAGTCGAGCAGCTTCGTATGAGCCGTATTTGGCTACTGGTCCGGACATTGCGCCGATAAAGCCGAGTTTGATCCGTTCCGTAGGTCCTTGCTTGTAGGGGTCTGCAAGCAGTACAACCGCTATCAGAAAAAAGATTACGATAATAGCCAACAAGATTCGATGACGAAAAGTGGCATTAGTCATAGAGTGTAATGGATGAGTTGCGCTTACTTTACTCGCTGACGATAATCTTTGACATGGGTACATGCTATTTGCTTATATTTGCTTTATTTTTTAAAGTCATCTAAAATAATGACGATATCTATGTCAACATACGAAACTTTAAAAAAGGTACTCGCGAACCTTGATGTTAACGAAGCGCAAGCT
Organism: uncultured Gammaproteobacteria bacterium; assembly: GCA_964470645.1. Taxonomy (GTDB): domain Bacteria; phylum Patescibacteriota; class Patescibacteriia; order CAYYDP01; family CAYYDP01; genus CAYYDP01. The sequence continues at coordinate 27,233 of CAYYDP010000002.1, forward strand.
AGTGTGTACTTAAAGTTGTTGGAGCTTGGAGAAGCGAATTACTCGACTCTCGCCCGTTCGACGGGAATTAAGCGAACTTCTTTGTATCCGCTTATTGAGAAAATGGAGCGACGCGGTCTGGTGGAGCGTGTGATTGACCATCGGGTACTTCGAGCAATCCAGCCCCATACTGTTTTTGAAAATCTTCAGGATAACAACCTCGCATTCTACCATTCTCTTGGGTTGTTTCGTGAAATCATAAAAACACCTTCATTGCCCACGAAAGTACGATTCTATAATGGAAGACGTGGAGTCCAAAAATTACTGCTTGACGAATTGGAAGAGTACCGCAGATCAAAAGAAAAGCAACTCCGAGTCATTGGATCTGCGCTCGTGTTTCAAAAAGATCCGATCTTTTTTCGTCAATACCAGCAGAAAAGAAAAGAAATCGGTGTTCTTACGAAACTCATCGCGCATCATGATGTGAAGCCGTATGAACATGAGTACAAACATCTCAACGTTCAAGTGAAATTTTTTACTCACGAAAATAAGTTTGGAAGAGGAAGGATCTCATGTACCCAACGACGTCTAACCGTCATCAATCTTTTAGGGGATGAAAACGGAATTATTGTTGAAAGCCGTGGGATAGCAGAAGTGTTCGCGTGGTTTTTTGATGCGACGTGGAAGTTGTTGTGAGGCGTGGTTTGATTTCGTGTCGAATCTCACACAATTACCGAGATGTTCCGTCAATTCTTTTTCTTCGCCTGGCAGTTGTTGAAAGATGTTTGATGGTGTGTAGCCACGGATTTGAATGTGTCTTGATGTGATGCAGAACATTGAAACGATGTCCTTTTTATGGTAAACTATCTTCATGAAAGAAGTCCATATTCCTCAAGAATTGAATCGTTTTTTATGGGATACGAAGCCGGGTGATTTGGATACACAAACGCACAAATCGTTTATCATCGAACGGTTGTTAGAGGAAGGAAACCGCCAGGCCGTACATTGGGTTTTAAACGAGTTCTCGCCAAATGATATAGAGGATGTTGTCAGCTCATCTCGTCGAATCCGCTTGAAAACCGCGTTATTCTGGAAAAATCGCCTAGGGATAACCAAACCCATTCTATGCATGCAGAAACCCTCTACCCCGACACCCGCCACGCCCTGGAGACATTAGCGAAGGAGAAAATGGTTGACGGACTTTATCTCGCTGGGGGAACCGCAACAGCACTTCGGCTTGGACATCGTAAGAGCATTGATCTTGACTGGTTCTCGTCAAAACCATTTTCAGTTGATGAATTGCTTCAGAAGTTAATTCGCGTAGCCCCATTCGACGTGGCGATCAAAGAAACAAAAACACTCACAGGTCAATGGCTATCTACCCGAGTTGAATTTTTCGAATACCCATATCCTCTTCTTGAAACAACTGAGACATGGAACGGTGTCAATATAGCCGGATTGCAAGACATCGCGTTGATGAAGCTCATCGCCATCTCCGATCGCGGGAGCAAAAAAGACTTCATTGATCTTTTCGAGATTTGCAAGACCGCCCTGACATTGGAGTCGCTCTTCTCGCTTCTCCCGAAAAAGTTTCCTGGTATCAACTTCGATCCATATCATTTGCTTAAATCTCTCGTCTATTTTGAAGATGCGGAACGTGATCCAAATCCCGATCTGATCAAAAACATCTTATGGAAAACGGTCAAAGAGTTCTTTCTTGATCAAGCAAGGCTGATTAAGTTATAACTAATTCGCATCTGCCTGTTTGAATTACCAAATTGTCATCTCTCCAAAACTAAAACACTTCCGCGAACGATACGCGGAACTGATTCGTTAATATCTACTAAGAGCGCTATGGGAGAAGAGATTGAACGCACGCGAAGATTTCACTTGGGGTCGTATTGATTTTTGTGAGATATCGTGAAACGTGAAAAGTGTTCGCGCGGTCAACATACGACCCATCGTCCACATTGGTCAGCATAATCACCGGAACGCTCGCTCCCCACGGATCGTTTCTCAATTTCTCCAACACCTCAAGCCCACTCATCCGGGGCATGATAATGTCCAACAAAATAATGTCGGGATGCTTCGAGAACGCGAGTTCCAGCCCCTGAACTCCAACGATGGCCGCAATTGCCTCAAGCCCTTCCAGCATGAATTTTTCCACAAGCATTTTCAAAATCGTTTGTTCGTCCTCAATAATGAGGACACATTTTTTTGTTGGTTTTTTTGATGTCATAAACGGGTTAAGAAACATTCGATCAGCTACATGGCAGTACTTACGCATTATAGCACGCCGTACAACAACGCTGCCAGTCCGGCAAACACGAACAAAGGAATGTATGATCCCGTCAGATGCCACAAGAACATACACACAAGAATTGCGAGTATTTTACCGATGATCAACGCCATTTCAAATACCATAACACGGTTCATAACCGAGTTCGCACGCGCCTCTTCGTAGGTAATGGAGACTAACGGTACGCTCACAATATTTTTTGTGACTCGTGAAAGCGTGTCAACAACAAACACACCAACCGGGGTTTGCGCGAGGAAGCGTAAAAACCACACAAATGCGTAAAGTACGGATCCTGATTTAAGAATGTGGCGCTTGTCTTTCGCGGCATCCGTTTGTTTTCCAATATAAAGAGTTACCAAGAGCGTCACAAACGTTGCAGCGGCAACAACAACACCGACGTTAAAAAACGACTTCACGGTGATATATACAAACGTCGGCCACACAACAAGTACGACGAATTCTTCAGCATACCCAAACGACGCGAAGGTTGCGCGCCAATACTCCTTGGTAAACAGTCGTTTGTAGGATTCAAAATAATTAAATGGTGCGGGTGTAAATTGTTCGGGGACCATGTACAGCGGAATATTTGAAACCAAAATCAATACCGAAACAATCACGAACAATGTTTTAAAACCAAGAACGGTGATAATGACGCCGCTCAAAAATGGTCCAACGATATACACAATGGATGAAATCACAACGAGATTTGAAATTTCTCTGCTTTCTTCGGATTGTTCAGAAAAACGAGCGAAATCGGCGTGGTATCCGGGCCAATAAAACGTTTTTTGAATGGCGTAACACACCGCGGCAACAGCGATCCAAATGAGATTGTGATTTGCCGCCGCGAAAAATGAGAGATATAGCCCGATTAAAAACGGCGAGCTGATCATGATTGACTTTTCATACCCGTATCGTTTAGCGAACCGCGCGCCAAACGGTATGAGCACGAAATACAACGCATACACCGCAAGATAGAAAAGTAATATCTGGGAAAGATCGAAGCCGATCGAGAGAAGATAAATAGGCTCAAAAATCATGACCATGGCGAGCGCCAAATCCATGATGGCTACCGATTCATAGAGTCCTTTCACTTGTTTTGAAAGCGAGTGAGGGAACAGAGCCGATAAATTATACGAAAGACGACGAAACATGAATATAGTATACACCACGATCCAAAGTTCAGCTACCCAACCTCAGTCCTGGATCACGTTCAAGTCTTGAGACGTTTTTCACAAATTGTTTTCGCTTTACCCTATGAAATGCCGCAATCGCGATCATCGCGGCATTATCGCCAAGCAACTTTTTATCGATTGGATAAACGACCTCTATTTCAAATGGTTTCATTGCTTTACGAATTTCAGAACGGACAAGTTTATTCGCAACCACACCACCACCGAGCAACAGCCTTGTAACCTGTAACTTGTAACCTGTAACTTGTAACTTTTTAATAGCCAATGTGGTTTTCTGTACCAAATGTTCAACAGCGGCTCGTTGAAATGAGGCACATAAATCACAAATTAGTTTTTTGGTGAATTTTCCTTTGGGAGAGATCTTTTGCAACGCGTACAATACTGAAGTTTTGAGCCCAGAATAACTGAAGTCACATGTTTTAGACTTTTCGAGCGGCACAGGGAATGGATATTTGTGGGGATTCCCCTCTTTAGCAAGCTCTTCCACAATCGGTCCTCCCGGGTATCCAAGACTGAGCATTTTCGCAACCTTATCAAACGCCTCACCAACTGCATCATCGAGTGTTTCACCAATGATTTCATATTTTCCATGGTTTTTCATAAGCACGAGTTCCGTGTGACCACCTGAGATGAGAAGACACAAGACTGGAAAATCCGAAGCACGGAGCACGAAATCCAAATTGGACTTGAGTTTTGAATTATTGGTTTGTTTCGAATTTCGAATTTCGAATTTCGAAATTACTCCAACTCGTTTTGCGAAGTTGGAGTAGATGTGTCCTTCCATATGATTCACTGCAACCAAGGGTTTTTTATACAACCTTGCGAGTTCTTTTGATTTCTCAACGCCGATTTGTAACGCTGGCGCAAGCCCCGGCCCGTAAGTTACAGCGAAGACATCTACATCTTGTAACCCGAAACTTGTAGCTTGTAACTTACCCTGCCCCCTCCTTACGAAGGAGGGGATTGAGGAGGTGCTTTTGGATTTGTAACTTGATATTTGTTTGTGATTTGGGATTTGTAATTTGGAAATTGAAATATTGGCGCGTTTGACTGCTTCCTGGATCACCGCGTCAATACGTTCCTGGTGCGCCCTCATGGCGATCATTGGAACAACGCCTCCATATTTCTTATGAAGTTCCACCTGACTTGAAATGACATTGGAAAGAATCACGTCATTCCAAGTAATCGCAACCGAGGTCTCGTCGCACGATGTGTCTATTGCTAAAATCAACATAACAATAACATAACAGATGCCCGCCCCGTACCGTCCGCCTCAGGCGACTGGTGCGAGGTTTCGTTGTATGATGTGTCAATAGCAAGGATGAACTTATCTTTAACTTATACATACATCATAAAAAAGTTATTCATTGACAACAAATGTTGTAGGGTCTACTATGTTGTATATATCATTGTATATGCACTATCGTTTATTGGAAAACATCAAAGAACGACTTCAGTCGCACCCTCATCAAAAAATTTATCTTCGTGAATTAGCACGAGCACTTCATTTAGACCCTGGAAATCTTTCTCGAAACGTCCAAACATTGATTGATCAGGGTCACATTTCGAAACATAAAGAAGGTAACTTGACCTACATTACTCTTCCTGATCAACAAAAAACAATTACTCGAGACGCGTCCGCGGTGGATGAGATTATTCGTAGCGCAGAACATTATCTCAAAGAACACGAACAGGAGATGGTGAAGCTCTGCCAGACCCTTATTCGGATACCTTCCGTATCTGGTGAAAATCCTGAGGAAAAAATCGCGCAATATATTTACCAGAAATCGCGCGAATATCATTTATACCCACGGATCGTCGCGAAAGAACGAGATCGGCCAAACCTTGTGATTGAAACGGAGTCAAAGCGCCAAGCATCAAAACAAAATTTTTTATTTTTAGGACACATGGACACAATTGGACCTGGGGAAATTGAGAATTGGCACTATTACCCATTTTCCGGCCACGTTGCTGGTAACCATGTGTATGGACGAGGCGCAGTTGACATGAAGGCAGGAATTGTTTGTGAGTTATTCCTTCTCCGAGTATTGAAAGAGCTCAACATTGAAACGTTAATTCAGCCGCGATTACTCCTTGTTTCAAACGAAGAGGGGGGTTCGACGGCAACAAAAATTTTTAACGTTGGAATGGAATACTTAATTGAAGAAGGATTCGTAGAAGGAGTAGGGGCCATTTATGGATACGGTGGTACATATAACGTAGGAATAGGACATCGTGGAGTGCTCAGGGTCAAGATTTCAACGAAAGGGCATTCAGTCCATTCGGGTAGTGTGAAATGGCAGTCAAAAGAACGGGGCGCAAATGCGGTTACCGGCATGGCTGAAATTCTACTCGCGCTAGAAAACATCAAACTCCCCGAAACAACGCACCCCAGCTTTCCTCGACATGGCAATGTCATCACGCCAGGTACCATGATCCTCCACGGAGGCACGGCTGTGAGTACGGTCCCTGATTTATGCGAGAGCGTTGTTGAAGTTCGCTATCTTCCTAGCCTTTCAATCAAACGAATTTATCATCAGATTCGAGAAATAGCAGAGTCGATTGCTCGAAAGCGAGGTATCAAAGTTGAGCTCGAAACGTTTGTGGACATTCCCGCAGTATCGTTATCGCCGTCAGAAAAGCTTGTTGAAACAGTGAGCTCAGCTTGCGAACAAATCTATCAACAAAAAATTACCGCGCGTGGTACTGGGCCTGCAAACGAAAGTTTCATGTTAATCCAAAAGGGAATTCCGACGGTTATATTCGGACCTCTTGGCGGAAAGGCGCACTCAGACAATGAATTCGTGGAGATACCTACTCTCAAAAAAACCATTCTCGTGTACCTGTTGACTTTACTTAACTATTCCTAAAAAGGAATTTTTGCTATTCATGTATCCTGTACAAATAAGTACAGTATAACGCCATGACCAGCACACAAAGATCGGTGCTCAACGATTGTCCCACAGCGGATAATATTATCACTTCTTCTTCAACAAATTCAATATAAGCTTGATAATCACATCTTTTTGAGCTGGTTTACTTTCGGCAACGAGAAGCGCGAGGGCAACTAGGGCGTTGTCATTAATTTTCTTTTCACCGTTTGCATTGAACAAATGACGATTGCGCGCGAGATAGAGAATGAACAAAAATGATCCGATCCGTTTGTTTCCGTCCACAAACGGATGATCTTTGATAATGAAGTACAACAGATGCGCTGCTTTTTCTTCAATACTTGGATAAAGCACTCGCCCACTGAACGACTGTTCAATATTCCCCAAGATCCCGGCAAGCGACCCTCTCTCCCGTTCGCTTCCAAAAAAACTGGTTGCTTCTTTGCGCGCCCGAAGGCTTTGCGCCAATTCTTCAATTGCTTGGTATGCCTGGCCCGCAACAAGCACATACCTCGTCCGCTTCGTCAGCCGTTCTCCCGACAGTGTCCCTTGGTCGTACTGATGCAACAACAACCATGAATCGGCATAATCCGTAATAACCTGAACCAATCCCACTGCCTCATCTCTGTTCAAATAGTTTTGCGCGACCGTTGTCTGAAGAAGTGCTATTGCCTGTTCAAGTTCTCTTAATTCCTTGCCGCGCTTTTCTTCAAGACGTTTCTGGTTAATGGTGAAGCCTTTCAAGATGTGGTCTCGAAGTACGCTCGTTGCCCATACGCGAAACCGAGTGCCTTCCTGAGACTTTACCCTGTACCCCACGGAAATAATGACATCCAAGTTATAGAAATTTGTATCGTATTGCTTGCCATCCTTGGCAGTTATCCGGAATTTCCGGATAACTGAGCTTTGGCTAAGCTCACGCTCTTTAAATGTGTTTTTGATATGCTCATTTACGGTTCGAATGTTCTTGTTGAACAAGAGAGCCATCTGGGCTTGGGTGAGCCAGACAGTCTCTTCCATCAATCGAGCCTCAACCGACACGTCTTTCTGCCGGCTTTGATAAAGAATGATTTCAGTTGATGACGGTTTGGGGAGTTGTTTCATAACACTAGCAGTATATCACACGTTTACTACGATCCCGCATAATTCGTCACGACCATCAGACAACTTCCATCAGCAACAATTTCAATTCTGTTTTGTTCCGCGACTTGAACCAACTCTTCGCTCTCAGCTCCGGGCTGACACCAAATCTTTTTGATTCCAAGTTTCACCACTTCTTCCACCACTTCAATTCCCCGCTCTGGCGGAATGACCAAGACCACGACATCTGGCTTCGATGGAATCGCTGACAAATTCGGATAACACACAACTCCATCAATGAGTTGATACTTTGGATTCACGGGAACCACATGAAATCCTTTGCGTTTCAAATTATCAAACACAATCCATCCATATTTCTCATGATTTTCCGTCGCGCCAACAATGGCATAGGTAAAAGATGGATTAATAAATGAATGGTGATTCATGTAATAATGATAACACCCTAATAAATAGAAAAACAACCCAAATGGGTTGTTTCTCCTGTATTCACTTTATAAAACCCTACATCTCCGGCGAATCCGCTGAAGGGCCGTAGATGGGAACCTAAACAGGCTTAGCTGTTTTCCAAAGCAACTCGAAAGAATCGAGGTAACTTTTAGCGATGGGTTTGTTGCGAATTTGAATCACCACAATCTGTGGATGATACATCTCGATGGAAACCATCTCTTGATTGATGCGGGTATAGGTCGGCGAAGAAAGACCCGTAGGGACAATTCGCAACTCCGCAAATTTTTCCGCAATGAATTTCTTTTGAAACTCATGAGAATAGGATTCCGGCGCGATGAGCCGTTTTTTGACTCTGTGTGCTTCTAGCAGATGAACATACGTTGGGTACCACTCCCCGACTGCTTCATAGAAATCAACATCGGGTGCACCCCCAATAATACACATTTCTTTCTTTGCTTGTAGTGCGCAGGATTCGATCATTTCAGTGAGATTCGTCTGAAACCCCTCATTCCCAACCAACGTCCGTACGTTCACCACATCCGAAAGTTGTTGCTGGAGCTTTCGAAGCTCTGGAACCACAACCTCCGCTTCCAAACTAAGCTTTTTGGTTTTTTCTAACAAAACACCGGGGTCAGTTGGTTGAAACAACTGAACGGACTTTTTATGAATCACTGTTGCTAACCCTTCATCAACCAAACGATTGAGCGCATTATATACAAGCATTCGATGGAGTTTCGTAGTTTTTACAAGCGGACCCGCCTGGGTGAGCCCGCATTTAAGGAGAGCGAGGTAGACCGTAGCCTCATTTTTCGCTAACCCAAGATTTTCGAGTAATTTTGATGTGTTCATATACTCAGAGTATAGCAACAATCATCATTGTCATCAATACCCATTGACAAACTTAATCATTATGATATTATACTGTCATAAATATTTTATGACATATGTCTAATATAAAAGCGTACGCAATAACTTCACGGGAGAAGGATACCTATCAACACATCGGGCGTGAAATGAAAGAACAAATCGGGGAAAGTGACATATTACAACATTGGGAGATACGCGCCCAAAGACCAAATGTACAATCGGTAATGTCTGCCCGACACAGTCTTGAAGAAAATATACAAGCAACAGAACGGTTACAAAAAGACATACTCGATTTTTTAGGTGACCTGCATGGGAAACGAATATTTGAGTTTGGGTTCGGTATCGGACGTATGACCGAATTTCTAGCGCAACGGGCACGAGAAGTAGTAGGAATAGATATCTCCCCTACTATGATGAGCCGTGCTCAAAAAGTTCTGAAAAACCAAACGAATATACAACTTTTACTCGGGAAAGTAACTGAACTCAATTTGCCACCAAAATCTTTTGATCTTGTATTCGACTGTATTGTCTTACTTCACATTTTGAATCCCGAGGAGCTCCGAAGTACTATTGCGGCGCTTCAAAATTTGAGTGACAGTATATTCATTACCGAACATACATTTGAGGGGCAGGATTCCCCCATTTCGAAATACTCTATTCTCCGGGAACCCGAAGAGTATCAGCGACTATTCGAACCATTCAAACTCGTAAAACAAAAAGATGTTCGCTGTGTGGGTGATCGCTTTACCATGATGTTGTTTCAGAAATAAAAAACCTCCCATAACGAGAGGTCTTTGTGAATTTCAAGCGATTCCCCAACTCTACATCTCCGTATCCGCTGAAGGGCCGTAGATGGAAGGGACTTTGCCGCCCATGGCGCGAAGATGGGTTGAGATTTGCCCTCGGTGATGAATTGCGTCATGAAGGAACATCCAGAGCATTCCCCCAAGCGGCGCTTTCCAGGGCTCTTTGCCACCCAGAAGCGTTGCTTCCGAATCCCATTTTTCATCAGGCATCGCGGAAACGATTTCCTGAACCTCTTTCATGGTTTTTTCAAGAAACGCGTAAGCATCTTCTTTCGACAGTGGTTCCCATTTTGGGGCATTACCGAAATCCACCATCCCTGTTTCGGCTATTGATTTTACTGCGGCTGCCTCCGCAGCAAGGGTGTTCACAATTTCCATTGCGGTTTTCGACTTTGGATCTGGTTTGTAGTCCGTGTGTTCGTTTGGTACTGCTTCAAACACGCGTTTGAACGCAGGCAGTTCGTTGGTAACGGATTGCACGTACCATTCTTTTGCATTCATCATAATTCTAATGAAAAACAATTTCGCGAATCAACCCCAGTAGTAGAACCTTGCACGGTTCACAACGGGACAGACGCATTTTAGTTGATTGATTATTTAATTTCGACGTGAGTTAGAGTATAGTCAAAACAAACCCAGATAGCAAGGACTAAATCTTGTCTTGTTTCATGTTGAGCAAGTATCCGATGTACGACACAACAACATGAAGTATGATGCTAGAGATAACCATGACAATGAAGTGCACGGGGTCGGGTTGATAAAGCGGAAGCAGAAACACAATCATGCCGATCACATAATCGAGCTGATCATACGGAAACCACGATTTACCTGAAGCAACACCGATTCTGCGTTTAAAAAAACTCTTAATCAAATCTCCAATCAGCGCCCCGAATCCAAGCAAAAAACCCAATAACACAATCGATGTAGTCTGATAATTGACGAGACTTATATTGCGAACCCATTCAGATAACCCAAACAATTCGCGCTGGAGAACCGTGAAAGCTAAGGCGCACGCGACCCCAAAGAAAAATCCACGATATGTCTTATGGCTTCCAAAGAGCGGTTTTCCACGCAGCGTTTTTCCGAAATCAACTGGAATATTGAGTATGGGAACGCGCTGAAACCAAATCGGTGCCATATTCGCAACGTAGCCAGGAAACAAGAGCCACGCGCTTTCCGCAATCATTATCAAGAGTTTTTCCATAATGCCATGATATGCTATCGTGAACAACACGCATACTATGATTCGTTGGCTTTGGTATTATAGCAAATTTTTCGTTCAAATCGGAAAACGAAACTCGATGCCCGTCATAAAGGAGGCAACGGTATACGACATTGATGTTAATGCCTTAGTAAAGCGCGGAGTGACACTGTTTCTATTTGACGCGGATGATACCATTGCGGGGTATTCAGCACAAAAACTTCCACAACAAACCACAGAACTTTTCAAACAGATTCAACTGCTTCCGGGTGTTCAAATTGTGGTTGCTACAAACGCTTCTCGTAAAAGAAAAACTCTTATTGCCAATGTCCTCGCGCACATCGGCATTCCTGTTGCGGGTTCGGGAAAAAAACCAGATCCTGTCGTTTTCGCCGATATTCTGAAGTCGTTTAACCGCCGACCGGACCAAAGCGTCATGGTCGGCGACAGACTCGGCACCGATCTATGGGGCGCGTATCTCTCCGAAATTCCCAACCTCATCCTCGTTGAGCCCTACTCGTCGCGTTTTCAAGGAAACGCCGCACCGGCAATCATCCGTGTCATGCGGTGGCTGGAATTCATGGCTTCGCGAACATTGTTGCAACACGCCGCAAGGCGTGGATTATGAAGGTAAATCGTGTTTAACAAAAACAGGAGCTATGTGTGTTACCAACGAAGACAGCGACAGCAACGCGGTTATCCAAGCGAACGTCAATACTGAAGTTTGGATCCAATCAGTGTTGAAAAACGCTGAACATAGAAACAACGGGACCAATAAGCTTTGAAAAACCATTTTCAATTTACCAACTATTGTTGCGGGAATGAGGGTATGTTTGGGCGGGAAAAGCGCTTGATACGCGAGTACACTCTCGCATGCCAAAATAATAAGGATTGAGGCCGTAGGACCAAAAGGAATTAAACTACACGCGATCAAAAATTTATCACTAACGCGATCAAGAACTGCTCCTTTGACCGATACTTCTAATTTTTGTTCTCGACGCAACAACCGGGCAAGCGGACCGTCGATAGCGTCCGTTGCCACCACCAAACCATAAAGGATGACAACAAAAACAACTCGTGCTAGACTGGGCTTCATAAGCGCGTATGCGATAGAAAGCCCGATCCATGGACCCGAAAACATCCGGAACGCACTCAACCCGTCCGGCGTAATATGATAGCGGCGATATAAATAATTTCCAATGGACTCACGAATGTGCATACGGTTTGTACCCATTGTAACGAATCAAGCATAAAAAGTCATGCACACACTCACCCACACCACAACAGGACTCTTGATCGGTGCGATCGCATTTCCAAATGAGCCCGCGTTTCAAGCACTTTGTGTGCTTGCTTCGAATCTTCCCGACGCAACGCTGGTTTCCAACTGGCTTCGCGCGCGAAAAACCGACAACACATCACACCACAATGAGCGTTCAAAGGAAATATCCCATTCGATCTTCGTGTGGGGAATTCTTTGTGGTGCATCACTGATTTGGATTCCCATTTGCATACCATTCGCGATCAGTGGACTCGTTCACGTTCTGTTTGATGTATTCAGTCACGGTCATGGAATGAATCAAGCGATACGAGAGAGCGATGCAGGCATGCTCTGGCCGTTTCGCAGACGCATCGGCGACCTCATTGGATATGTTTGGGAATACCGGCATCGAGATGGTAGCATTCCCTGGCCGCCAAAGCCTTTGGAGCTTGGAATTATTGTTTCAACAGTTGTCATGTTTTTGATTACCGTCTTTGCCTAAGCAAGCGTTCTATTCCACTCTCTCAATTTCCCCGCTTTAATCTCAATCTGATCAGCCTTTCGGAGCTTGATTCCGCGCGGGAGGATGGTGAAATGTTTTGAACGATCAAGATCACGAGAGATGTACCACAAATGCTTCTCACCTGTGATCCAAGAACGGTCTGTATATTGGCGAAGATCAAACGGGGCCGAATAACTTCGCATCACCTTTTTTCCAGAATCCGTGAAATACTCATGGAAGTAGGACATTGCAAGCTCATGAAAGCTTCGATATACCGGTTCACGATACCGAATCGTCGCGTGATTGGTTTTGCTGATTGCTCCCCAACGGCCATGCTGTCGGAATAAGGCAACCACGTGTTCAAAATCATCGTTCGTTGTTTTGAGATCAAGTAGCAGTGGTCGAGCACCATGAAACCACAACACAGCTGCGGCAAATAACGCACCTTCCATGCAATGCGCGGTTTTCTTCTTCATCACCATTCGAGGTGAATAGAGTGTTTCTCCCTTCTTCTCAAAATTAATCGGCAACGAATCCAAGTAATCCTGAATCTTCTGAGGAGTGGAAAGTTTTCTGAATAATCTGGTTTCACTTTGATTTAATCCGAACATATCCAAATAGTTATTTATTATTTTCAGTTTTACCTTTGATGGGGGTGCACGATTTCCAGACAATTTCAAAAAGAGGTTTTAGGGCATGGGCGAGTTTTTCAGATTTAATGAACACAAGGAATGGCAATCCATCTAGCGACGAAATTGAAAATGTATCTTCGGTAAGCACGACGTCGGTTTCAAATCGTGTTTCGCGCGGAAGGATCCGTACGTTTTGGCCGGCATTTTGATACTCAAGCCCAAACATTCGATCGATGTGGTTGTCGGGGATCACATGGCGTGCCTGAATTTTGTATTTACGACGTTTATAATTTGATATCCATTGTTTAACAAGTCCGGGGAAGTGTTCGTGAATCTTCGCGTAAGAAGAAATAAAGAACGCCTCGGCTGAAACATTGAAGCTTTCATAAACATTTCGTATTCCCTCTTTCGTATCGACATAGTGAATCTCTGGACGCGTTGAGTTCTTATTCCCCAAGGTCTGGAGTAGCGGAAGCATCTGACCTATGGAGTGGACGATGCTTTTTTGTTTCGAAAGAAGAAACGAAGGATCTAGTGGTTTGTATTCATTCACTTTTTTATTGAGTGATTGAGTGGCATAACCCCGCGCAATTAGTTGTTCAAGGATTACATAGGTAATTGATTTTTTGAGTCCTGCAGTTTGCGCGATGTTTGTTGCGGTTCCCGACTTTATTTCTAATAACGCAAGATAACACCGTGCCTCTTTTTCATTCATCCCGGCGTCTTTAAGGGTTCTAACGAGTACATGATCCATAAGTCAAAGATTTTGATGAATTTTGATCTGGCTTACCTATTTTATCCTTTAAAAAGCGAAAAATCAAGTTCTAAGTCATTGACAAATAATTGCTCTTTTCGTATTCATTGATTGTTCCATAGGTTCAGCACTGCTATGAATAAGGTTCTCGACACAACGAAATTCGTGGTTGAACATTCTGATTTTGTCAACATAAACCACGAAAAACTTATCAACTACTCACAGAAACTTTCCCAAGAAACGTTCAGACACTGGCTGTGTGTCGCGCCGTATTCTTTTGATTCATTGACACTTACTGATGAAGAAAAACTTCGTCTATTATTCGTGTTTAATACGATCAGCTTTTCTTATTGGGGTGAGCCGAAATGGGCTATTGAATACGATAATCGCAAATACGACGGCTCGTGGGGAATGATCTCCGCGTTATATCGTGCAATTAAGGAAGAAATCCCAATCTTAGACTTTAAGTATCTTGCTAGAATGAAAAAACCAATCTTCGGGCACATCATGAGAAGTAACGCCGTGATCCCTCTCTTTGATGAACGGCTTAAATTTATTAACGATATAGGATTTCAAACACAGCGTATGTACGATGGCAGCATGCACAATCTTATCGCTTCATCAGATTTTGACGCACTAAAACTTTTAGATGTCTTAACACAGAATTTTCCCTCCTTTCACGACAGCGCATTTTATAAAGGAAAGGAGATTTTCTTTTTTAAGCGAGCACAATTATTTATCGCGGACGTCCGTCAAATGTTTAACGGACGTGATTATGGAAACCTGAAAAACATCGACTATGTCACTGCATGTGCAGATTACAAGCTGCCACAAATCTTAAGAAAATTTGGGATTTTGGAATACCAACCGTCACTCGAGCAAAAAGTTGATCAAAAAGTTGAAATTGCAAAACACTCTCCTGAAGAGATTGAGATTCGCGCAAACACCATCTGGGCAGTAGAATGGATCAAGACGGAGATCAAAAAAACACACCCGAGCGTTACATCATTCAACATAAACGACCATCTTTGGCTCGAAACGCAAATTAAGCTTCCGGATGATAAACCCTACCACCGAACACGGACAACAGCGTATTGAATAAGCCGCAACGAATCCAAGTAATCCTGAATCTTCTGAGGAGTGGAAAGTTTTCTGAATAATCTGGTTTCTTTTGGTGTGAGATTGGAGAACATAAAGTTACCACTGTTGTAAGATTGCTTCGGATGCCTCGCAATGACATTGTAAATATTGCTAAATGATCCTGTATTTAAAAACTGTTTCGTATAGTGAATCACCTCCGGATTCGAAAGGAGTGAATCATGGCATTCGTCCACCGTGACGAAATCTTTCATAAATGGCAGCTTGGTTTCCTCAATTTTCACCTTGCCGTCAGAATCCGTGGTATCAAAAAAACGGTTAACGTAGAAAAGCGGGATCGGCGGTTTTGTAATCTTCGCCTTTGTTCCTGCAATAATTCCAACAAAAAAATCGGGTGTTAATGGAAGATAATCACTTTCGTGGTCCAAAAAATCTTCGATAAGCTTTCCCAGTAACAGTTTCCATTTTCGATCTTTTATCGCCACTCTGAGGAGCATTGCGCCTCGATTCGGCGGACCAATCATCACTGCGCGGTTTAAGCCTTCCGTTCCAAATCGAGCAAGATAATTTCGCAGGATGATTGCACCAAAACTCATCGTGACCGCGAAATACTCTTGCACGCCCTGTTGTTCTAAAAACTGTCGGAGACGCATTCGTATCTCTGGAATGGTTTCTTTATTTGAATAGGAAAAATAGTGGATACTGTATCCGTCTTTTTCTAGCTCAAGAAGCATGTTCCGAAACGAAAACTTCAGCTGATTCAACCCGTGAATGATGAGAAGATTTTTTGCCATAGATTTAACGTATATTATCAAATTACAAACACCTATTCGTTCCCCCTATCATTTTACTCGCTCTTGACAATACGTACCAATCAATTTACCATATAGCTATAAACTAGTTATTAACTATATGGCTTACGACTCACAGGCACAAGTTAGTTTTAAAACGAGCCAGCGGCTGAAGGAAAAAGCCCTAGAAAAAGCTGAAGCGCAGGGAATCACCTTAAAAGCCTTGCTCACGATGGCGATGAACGCGTTTGTACAGGACGAACTTGAGATTGCTATGCGACCCAAGGG
The DNA here is from genome assembly GCA_964470645.1 of uncultured Gammaproteobacteria bacterium. Lineage (GTDB taxonomy): Bacteria > Patescibacteriota > Patescibacteriia > CAYYDP01 > CAYYDP01 > CAYYDP01. The sequence goes on from CAYYDP010000002.1 coordinate 43,337, forward strand.
AGAGACTCCCTCACCCTATCTTATCAACGCGATTCGATCTTCAGAAGAAGATATCAAACAGGGACGAGTTTCTCTTTCTTTTGATAATGCCGATGACGCAATCAAATGGCTCAACCGAAAACCTCGAACGTATGCGCGTTCAATTTAGTCGTCAATTCGCAAAGCTTTACGATAAAACACCATTGAAGATTCGAGGAGTATTCGACGAACGACTTCGATTGTTCACTCATGATCAATTTCACCCTCTCCTTTCAAACCATCAACTCACAGGAGAATGGAAAGGATACCGAAGCATCAATATCACCGGAGACTGGAGAGCTATTTTCCACGAACTAAATGATACTGACTCAATCATCTTCGACGCAATCGGAACTCACAGTCAACTGTATTCATAACTCAATCCAGCACATCCGCCCATACAATCCTCCTCTCATTCTCCCTCTTTCCGTGACCAATCTTCACCCAAACAATCTTCGCCTCATCGGCATATTGTTTCAAGATATTTGAAATTTTCTCTGCCCACTCAATCAAGATTCAATGCTGCACTCGTTTCCAATGATCCTCAAAGACATTTTGCAACAATTCAACCATCGCTTTATTCTCAATCATGACTCCGACGGCATCCGCGTACGAAAAGAGATAAATTCGATTCCCCACAAGATACATGCCAGCTTTTTGCGGCTTCATATTGAGTCTTTTAATTTCGCGTCCGTATCGGCTTGAGTCATCGACAATATTGAAATCATCTCTCCCCTCCCCGACGAATAATTTCGTCTTCGTACCATATCGGTGGCGCTTGCGAACAAACGTATATAAAAACTTTCCGAGCGTCTCCCGGAAGGTATTTACGCCATATCCACGAAATTCTTTCACGCCTCCCACGCGATGCTGCCTCAATATGTCCTCAAATAACCGAATAAGACCCATTCGTCCCTCATAATATTCCACCTTCGGAAATTCCGGAGGTTGTTTTTGCTTTGAACGAAGTATGGACATCTCCTCAGCGAGAGATTGCTTAACATTTTCAATACTTTTCTTCTGATTTTCTAATAATTCTTCAAGACGACTAACGTCTGCAAAAAATGATTTTACGCCGTTTTCATTACTTTGTTCTACAAGCTCTCTTCGAACAAGGTTCTTGAGAATCGAATATGTGGTCTGGCGTGGAAGACCGACTGACTTCGCGAGCGATGAAACTCCCATTTTCCCCAGGGTAATGAGCGAAACGTAAACTTTGGACTCTTTATCCGATAATCCTAAAAGTTGAAGCGATTTTTTAAGCATATTGAGGTGACGACGAAACACTTCGTCAAAGTATATTGTATTTCAAAACGAAAAGCAATAGTTTGACCTTATGGAATTTTGGAATCTTAATATTAATAACCATAAAGAACAGCTTCCAGCATTACAACGTCTTGGCAAAGACTTCCTAGGGCGTTTCGGAAACGCATTCCGCGTTTATGATTTTCTCGAAAAAACTCAAGATTTGGAACCATACACAAAGGATGAGCTGTACGTCCTATTTGTGAGAGGTAACCGGCTGTTAAAACGTCTTACTACATCGAAAGCTCCGGTAGTTCAATCATTACTGATCGAACTTAATAATACAATACGATTCATTGAACAACGATTAAAAAACAACTAATTACTATGGCTTGCTCAATCGCAGTCAATATACCGCTTCAAAGGCTTCGTAAACATCTTGGACTCCCTGAACAGTGCCACTCGAGCATTCGTTCCGAGCGCTGTCTTCATGGACTACCGTCAGGAGGAGTAGGAGCAAACGGAATCATTGGCGCTGCATTCGGATACTGCCAAGGATTAGTAAACAGATCCACCGAAGGACCGGCGGAGCATACCAATCTCGTCACAAAGACTCTTGAAGAGATCCACGCACCATGGAACCGAAGCCATGAATTATTCTGGGGTTACAAACCCGAGACAATGTCGGCGACAGAATTCATCGAACTAGCAATCAGACCACTGGAAAAAGATGGGAGAGTTCCGGTATTGATTACCGGACTCGACCCGTCAGAAGATCGGGCTGAGATTGAAACCATTTTCAATGCCAAGCCGAAACTTGCTGAAGGAGAAACTATGCTCGTGAGACTGATCCTGAGCAACGAGAAATCAATAAACGCCGTCGTTGAACTTATTCGTAAAATCATCCAAAACTCGGAAGTGAAATCGAAAATGCCCCAACTCTGGCCCCTTTTGCAAGGGCATTTAACCATTGTCCAATGGAATCAATTAAAAACTACATTGGGCAATTTTTGGAAATATGTAAACGTGGCGATCAATCCCTTCACTCCCCCGGAAATCATAACTGAAATAGAGCGTCAAGTGACTGTTGCGCAAATTGTCGTGGGGAATGAGTTTGGGATCACAGATGATGTGATCAATATCATTCCGGGAAATGATGTTTCGAATTCGCTCAAGGACAAAAAATATTCGTTAAAAGATTATTTCACTACACTTCTATCTCTCGACACAACTCCGACACTGATCGTTTGTGGCCCGAGCAAACCGGAATGGAAGCCGGATGAAAACAAAAGACAACTCTCAAAACTTCTCATGTTAGTCAAAAAGTATGTCAATGAAATTCTTTGGAAAACCGTGTGTTCTGAACGCCAGAAACTGTTATGGGAATTACAAGCGTAATAACTTTGTTAACCATATGAACAAATCATATAAATGGATCGGGGTCATTGTTTTCTTAGCTTTAGTTATTTTCGGAGTATCGCTTATTGGATCAAAAAACAAACCCAAAAACCAATCAACAATTACTATCGGAGGATTATTTCCATTCACGGGAGTCAGCGCATCATTTGGAGAACGCGCAAAACATGGAATGGAATTGGCCTTGGAAAAAGTGAATAGTGAATATCCTTTTGAGTTGAAGGTGATCTATGAGGACGACAAAGGCGAGTCAGCTGCCGCTGTTGCAGCGGCAAGGAAGCTCATGGACATAGACAGAGTGAATATTATTATCGGAACGGCAAAGTCAGACCCAATGCTCGCAGTCGCGCCAATTACAGAAGCCGACAAGGTTATTTTATTCACTCCGATTGCCGGAGCTGCCGCCATTTCGCAAGCGGGCGATTATGTGTTTCGTAATCTCGAGGTGCCTGCGGCGCATGGAAAAGGGTCAACAGCGTTCTTAAAAAGCAAGGGCGTTACACGAGTAGCTCTGTTTACAGCTCAAGCATCAAACGCGCAAAGTTATGGTAAGGCGTTCCGCGACCACACAGAACAAGCGGGCGTCGCCATTGTATACTCAGCTGAGTATCCTAGCACTGAAAATGATTTTCGAACGAATATCCTGAAAGCAAAACAAGAAAACATTGATGCGTTTTACCTCGCGGTAGCGACTGGCAAAGATTCTGGTATTGCGACCAAACAAATTCGAGAAAGCGGATTTGCCGACACCATCATGGCAAGCGTCGCGAGTGAATCGCAGGAGTTTCTGGATTCCGCAGGTTCCGCGGCAGAAGGAGTGTTCGTTTCCTCAGCTACGTTTAATCCCAATGATCCGGTTGCAAAAGGATATACGGAGCAGTTCCGTGTTCGATATGGAAAAGAAAGCGACGGATTTGCGGCAAATGCCTATGACGCTGTCATACTCACCGCAAAATCAATCGAACACTGCAAGAACGATACGAATACCGACTGTATTCGTGATTATCTCTATAACGTGAAAGACTATCCAGGTGTTGGCGGTAAAACAACTTTTGACCAGAATGGAGACGTGATCAAGCCCGTACAAATCAAAGAGGTCAAGAACGGAAAATTTGTTTCCATTGAGCTTCGGTAACTATCAGACCACCATATCCGACCATTCAATCGTTCGCTCATTCTCTCGCTTCCCATGTCCAATCTTCACCCAAATGATCTTTGCCTCGTCGGAGTATTTCTTTAGGATATTTGTTACCTTCTCTGCCCATTCGATGGCGAACACTGCGCCGGAGTCAATAAGTTTGGCAAATCCAAGGTCCAAAAATTCTTGATCCGAAAACATGCGCCAGGTGTCGATGTGAATGAGTTTATATTTTTTGCTCCCATGCTTGAACACATAGTCTCGTTCGAGAATAAACGTGGGAGAATTCACCCGTTCTTTCACCCCGAGCGCCCGCGCAACTCCCTTCGTAAACTGTGTCTTCCCTGCACCCAAATTCCCTTGAAGCGCAAAAATGACCGACTTGAATCCAAGATAGTGTTTGTATTGATTCATGAGTTTCTCTCCCAGCGCAATGGTTTCCTCCTGTGATTTCGTGTTTTGGTGATTTCGTGTTTTTGTAAACTTGATTTCTCCCTGCCTCAAGATCGTCGCGTCGTTGAGTGTGGTATCTACCACAGTCGAAGGTTCGCGAATGGGCAGTTGCCCCGCATCCAAAACCAAATCAATAAGTTTCTTTTGTTTCGCCGAGATGTTATTGAAAATATCCTTAATGTGGTACGGGCGTTTTTTATACGACGCATTAGCAGACGTGGAAGTAATAGGTTTCCCAAATGTTTTCACGATTTTCAGAATTAACGGATAATCCGGAATCCTGATCCCGAGCGTTCCCAGTTCTGATTCTACTCCTTTCGCAACATTCCCCTTGCTCTTTGAAACAACTGTTACGGGTCCTGGGAGCAATGTCCGATAGATATTCTCTGCTGTTTTGTTGATGCGAACAAATTTTGCCGCCATATTTTTATCCGCGCAGGCAATCGAAAGCGGCTTCCCTTCCCGACGAGCTTTATACTTCAAAAGTTTATTCACTGCTTCCTGATTTGTCGCATCAACCCCGATTCCATACAGTGTCTCTGTTGGATACACAACAAGTCCCCCCTCCTTGAGGACTTCAATGGTTTTCTTAACCACTTCCGATTCTTTCGTTTTTTTGAGATTCAGGGTGAGCATACTTTAAGTAACAGTTACGGGTTCAGACTTCTCCCACATCATGTCAAAATAATTCTGAAACACCTTTACAAAATCCGAATCACGAATTTCAATAATCCTAGGCGGGTCGGTCACGGCTTGCAAAATAACAGTATCATGAACCACATTGAAATCACCCAAAAACTCACCTTCACGTTTCCAAACTCGATACTCGGTGAGGTCAGGATATTTTTTCAGCATATCAAGCTCGCTTTGGGTGATGGAAAAATGAATGGTTTTCCAAAAAATTCTTTTTCGTAATCTAAGCTCTAAATATTTTTTATAGTTTTTCCCCATCAGCGCGATCCACTGTTCGTTGGGAAGCACTCCCACCGCGTAGTCAACAGTGCCTTCGGGAATGCGCTCAAGCGACTGAATCCAGTAGTCACGGTAGCTTTCGATTCCCTCATACACGATCATCTGTTGGTGTACTTTATGCTGATAGGTTTTCACCTCTTCCATAATCCCAGAAACAATACTCTCTTTTCTTTTTACCTGAGTCATTAAGCTTGCCGGATCGGTAATTTGAAACTGCCAAACTCCGCTTCGAATCAATTTTGTTGCGTATCCTTGGTTAACAAGATGATCAAGAGATTGGTAAACGAGATTTCGGTGTAAGTCGATTTTATTGATAATATGACCGGCCCTGCAAGGCCCGAATCGAACAAGCGCCTCATAAACCAAGGCGTCGTTTTTTGTCATTCCTAATGTTTGAAGCTCTTTTAACATATCCAGTTCTGTCACAAGAAAGTATACGTTAAAACAGCTATTATGTAAAAAGTAGTTATATTAGCATAAATTATATAATATAAAATATAAATATTGTCATCATAATTTATTTGATAAGTATCAATGTTCCTTATTATGATTCTTGTATTAACGTTTTTATGACTTCAAAACACACAAATCTCTGCAAGAACTTACTGGTGCTTCTGGCTGCTCTGCTTGTTATTATTGGAATTGTACTCATCAACAATAGTTCTGGAACGATACCGGAAAACAATCCGCTAGTAACGATTGGGTTCGTAACCCCACTCTCTGGTCCGTTTGCAGAATGGGGGACTTCTATACGAAACGGAATGGAGATTGCTTTAAAAGAAACCAAACACCAATTTCGCGTGAACTATGAAGACGACGTATGTGATCCGAAAAACGCAGTAACCATTGCGAATAAACTTTTTTCTGTTGATAAAATCAAGATCATCATCGGTCCTGGATGTATTGACGGGTTAAAAGCTGTTGCCCCTCTTGCCGAACAACACAAGGCACTTCTCTTTTCCACTGGTCTCCTTGACGATGGTGTATTTACCGAAAACAAGAACGTCATTAATTTAGCAAACCAAATCTCCACAGAAGCAAGGTATTTAGCGGCCTATCTCAAGACTCAGCCTATAAAAAAAGTAGCTATTGTACACGGAACAAATCTCTTTGGGGAAGAGCTTGGAAACCGACTTCCTGATTTTCTAAACGAATACAGTATCATGGTTACCTCTACAAATTCAACCAGCCTTGATGAAACCGATTTCAAAACAATCATACTTTCCATTTTCAAAAATAAACCTGACGCGATTTTTATTCACCAAGGTGAAGTACAAATCGGTACATTCGCAAAACAACTCCGAGAGCTCGGTCACACAACACAGGTATTCAGTTACTACGGAACTGAGTCACAATCAGTATTGAAAACAGGTGGAAACGCGCTTGAGGGAGTGAAATATACCTACCCAGTAAATTCCGAAGAATCATCACCGGGGGCGGTAAGGTTTGAGCAACGGTACGCTCAACGGTTTCCTCATCAAATCCCTTCGGCGACCTCGCGCTTTATCTATGACGGTATGATACTCTTGGATCAAGCTCTTGACACTTGCGGAAGCGAAAATGCTAAATGTATTGCGTTCTTTTTCAAACATTTTGGCACCTATCGCGGCATCTCCGGCGATATGACCTTCAATAATGATGGTTCGATCACAAGACCATTCGGTATCAAAGAAGTTCGGAATGGAAAATTTGAATGGGTGGAGAAAAGGATTGAATTGTAATTGTTAGTTTTTTAGAACGGAACATTTGTGAAGGTTTCGGAATAGACCTCACTCAACAACGCCCCGTTCTACGATTCGCGCGAATTGAAGAACGATTCTATTAAAGGAGTGGGGCTTCAGCTTCTTTCATTTTCTTGAGATTCAAGATGAGCATATCAATCCTCGATTGAATTCCATATTAGTTGGAACAACTCTCGTCCCATTTGTACGACACTGGGGTTTTCAATGGCAATGGCGGAGATTGGGTTAAATTGATGAATGACGAGTAGATTGGGCGTGACAATCAGGTTTGTGGCGAGCGACGTGTTTGGCGGAAGAATTTTAATGTGTTCGTGATAATTTTTTTCAAAACCCTTCCGTCGTCGCGCTTCTTCAGTGTCTTGCAGAAGCAACCGAGTGTCAATATTGAGTTTAGAACGGCAATTAAGATACTGTTCAAAGTATTCCCGATCCTCTTTTCTCCACTCTTCCGTATCCGATATCGCCCAGTAGTACTCTTTTGGTTTCAATTCTTCTAAGATTCGGTCATAAACCGTTTTCACCAATTCCAAACCTTCGTAGTGTTTGATAGTGCTCGATTCTCCCTTGAGGTGGAAGAGCGCGGAAAACTCCGGCAGTATGTGCTGGAATTTTTGTTTGCGGATATCAAGGAGATTTCCGACGTGTTCCGGGTTTTCGGCTATGAATCTGCGCTTTACTCCTTTGATTTCAACTCGAATAAATCCTTGCCTCATCAAGGATTCAATGATTGAATACACTGTTGTTCGTTTGATCCCAGTTTCTTTTGAAAGCGAGAGAACCGATGAGGAACCGAGCGATAAACAAGCGACATACACTCGTGCCTCGTGGTCGCTCATCCCGATGTCAATAAGCGATGAAACAAGCTTTTCGTGATGATTGATCATAAAATGTCTGAAAAAGGTCCGACATTATCTATACTAAAATAAGGTAAGAATATTGTCAAATTAAGTCGAATGTCGACAGATATGACAGATTTTCGTTTCTAAGGTACGTTTATTAGTCGAAAGGTAAATTCTGGAGACGAACTATTATGAAAAAGTATATCATTCCATTTATCATATTGATCATGCTTGTGATCGGCGCTGCGTTAGCGGTATTTCCTGAAAAACAAAAGGGAGCAATCAAAATCGGGGTCGTCGCAACGCTCACGGGTGTTGGGGCGTACCAAGGACAACAAGAGCTCCGGGGACTTGAGTTGGCGCGAGATGAAATAAATTCGAAAGGAGGAATAAAAGGAAAGCAAGTCAAGCTTTTTGTTGAAGACAGCAAAGCGGATCCAAAAGAAGCTGTCAGGGTATTTCAAAAACTGATTTCAGTAGATGGAGTAAAGTTCGTTATTGGTGACTCGTGGTCTTCAACGACCGTTGCGCTTGTTCCGCTTGCAAATGAAAATAAAGTTCTACTGATTTCTCCATTGGCTCTCTTGAATGAGTTAAGCGCGGATGATTACTTTTTCAGAACCATCCCAGCAGTGCAGAAAATGATGGAGACGCTAGCACAACACGCATACGGATCACTTGAGTCCAGGAGTGTTGGCATTTTGCGCCAGCAGACGCCATTTGGCGTCGAACACACGAAATATTTCAAAGAAGAATTCGAAAAACTTGGTGGAATTGTTGTTGGCGAGGAAAGCTTCCCGCTCTCGCAAACCGATGTTCGGGCTGAAATCACAAAATTGAAATCCACAAACCCCGATACCGTTCTCAATCTTCATGGTACTGGTCCGATTTTGGGAAATCTCATGAAGCAGGCAAAAGAATTGGGGTTGGATGTGAATTGGATTTCTTCGTTCGGGGCTCAAAATATCCCGCTTGTAAAAGAATTTGGAACGGTGGTGGAAGGGTTGATCTACCCATATCCGTTTGACAGTGATGCAAACATTAAAAGCATACAGAATTTCAACAATCAGTATCAAGAGCGTTTTAATGAATTACCGGACATGGTCGCCGCGAACTCGTATGATGCTTTGATGGTATTGGCGCAAGCGATTAATAACGCTGGTGAAGATACGTTTAAAGTAAAACAGCGGCTACTGAAGACCAAAGATCACAACGGTGCAAGCGGAGAATTTTCGTTCGATCAAAACGGTGACGTCGAAAAACCCATTATCATCAAACAAATCCATGATGGGAAGTTCGTGAAGGTTTCGGAGTAAGATTCAACGGAAGGAACAATGTGCCTAGATCATGCTCGCGGGTATAAAACCCAATTGTTTTGAAAACGACTTTGAGATAACGTAGGTATGTTTGAGTTTCAACGATTTTGCCACAGATTGAGCCTTCGCGTAATCTTGCGGGACCGCGGTCTGCTTCACCTCAAGAGCAACCGATTCTTTCGGAAGCACAAAATCAATTTCAATCCCAGTCCTCCGTTGATAATAATGGATAGGCTCATAGGATGGTTTCAGGTTTTGAAAAACAGCATTTTCCAAAAGCTGGCCGTCTCCGACGTTTGCGAAATGATTCACGATCCCAACATCGCAGGCATACAGCTTCTTTGTCCCACTCACCTCTCGATCACGGTTCCGGCTAAAGGGAGTAATGAGATGGATAAAATACGTTCCTTCAAGAAACGACAGATACGAGTATACCGTTTCCCGGGAAACCCCTACTTCAACCGATAATTTGCTGATCTCTAGCTTTGAACCAACCCGCTGCAAAAGCAATAGCAACAAATCCCTCAGAGCGGTAAGATTTTTCACATCCGCCAACGTCTTCACGTCTTTTTCAAAATAGGATTTAAAAATATCGTTCAATCGGATCTTTTTTTGCTCCCAGGTTTTGGCAAGTACCACAGACGGAAACCCACCAAACTGGAGATACTCATCGTATAACTTTTTTGATCGCTCGAATTGGACTTCGGTTTTTTGTACGTGCTTTTCCGGGAACGAACCGCCCCACGGCATGGGAACGCGCTTAAACTCAAGAAACTCCTGAAACGTTAATGGATAGAGTTCAAAAACCGCTTTTCGTCCTGCGAGACTCTCAGGAAATACATTCTTAAAATAATAACTGGACGAACCAGTAAGAAAAAACTTAACATCATGATGATCTTGCAAATACTTGATCGCCTTTACAATATTTGGCATTGCCTGAATTTCATCAAGAAAAACATACGCCTTTTTCTTTGGGCTGATTCCGTACGACGCGAGGTTTGCCAAGATATTATTGTAATCGGTTTCCTCAAAAATCTTTTGCTCAACCGGGTTCTCAATGTCCAAAAATACTTTGTTATCACTCTTAATCTCGTCAAAGATTTGGCGATAGAGGGTTGTTTTCCCAACCTGTCGCATACCAGTGAGAACAATAATTTCTTTGGTCGATAACTGCTTTCTCAGCTTTGGTAATAATGATCGTTGAAATATCATATATCTTTATCTTACATTATGACATAAATATTGTCAACCATCAGTCGACAATATAGTCATTCTCAAATCAACAAATGAACAATAATCCGATGGTTTTCTTAATCACCTCCGATTCTTTCGTTTTTTGAGATTGATAGTCAATGGTCTTGACATAAACTATATATAGAGTATCATGTTATTGAAAATTCACAGCCGAATACTTCCCTTATGGTAGGTGTCCCGACTTGTCGGGAATAGGCTGTTCCCCCTATCGACGGGGGTTTTTGTTTTTACAAATGTTTAATTATACCTTTGCTTTCTGCCCGGCGATAACAATCTGCTACTTTTTCATTTCCCTCAAGATAGTCGCGAACAAAGCCAGCTATTGCGTCAGCCAATCGAATGAAAGGGTCATTTTCATCTTTCCTAACACCACGAACCTTTCTCACACGGACGTTAAGTCTTTTTAAACCCGCTGAAAAGCGATGTCGTTCCGATCGTTTGAGTCCATCAACAAACACAGTTGTTTCATACAACCCTTGAGATTTACGCAAAATCGCTTTCGCGGTTGAAAATATCGTGAGATCAAAATACGCCTTACTCTCGGAATAATACGAATAAAAAATTGTTTCACGAAGATGCTTATTTTCCAGTACTGCCCGATGTATGCCAACCTCCGTTTTTCATTCGTATGAAACCACTTCCGATTCCCTTTGCAACTTCGCCTCTCAACACCCCCAAGATGTTGTTGAATCAACTCGCGGTCGCGATCCAACACCACCACTGATACGAGAAACAGTTTTCCCTCGGTATCTTGTCCAGATTCATCAACATAGCAGTATAGTTTTTGCATACGATCAGTGTATCAAACTCAATGTGAGTAATTCAATGCTTCCACGGTCTTCTTGATGACTTCCCCTTCTTTCGTTTTTCTGAGATTCAGGATGAGCATAGTTTTATGTTAACGGGTCACTCTGATCCCATAAAAACTGCCAAAGTTGTTTTTGCAGTTTCACAATCTTCAAATCTTCAATGGCTGTACTTGCGAGCGGTTCAAACGAATCAAAGACAGCCATCCGATCATTCAACAGGAATCCGACTTTATTCGAGATATCAAATCCCGATGGAAGAAACCGAATTTCCTGCATCCCCGCGCGGTATTTTTTCTTAACATATTCGAGTGTTTTCTCGGTTCGTGGCATTAGATTGCGAACACACCCGCCGTGACGCTTAAGAATCTCAAACATATGCTTATTGTGTGCTTCACCAAATATTTTCCAATACTCCTCAATAAACACGAGTCCAGAAACCTCTTTTGATCTCATCATGACATCATGAATGTATTCAAACTGCTTTCGACCCTCATACAGGGTTGTCCTGCTTTTGGGCTCATGAATCCGTTTTTGGTTCACCTCGAGTGCAATCTGCTTTGCAAGTTCCGTCTTCTCAAGATACCCATAAAGCACAGCTTCAAAACCAAGAGGAATATAAAAATCGATCTTACCCTTCTGAATTTGAGAGACAAGACTTTTTTGCTTCAACGACTCAACGATGACATACACCGTTGGTCGTTTCAGGCCAGTGCGCTGCGCGAGTTCGGTCATGCGAGCTTCTCCAAGTACAACAAGAGCATTGTATACCTCAGCCTCTTTTCCGGTAAACCCAAGTTCAGTCAAGCGAAATACGATGTTGGTATTATCCATAACGACAGTATTAACATAACACAGACAATACAAACGTCAATAGATATTGACGTTTATTTACGGCAATTCTTTCCAGAATCCACTCTCTCGCTTATGATATGACGATTGCACTGAATCTATCTATGGAACCATATCTCCCTCCAATCAATAATCAAGAATCAGAATTTGACTTCGAAACTCGTGGAACTCACTATTCTGACGCACACGAACAAATGCCATGGGTACGTGGGGAAGAAATCAACCAAATCCTTGTGTCTGTTGGTTGTACCGGACCATTGGTTGGGAAAACAATACTCGATTTTGCATGCGGTTCTGGAACCGTTACTATCCCATTATCTATCGCAGTTGGGTCGGGGGGTGTCGTATATGCCGCCGATGACTCTGAAACGAATTTTCAAAGACTCAAGAAAAAAGCAGGATCCGAACTCCCGATCACTATTCTCCTTTTGAAACCAAATGAAAGGCTCAACGTACAATCGTCTTGCGTTGATGTGGTTGTCTCGCTTGCGGGGATGCATCATGTCCCAAATGATGCGCGCCAAGGCATCTTCGTAGAATTTTATCGAGTATTGAAACCAGGCGGCTATGTAGTGATTGGCGATGTGTTGGATCAACGACCAGTACAATCTTACTTTGACAACGTGGTTGATAAAGTTTGTTCGACGGGACATCTTCACCGTTTTTTTGATAAAACCCAAATCCAGGAATTATGCGGACAAAGTGGTCTACTTCTGGAACGGTTCAATGAGGTGTCCACACCTTGGATATTCAATAACGAGAAAGAGGCGGGTGCCTTTCTCCGGACAATTCACGATGCAAAAAAACATTTCACACCAGAGTACTGTCTGGCGGAAGCAAAAAAATACCTCGGATGTTCAAATGACGGCGGAATATTCAAACTGAATTGGTCACTCTTTTTCATGACAGCGAAAAAACAACAATGATATCATCGAATCTTGATCAGCACGAAAAAATAATTCGCCTTTCAGACCCAAAATCGGGATTACGAGGGTTCATCGCTATTCACAACACATCCCACGGACCCGCAACAGGGGGTACGCGCATGATGCCCTATACATCCGAACAAGACGCACTCAATGACGCACTCAAGCTCGCTCGAGCGATGACCTACAAATGTGCGCTCGCCGGAGTTCCCTACGGTGGCGGGAAAGGGGTGATCATTGGCGATCCAAAAAAAGATAAGACACAGAAATTGCTACAATCCTACGCTCAAATCGTAAATTCCCTCAATGGTATATTCACCACCGGCGAAGATGTGGGGATTACACGTGAAGATGCGGAGATCATGACAAAAACATCTCCGTACATTAACGGCTTCAGCAAATCAACTGATCCGTCACCTTTTGCCGCCCTGAGTGTGTTTTCTTCAATAAAGAGCGCGGTCAAAATAACCAATAATGAATCGCTTCGATATAAAAAAATCGCCGTCAAAGGAATTGGAAAGGTTGGATCTGAACTTATTCGGTTACTCATAAAAACTGGAGCTAAACTCTATGCGGCAGACATTGATTCAAAAATAATTACAAAGATACGTCGAGAATTCCCTACAGTAGGGATCGTAGAGACTTCTTCCATTCATCAATTGCCCGTTGACGTCTTTGCTCCCTGTGCACTGGGAAATGAAATTGCCAAAGAAAACATCTCTGAGATTAAGGCGAAAATAATCTGCGGTAGCGCAAACAACCAACTCTCATCAGAAGCCATCGGAGACCAGTTATTTCATCGCGGGATATTGTATATTCCTGACTATCTCGCAAACGCAGGAGGATTGATCAATGCGATCGACACGCGCGAACCGGGTGGGTATCAAAAAAAACGAGTAATGAGGCGAATAAATTTCCTTCAAAACACATTGCGTACCATTCTTAAGGCGTCGAATATATCCAATATTCCTCCTTATAGAATCGCAGATCGTATTGCTGAAGAGAAGATTTCGGAATCAAAATAACTCTATCGTTGGATACACAACAAGTCCTCCCTTTTTCAAGACTTCAATCGTTTTCTTAATCACCTCCGATTCTTTCGTTTTTTTGAGATTCAGGATGAGCATATATTCACTTCAGTATGACATGGTGGTATACTGATCATATATGTACGATCTTGTTTGCGTTGGAGATACCACGCTCGATACCTTTTTAAAGGTTCAAGACGCTGCGGTGCATTGCGATCTCAAAAGCAAAAGCTGTGAGCTCTGTTTCAAATACGGAGAAAAGATTGCCGTTGATGAACTCAGACAAAACCCCGGCGGCAACTCTGCAAACGTTGCTGTTGGAACGGCAACACTTGGAGTCAAAACCGCACTCTACGCGATCATTGGGGACGACGATATTGGGCAGAACGTAAAACGGATGATAGGCGAACGCAAGGTTGACACGAAGTACTTGTTGACCAACAAAGGCAAACCGACGAATTATTCGACAATTATTAGCTTCAAGGGTGAACGAACGATCCTGGAGATGAAATATCCCGCACACCTAACGTTCTCAACATTCCCAACAACCGATTGGGTATATCTTTCTTCTCTTAAACAAGACCCCAAAAGTGTGTACGAGTCACTCGTTCGGTTAAAAAAGAAGATGGGATTCAAGATCGCCTTTAACCCGGGAATGTTTCAGCTCACTCACCCTTCAAACGATATCGTAACGTTTCTTCCAAATGTAGATGTTCTTATTGTGAATAAAGAAGAAGCGGAGCTATTAGTCCGTAAAGTCGAAAGTCTCAAGTCGAAAGTCTCATTAAGGAAGTCCAACGACCGCCTCAGATTGACAACGCTACAAGCTACCCGCCTCGCGTCGACAAGCGACAGCGAGTCGAGGCGGGCAAGCTACAAGCTACAAGCTCGTACTCGTGGTCTCGTCTTCATCACTGATGGTCCCAACGGAGCATATGCGTTTGATGGAGAACGCATGGTTCACTGCAACACATTTCCTGCACCAAACGTTGTTGACCGAACAGGGGCGGGCGACGCGTTTTCTTCTGGCGTGGTCGCGGGACTCACAAATGAAGTCAGCTTTCCAGAGGTTATTCGTTGGGGCATGGCTAATTCTGCGGCAGTACTCAAAGAGATCGGCCCCCAAAACGGGCTATTGAATATCTCTGAAATAAGGCGAATATTAGCCAATGTAAAGATTTTTCCCGACCTGTTGAAAAAATCTTTACAGAATAGTTGACACCCAAGCTGATTTTGGCTAGAATTCGGGATAGTTTATGCCCAGTAGAGCAACCCCGTACGAGAATAATTCGAATACGAATATTCCATACGGGACTTCTCTCACTGGCGTTCGTTCCGCTTTGATAACGACTATAAACTATAACAAGTCAAAGCATGCCCCGTAGTCACCAACATTAAATGTCGGAGTACTACCGGGGTTGTCTTACTGGGTATGACTCAACAATCAACAAAATCATCAATCGATCCAAAGGACCTTCGACCAGGTATGGTGGTTCAAATCCATCAAAAAATCAAAGAGCTGAACGCAAAAGGAGAAGAAAAAGAGCGTATTCAATTGTTTGAGGGAACTGTTATTTCCAAACACGCCGGCACATCAGTCAACTCAACATTCACAGTACGAAAAGTTTCGTTTGGCATCGGCGTTGAAAAGATATTCCCAACACACTCTCCTATTATCGCAAAAATCGACTTGGTCAAACAGCTCAAGACCAAGAAAGCAAAGTTATACTTCCTGAAGGGATATAAAAAGAGGGTGAAAGAAGTGAAGCCTCGCGCTTCTTAATTCAGCCAAAAAACCAGGCGACAATCCTGATGTTTATTAACACAGGCTACAAACGTTGCATCCATGCGGACGTGGCGAAATTGGTAGACGCACTACCTTGAGGTGGTAACGCCTTCACCGGCATGAGAGTTCGAGTCTCTCCGTCCGCATATAGAAATAATATAGTTTGTCTAAATGTGGTTCGGGTATGATGAGTTCGCCCGATCATCCGATCGGGCGTCCGGTCGAATGACCGGACGAGTCTCTCCGTCCGCATTATTATTTTCATTGGGCGGTTAGCTTCCACCTACGCCAAGGCTTCGGTGGACAAGCAATTTCAGCGAAAGGCTGATCCGCCTCCGGCGGATGTTCCCCGCCGACAGCTTCGCAGTCAGGCGGGCCCGTCAAAATGCGTAGCTTTATCGGGGAGCGTTACATTGATCCCACACCTTTCTTACTAAGGGCAATTAGCTCAGTTGGTTAGAGCGTTACATTGACATTGTAAAGGTCGCAGGTTCGAATCCTGCATTGCCCATGAAAGGTGTGGGATAAAAGACAGACGGTTGATAAATTGTACACAGTACAAGATCAATCGTATCCCATACGATTGATCCCCGTCTACCGCCCACCAGCACAACGCAATATATGCGAATCATTTTGAGTATTATTTTTGCAGCGATTGGCGTCGTGATTAGCGTTAAAAGCAATTGGATTGTCAACAACTTCGGTACTGTTCCGTGGGCCGAAAAACACTTGGGAAGCTCGACACTGTTTTGGAAGTTATTTGGTCTTTTGGTAACCATTATCGCGATCTTTACCATGGTTGGCATAACAGATACGATTCTTATATCAATTTTTTCAAGATTTACACCCAAAGTACAATAAGGTCTACGGGCCGTTAGCATAGTGGTAGTGCTTCCGGTTTGCATCCGGAGGGCGCGAGTTCGATTCTCGCACGGTCCACCAAACAATGATACAGCCATGAGGCTGTTTTTTGTTGTGAAAAAGTTTTCCACCGAGACAACAATAGAACGCGATGATATACTATAATAACCTAACGAATTTCTCGATCTCACAGCGGGTCGAGACTTTTTTGTAACATACTATGAAAAAAGCAAAACAAACGAAATATATTTTTGTAACCGGTGGTGTAATTTCATCTCTCGGGAAAGGAATTGTTGCGGCCAGCATTGGAAGAATCCTAAAAGGATACGGATTCACCGTTACTGCCATTAAATGCGATATGTATGTGAACATTGACGCAGGAACAATGAGGCCAACCGAGCACGGGGAAGTGTTTGTGACCAAAGATGGGGTAGAATGTGACCAAGACTTGGGTAATTATGAACGATTTATCGGAACCGATATGAATTGGACGAACTACACAACCACAGGACAAATTT
>CAYYDP010000003.1:0-14890 GCA_964470645.1 uncultured Gammaproteobacteria bacterium
CCTTAAAGATTGTTCTGAACAACACTCCGATTCTCAATCCTCAACTCCCTCGTGATCCCTATCGCGTCAACGAAGTACCGATCGTGGGAAACAACGATAAACGCACCTTCGTATTCTCGAAGCGCAGATTCCACAACCTCTCGCGATGGAATGTCAAGATGGTTTGTTGGTTCGTCGAGAATCAGGAATGTATTATTCTGATGCGTCAGTTTGGCAAACGCAAGCCGCACACGCTCCCCCATGGAGAGATCCCCAACTTTCTTGAATACCGAATTGCCAGGAAACAAAAAGGAAGCGAGTACATTCCGAGGGTCGCCAGAAATCTTGATCCCTTTTGTAGAAGTAAACTCATCAAGGACGGTTTTACTCAAATCCAATCCCTCGTGTTCTTGCGAAAAATACCCAACCACAACACTCTCACCCAACTGAACCGTTCCTGACATTGGTTGAATTTCGCCAAGCGCCAATCGAAGAATGGTTGTTTTCCCTGAACCATTCTCTCCGGAAAGTAGAACTCTATCCTTCCCAAATACTTCAAACGTTACACCAGCTAGCAACGTTCTTGGCCCAACATTCACATCAACATCACGAAACCGTACCATGCGTTTCCCCGCCGGAGAATCCGTATCGATCACTAATCCACGAACTTTTTTTGCATCCTTTGGTTTTGCAACTTCTTGGTCATACACTTCTCGCTGGAGTCGTTTTTCCATGGCTCGAATGAGTTTTCCAAGTGATGGGTTTGGATGCACTGACGCCTGCTGCCGTTTTTCCGCGAGCCACGCTTCCATTTTCTCCTTTTTGTTTTGCTGTATCCGATATGCTTCTTCTTGATGTTCGCGATTCTGTCCTTTATGCACCACGTATTCCCGGTACCCTCCACTATATTCCACAAAGGTATGGTTATCTGGATCGATTTCAAGTATCTTATCAACCGCGTCTTCAAGCAACCGCCTGTCGTGAGAAACTAACAACATGCTACCGGGAAAGCTCTTAAGCCATTGTTCAAACCACCGAAGCGCATCAAGATCCAGATGATTGGTTGGTTCATCCATGAGAAGCGCGGTTGGGTGATCCTGGAGAAGTCGTGCCAGTGCTACTCGTGTTTTTTGGCCACCACTCAAGTTTCCGAATGGTAATGAAACATTGATGCTCGCAAGTCCAACGTTTTGCAGAAACTTTTTTGCCTCTGGCTTCGAATCGAGTGAAAGAATATCAGCAACGGTCTGGTTGAGATCGAATTCAGGAGATTGTGAAAGATACCCCAGGCGTTCGCCCTGAGCATCAACAGTACCCCGATCCGCGGTTTCCAAACCAAGAATAATCTTTAAAAGTGTTGACTTTCCAGCGCCATTCGGACCAATCAATCCGACCTTTTCACGTGGATGGACAATAAACGAAACATCTTTGAACAATGTTTTATCGAGTATTGATTTTGTTAGATTATTAACGATGATCATAATAGTGATTAGTGATTAGTGGTTAGTGAGTAGTGATTAGTGTGTAGTTGGTAGCTACATTTGTCATTGCGAGGAGTCTTCGACGAAGCAATCTTCGACTCACATTCCCTCTCTTAAGGTAAGAGAGGGCTAGGGTGAGTTATGGGTTTAACGCGACAACCGCGAACGCAGAAATTTGAAGATTGCCGCGCTCGCGGAGCCTGCCCCGTACTGAACTTGTTCTAGTGCGGGGACTCGTTCGCGATGACATTTTACTTATGTTTCTTTCTGGATTCCAGCCTACGCTGGAATGACATAACAAAAAACCCAAAGTTTTGCTTTGGGCGAAGGAAGGTGGTCATTACATTATTCTTATTTCGATGAAGTAAACCTATCTTGAACAAAAATTTCGCCCAATACCAAAACAGCCCCTCCCATACCGGTCTTGGAGTATCCGAGTAGTCGGAATGACTTTTTTGTTCTGTTACGTATGAGTTTCATATGCTTCAGTCAAAACAAAAGATACAACGAACGTTCAGTCTTGTCAATCACTTCAGCAGACTTTTTGAAATGGCCACCACTTCCTTCTTCCAACTCTTCCCATCACTCGTATCAACAGTTGCGAATGGTTTCACCGAAAGATGTTTTTTGAGTACGAATTGCGGAATGGGTTTGGGAATCCAGTCGTAATGCAGCGGAGTGCGACGAACCATGTCTCGAAGCGCAACAACGTGATCCGTGAGAATGTTGTGCTTCGGATCGTACTTGGCATTCATCAAGCGCCCAATGATCACGTCCCGGTCAGCGACTACACGAATTGTTACCGCCTTCGCGCGAAATTCATCAATCACATCATGGAAATAGCCTTTCGTCCTTCCGTCGGCATCATCACGATCAAGAACCACATTCCCTCCTTGTTCAAAAATCCACCGAACGAGTCCGTGAAGAATCGGCAGCGTGTGCGCCTGATATTCTTTCTTTTGGGCACGAAGATAGATCGCCCGCAATTCATCACTACGCAATATTGTGGCCCCGAGTGGTTTGGCAAGCTCTTTCGCGACGCTTGAACACCCCGAACCCAACAATCCTGTCATAGCAACAAGAAGCGGGTGCTTTGTTGGTCGCTGTCGGACCTTCAGGGTTGCGGCGATTCTCTTTACCGTCGCGTTCACAAACCGATAATCGGTTTTTTCTTTTCCCTGAAAATCCCAATGTTTTTTCCCGACCTTTTGTACCGACGATGGGGACATGCTCATAGGTGACAAAAGTTACATTATTGGTTCAAGTATACCACATACTTTTTTGAATAACGCAACCCTCCCAACAACCACCTTCCTTGCAATCAGTGTGTTTGGCTATTACATCAATAAAAAAACAAAAATAAGACCAACCGTAGTCATCATTTCTGTTTTTGAAAAATAACCCACTGGCCCACGAATGTTCAACCCTTTCCACGGATACAATGGGTAATAATCCGCAGTATCAAGTGCATCGAGCACAAGGTGACTCGCGTACCCTATTGAGAGAGGAAGCCATATTGAATGGAGAGAAAAATAGAGCACAAACGAAACCACTGACCAAACAACGATATTATGCAACCAATTCCTCTGCCCCCCATACGGATCATTTGAGTTTGTCACTGTGCGAATAAATGTATTGATGTTCTTTAGTACCCCATGACGTATGCACACAAACAAGTGGTCGACATCAACCAACACAGCGGCAAGTATACTTGGAATGTATTGACCTGTTACTTTGCCAATAATTAATCCTGCCGCAATGTGAGCTGGTAAAAACATGGGATTTATCGATTCTTCACATGGCTAAACACGAACGGAAACCACTTGGCAAATTTCTCAGGATGTGATTTCAATTCTCTTCTGATCTCCGAAACATTTCGCCATGCGTATTCCATGACTTCTTCAGGATTTGGTCTCACCATCCCATCATAAACCCCGACAAACACATGGTCAAACTCATGCTCGATCAGCCCTTTTCCAACGTCCGCGCGGTAGGTAAATGTTCCCGCAGGTTTCAACAAACAATCAAATCCCATTTCTTCGGGCAGTCTTCGATGCGCAGCGGCAAGCGAGCGTTCTCCCGGCCGCTGATGGCTGCACGCCGTGTTCGCCCAGAGTCCCGGTGAATGATATTTTTCCATTGCCCGCCGCTGTAACAACATTTCTCCTTTGGTATTGTAAACGACAATTGAAATACAACGGTGCAACAACCCACGCCGGTGAGCTTCTAATTTTTCCATGGTTCCAATTCGCCGATCTTGCGGGGTGACCAAAATGACTTGTTCGGGTTTCATATCTGTTCAAAACTTTCGTGTCTTATCCCTCTCCCTAATAAGGGAGAGGACAAACTCTCAGCCTGAGAGTTTGTCGGTGAGGGTGTTTGTTTATGAACGTTCCCACACCCTCTCTCTAACTCTCCCCCTTTCTAGTGGAGAGGAAAATGGAGAACCTTCATACGTGAAAGCCCTATCTGTTATTACGTGATAGATACTCCAAAATTTTTCAGTTTTTCCTTAAACTGCTCAAAACCCTCATATACGAATGTTTTAATTCCAAGGTCGGCTGCTCCCTGGATTCGCTCTGGGTTATCGTCGGCATAAATCAGTTCTTCAGGCTGTACACCCGCACGCTCGATTAAGATTTTATAAATTTCAGTACCGGGAAGCACGGGACTTGGTTTTACAAATCCGACTTCATGAGAAAACACTTTCACATCAAAATCATCAAGAAAATGAAAACGTTCCTCAAGCGCCCGAACTCTTGAGGAATTATTGTTCGAACACACACAACTCAGATACCCTTTTTGCCGAGCTTTTAAGACATAATCTCTCACATTCGAATCAATCGCGTAGTCTTTGATCCATAATTGAGCAAATTCCTGATTTGAAAGATTTTGTTTCCAATACATTCGTGCGAAATCCCAAAACTGATCCTCCGAGAGTTTCCCCAACACAAACTGGAGCATTTCAGGACTTTTATAGAGAACATATTTTACATCAACCTCCGGAATACCAAGATTCACGAGCGAACGCTCAAAACCCCTTTTTCCCTCGGGTGTGAAATACATCCCATCAAGATCGAAACAAATGGCTTTAATCATAATGATTCTCCCCAAAATGTTATAAATTTCTTTTGTTCCCAATCAAAGACTGCTACATCCGGCATCTTCATCGCACGAACGACACCAAGCGGGTTTCGGTCAGAATATTCGCTTGTGAAAAATGAGAGGATATTCCCATGCGAAACAACGCCAACTGTCTTTCGACCGAACGACATCTCTAATGCAATTGTATCATGTAAAGCTTTTTCAAAACGATCCACCCCTTCTTCTTTGGTCTCACCATTCTCAATTCGATCAATCTTCCCTGAATAAAAATCCTCTATCAGACGTTCATGGTCTTCGTGTCCGAAAAATCGTTTTGTAAACGATGAAATTTCAGTGAACCGATGATCTGTCTTGATTGGTATTCCATGTGATTTTGCCAACAACACAGCGGTTTCAAGCGCCTTTGTTTGCAGGCTTGAGTACATGACTTCAATATCGCGAATTATTGGGTGCTCGCTCAAGCTTTTCGCTAATTCGATTCCTTGCTCCGTAAGTCCCCATTGCTCGATCGGAATTTCATCATTTGGATTCGTTTTCGAATGACGAATGAATATGATCTTCATAGGTATACTTGAGTAAACCTCTTAACCCTTAACAGTATCGTCATCCCCGACAAACTCCCCTGTGGAGAGTTTGTCCATCGGGGATCCAGACACAAAAAAACAAACAAAACAGATTTCTTTTTTTCTTTTGCTTTTGGTTTTCTGGATTCCCGCTTTCGTGGAAATGACGGTTATTGTATTGTATATCCGGTACTATAGGTCATTTCTCGATCATCGTTTCTTTTTGGATTCTATACAGTTCAGCAAAATGAGACGACTCATTCTTCAGCAATTCGTTAAATGTTCCCCCTTCAATAATTTGTCCCTTTTCAAACACAATGATCCTATTAGTATTTTTAAGCGTGGACAACCGATGAGCAATGACAACCAATGTCTTACCTTGAAGTTCTGATTCAAGCGCTTCCAGAATCGCGCTCTCTGTCTTACTGTCAAGAGATGATGTCGCTTCATCCAAGATCAACACTTCCGAATTTCTACAAATTGCTCGTGCAATCCCAACACGTTGACGCTCTCCTCCAGAGAGTCGATATCCCTTCTCACCAATCAATGTATCGGCTCCCTGAGGAAGCTTTTGAATAACGGGCTCGAGCTGAGCAATCTTCAAGGCTTTCTCAAACAAACCTCCCGGCAACTCTTTCATCAAAATAATATTATCACGTAATGTCATGTTAAAAAGCTCAGTCTCTTGAGGGACCACAGAAATGTGGTTCGTAATTTCTTCATGCTTCACCTCATGCGCGTTTTGCCTACCGATCAAAAATGTTCCCGATTTGAGTCGATACATTCCAAGCAGAAGTTTTGCGAGTGTCGATTTACCTCCTCCTGAATGTCCTGCGATTCCGATCTTTTCACCTCTGCGAATGGAGAAGTTAAGATTATTGATCTCAAAACTCTTATTTTCAAGTTCATATGCAAACGAGCCATTCCGGATTTCGATCTGATTCCAATGAGATGGAAGCTTCTTCTTTCCTCGATCAATTCCAGAAGAGTCTTGAAACATTCCCATAAACCGCGCGATAGACGTGCGCATGTCAATCAATTTGTCAAAGATATTCATAAAATCTCCGGCAACCGATTTTAACCGATTCAAATAGGTATAATATACCAAAATAAATCCGATCGAGATCGTTTTTGCAACAACACCATGACCAATAAGCAAAAGAAAAACGCCAAGCGTAATGCCGTTTATCGTTTGAAAGTATTTCCATTTCAATATTCCCAAATCACGAACTCGCAGGTGTAGATCACGAACGGCTGCCTCCCGATCAGAAACGCGCAATGAAACACTCTCTTTGGAACCCAACGCTTTGATAGATACAATATTCCCAGCACTTTCATACAGCGTCCCGCTCGAATGTTCGCGGGCAACCTTCAGCTCACGATTCAACCTCAAGGTTTCATCGTTGAAATATCCAACAATGATCACGAAGATAATCATGTAGATCACGAATACAACGATGAACTGATAATTCAATACAAAAAACGTCGCGAGGATTCCTGAAAACGTTGCCAAGAATTTAAGGATTTCTGAATAGAAATAGTGGACACCCTCCTTCAACGCGTCTCCTCCTACTTGAATCCTCTGTACCTTGTTTCCAGAATTCTCCTGACTATGCCATGCAAGCGAATAATCCATCAACCTTCCGAATCCTTTCACTTTTGCTTGATATGCGATCTTAACGCTAATACCCCCCAGCACATTCTTGCTGGTAAGACGTGTAATGGAAACAATGATATAAGAAATGACCAAAATCCCACTATACCAATAAAACGACAAAAGCGAGTCGCCCTCTTGGTAGGATGTGAAAAAATTTACAATAAGCCCAATCAGGATTGGTGGGATAAGCTCATAAAAATGAACGATAAAAATAACAATATTCCATGTAATCCATTTCTTCCGCTGTTCTTCCAAAAACAACCAAATAGCTTTCAAAACAGAAAGCCAAGAAAAGTTCGATTCAAAATTCTGTCCAGAGTTCATACGTATTACCCATTCAGCCTACACCTGATTCAAAACAAAAACCAGTCCCCGTGAGTGGAGACTGATTTTACTTTGATCCCCCCTCCCTTAAGGTAAGGGAGGCGTAAACGTCCCGATGGACGTTTACGGGAGAGTTATGCCTCAACGCGTACAATCCCATTAGCGAGTCACCAAGTTTCTCTCGTTCAACAACCATTCATAACTCCCCTTATTCCCCTCTTATCTTAAGAGGGGAGACAATGACAAGGAATCATCACATCTGGGGCTTTGGAGCTCCGCTCGCCATTCCTTTGTCGCATGCCTTGCACATACTCTTGTGACCGGCGATTTCAACAATGGCTGACAACCCAACGAGAATATAAATCAACTTCGCGATCCAACTTGTGCCAAAAATTGCTTCCACTAAATTCCAATTAAACAACCCAACCAACAACCAATTCAAACCTCCGATGATTACTAAAATAAATGATATGCTATGTAATTTTTTCATAGTATCACCTCCTTCCCGAGCGCAAACCCTCACAAACATTCTTTATTTAGTATACCACTGTTCATCTCAGTGGTTTGTCCACATGAGAAAACGCTAACATAAGCGGAAACATCGTATTGCCAGCCATCAGTTCCCCCTATCCGGCACTATCTCACGAACACCACTGACCCTAACCGGAGTTGTTCTTTGTGCGACTTGTCTAACACTGAATCATGGGCGAGTGCTTCAAAAAAAATCTGTCTCTGGGTGAGCGACATTAATGTTGGTCTACTTTTTGGAATGGTGTAAGGGATGAGGTCATAGGAAACAGTCGGATCATCAACCACCACGCCGACGCCAAACCCCTCCTGCGTCTCTTGCGAAAAATATTGATCGAAAACAAAATTGCCGAGTGAATAAAAAATCGGTTTTCCGTCATACACCTCAACAATCTGAACCACATGCGGGTGATGTCCGATCACCACATCGGCACCGGCGTCAACAAACAAACGCGCCCACGTTTTTTGCGACGAAGTTGGATAGCGCTGATACTCTGCTCCCCAATGCGGAAACACAACCACAAAATCTGATTGCTTTTTTGTTGATGCAATAATTGCCTGAAGGTTCTTATTGTCAACCACATGATCCGTGAGGTTAAAACCAATAAACCCAATCTTCCTGCTGCCAACCTCTTGGACGAGTACACTTTCAACCTCATGTTCTTTTACCGGGTTACCAAAATATCCAATCCCCTGCTCGCTTAAAAATTTCTTAGTATCCTCAAACCCTCGTGAACCCTGATCATTGCCATGATTATTCGCAAGACTCAACGCGTCGAAACCATAGTTTTTCAAAACTTCCGCTACGATCGGTTCAAACGCGAAACTGATCGATTTTTGAGTTCTCGCTCGAAAATCAGTAATCGGTCCCTCAAGATTAGCGATGATAAATTCGTACTGCGAAAACATTCTTCCGTCCTCGCCAAGCAGATTCGCGAATACATACTCATATCCACCGTTTTTCTGACTCACAGACGCAACCGCGCGTCCAAGCATCATATCCGGAAAAACTAAAAAAGATGATGACTTGGGCTGATTCTCTCCTTTCAAAATGCTGTTACTAACTTCGGGAACAAACACGGGAGCCACTGAAGTTGGTTCATGGGTAAACGAAGCCGTGAATACCACAAATACCACGACGACGACACCAAGTGTGATACTACCAACCAACATCGACCACGTGAATCGTTGCATAATTCACATCACTGAATAATATTCGAGAATTCGCCCTCCTACGCCAAGGCTTCGGCGGATACATTTGAATGCTTGAACAACCACCTCATGAATATTGCGACACTGCGCTCCTCTTGCA
The DNA here is from genome assembly GCA_964470645.1 of uncultured Gammaproteobacteria bacterium. Lineage (GTDB taxonomy): Bacteria > Patescibacteriota > Patescibacteriia > CAYYDP01 > CAYYDP01 > CAYYDP01. The sequence goes on from CAYYDP010000003.1 coordinate 8,950, forward strand.
TTCGTCCATCAAGGCAAATGGCCCGTGCCTCTCCAAAATCAATTTCAATGAGTTCGATCCCCTCTTCTCCGTGTTCAAGACTTTGTCCGGTAAGACGTTCGAAATCGTTCACAACGAAATAAAACAAATCCCATGTAACGGTTGCGCCGCAATGCGAGGTTGCAAAATGCTCAATCTTTTTCACCTCAATTCCTGCCTCTTCCCGAGCTTCTTTCTTGGCAGCTTCTATTGCAACAGGAATAATATCCTTCCCAGTCTTCAAAAACTCATTATAGTCCGTGAGCCGATCAAACACTTTCCCGCCCGGCAATCGCCAATCAACACTGTCGGCCTCTCGCCGATATTCTTTCGTCAAAATCAATTTCTTTTCCGGCGTGACAATAATGAGTCGCGTCCCCGGCGACCGCCGCGCGAATTCAAAGGTCTGTTCTTTCTCTCCGGCCATCATTCTTTGCTGCACAACTTCAATCATCTTCCCCTGATACACGATTTCCTCGGTTCCGATTGGTTCAATAGATTTCTGGGTCATAAACATTGATGCACGATATTTTAAAAGCGTTCAACGCGTTGGCGAAATTCCCGGCAAAAAATTATTCCGTTGTGCGCCCATTATCTGTTAAACTTTGGGCCTTTTTGCTTCAAGTATACCTGTACCAATAAGGAACCCCGAGCCTTTGTGTACGCAAACATCATAACCGAGGGATGTGAGATAACTTGCCAAATGCGAGGGTGACTCACCCGCGACATAGTGATATTCAAGTATGATGTTATCAATCTCTTTAAATCTTACTTTCGGAAGTCCGTATACTACGTCGTATTCGCTGCCCTCAATATCAATCTTCAAGAGGTCAATTTTATGAATTCCAAGATCGTCCATCAGACCAGCAAGGCTTCTCATCTCAACAGGTTTCCCGACACCAGCAAATGGATGCACGATCGTTGACGCACCTTTATTAAACCTACCCTCATAGATACACACGCTTTTATCTTCGCTACCTACCGCCACATTACGAACTGTGATTTTGTCGCTCAGCTTATTCAATTGCACGTTTTTCAAAAGTTGACGATAATTTGAAGGTTCGGGTTCAAACGCGAACACCCTATCAGAAGTACCGCCCGAATAGACGCTAAAGGCTCCTATGTTAGCGCCTATGTCAACGACAATCCCGCGCGGCCTCTCCCCATACACTTTGGACGTAAACACTTCTTTCAAAACAAAAACATCCGATGTGTTCTTGCGCACCCAAAACCTATTATTGCCAATCGCATAGATAAACTCTGATGGCTTAAAGATTGTTTGAAAAAAGAATAACAATAAACACAGTTTATCTGATCCAATAAAAATACATTTTATATACAGCCTTGAAAACAGCTTAGAGAGTAGGGTAATCATTTTGACGGTACAATGTTATATTCACCCATACTCAGGTACGCGACTTCAATAATCTTGCCTTGATAGACGATTTTTCCAGGTCCGATGGGTGTGATGGATTTAGTTGATTTGGTCATAAAAACATAGGATATGCCACCCCTTCATCCTTTTCTCTGAATGACTTACTGATTACGAACTGATTTCGTATGTGAAGTTTTATTGCCAACTTACGAAGCCGCGCGACGTCTTCTCGGGTTCCGTTCAGCTTGATTTCAAACGCGTGCGTTTGGGCAAGAATGGCGTCAATCTCGGCGGTGTTGCGTCGATTGTAGAAACTCACGTTGCCGTATTCCGCAAGCTGGTTGATTACCGCATTTTCAAAGAGTTGTCCGTCATTCACGGAACCGATCGCGTTGAGAATTCCCGTGTCAGTGAAGTACACCTTTTTCCCTCCCGCGACCTTTCGGTCAATGCTTTTTGAAAACTTCGAGATCAGGCGGATAAAAAACGTTCCTTCAAGAAATTCCAAATACTGATAAACCTTTGTCCTATTGATTCCAAGTTCGCTTGAGAGCTTGGTAATATCAAGTTGTGAGCTAACACGCGGAACCAAAAGCAAAATCAAATCCCGAAGCTCGCGCATGCCCTTGTAGTCAGAAAGAATCTTCAGATCTTTCTCAAAAAACGATGAAAAAATATTTTTAAGTACTAGCCGTTTCGTCGCCGGATCGCGCGTCGTGACAACTTCCGGAAATCCTCCAAACCGGAGATACTCCTCATACTCATGCTCTCGCGCTTTATAGTCAACAATCTCCCGCTTCTGCGTCGCAAAAAGAATATCCACCCGCAGCGCTTCGTCCAAGGGAATCATGTCACGGAAATACAAGTACTCACGAAACGACAACGGAGATAAATGATAGAGAAATTTTCGTCCCGACAGAGACTCTGGGAATAAGTTTTTGAGGTAATAGTTCGATGAACCGGTGACAATGAATTTTACACCGTAATGATCGATCAAGTATTTCATGACTCTGGTCACTTCGGGATAATTCTGGATTTCGTCAATACATACCAAAAGTCGGTCATCAGCCTGCGCTTTTGCCATCTCCAAAAGTCGCTTGAAAATAAATTTATAATCCTCGTTCTCGAACACCTTTTGATCAAGCGGATTATCAAAGTCAAACCACACCTTTTTTCGATCTTGCACGGCGTCAAAAAGCTGTTTCATTAGCGTTGTCTTGCCAACCTGCCGCATTCCAGTGATTACCAGCGCATTTTTGTGCTCGATATTTTGGCTAATCTGATGATAAAGAAGTCGTTTGTGCATATTCGTACTGAAATTTTAACAAATTTGCACATTTATGTAAAGATCATCAAACAACTTCAATCATCTTCCCCTGGTACACGATTTCTTCGGGACCAATGGGTTCAATGGATTTCATAAAAAAAAAATAATTACTTATTGCAATAATCTACATCCCCAATCTCCTTTCAGTCTCCGTCTGAATAATATGATTGTACATCGGCTCTTCTGGTACAAATGTTGGGTAGTCTTCGAGGGGTTTGAGGTCGGACCCAAACGCGAGGTTCCGTCCAACCCAGGCATCACCTTGCACAGCAAGCACAAACTGCGACCAGAGCTCGCTTGCGTACTCACCGACATGCATTGACCCACGACACGTAGGGTGTCCACATTTGCATACACATGGATGTTCGTCGTTTGGATCAAGGAGATAGGAGACCGTCAATTCCTCTCCAACTCGAATCGGTCGTATGGCAACATAAAGGATGTGTCCGCGATATGGATACATGAAGCAATTCGGCACACAAGCGTGATTGACGATGTGTACCCCGGGTTTGCTTGGATCAGGAAACAGCGTCACATCATCCCCCAACCACATGGCGTACAAGCCAAACTTCTTTTCGTAATCATCTTCTTCTTCGGGACGAATCACAGTTCCCAGATAATCACCAATCACGCGCCACGGCTTGATGGGTTTGCGAGCGAACACACCCATCCCCCGATTTGGGGTTTTCTTAATTTCCCACACGTCTTCAGGAACAACAAACATATTACCGGTAATCAGCTCGTTTGAACATCAACACGCCCATGAAGTCAAAGAGGATCGCGTCAATGTCATTTCGTTTTTGAATCATACACCTAGTGCACTTTGTCAACGTTAAAGTTTTTTCAATCAATAGTATATTACTTCTTCTCCACCCCCGAATAATGAGTCACAAATCCGGCTCCAATCGTAAGCAGTGCTCCGATGACTTGTGCTGTGTCCATACGTTCATGCAAGATAACAATCCCTAGAATGGCCACGAAAATAGACGTTGACATTGACATGAGCGTCATATACGAAGCCGTAGCCACCTTGAGCGTCCGATTCAAATAAATCCATAAAAGCGCGGTACTCACGCCAGCGCCAAGCACATACGGCCAGTAGGAGAAATCAAAGTAATTTCCCACGAAAGAATTCTGCATGGCTGTTGGATACAACGGCGAAAAAAGGATAAATACAAAAAATACGGGAATCCCGGCAATCGGACGAAGGAAAGAAACCACGTCTCCGTTCAAAGGATTGTCTTTCAGGGCTTTCCGAATCATAATGTTCCCCGTTGACCATGAAACACACGCGAGAATGATAAGGAGGTCGCCGAGATGCGGGACAATCATCTGTCCTTTGGTGGAAATAAGATAGCTCCCTACCAACATAATGATTGCTGATACAAACTTTGTGATTGTCATCTTTTCTTTCAAGAATATCCATGCGAGGACAATAGTTGATACAAGTGCGAACTTCACCAGAAACCCAGCGTTTACCGCCGTCGTTAAAGCAAACCCGGAATTACTCAGAAACCCGCCAAGCCCAAAATGAATGGCGTTCGCAAGAAGTATGCCCACCAGTACTGAGCGTGGGATCGTCTTCAATTCTTGATAATGTTTCGGAAGAACAACGACACTTAACACGACGAGCGCAATGACTGAAGATTGGACGATAAAAGGCACTGTTTGAGCGCCCGCAACGAATCCGAGCTTGCTGATAAAAATCTGTATCGCCCAAAAGATCGAAAACATTGTTACATTGTAAAATGCTGATTGGTTCATACACAATTTTAGTATCATTCTTTGTTGCTAAAATACCCCTTCAATAGCGCCGCGATTTCTTTCCGCATCACGAGTCCTTGATGTACCGCAACACTATCATGGAATTCTACGTTGAACAATTCAGATAAAACCTTTTGAGGAATTTCATCAGTAGCAACAAAAATAGTACAGGCTTTTTCAAGTTCTGCAATGGAGAGATAGATCCAGTCAAGCGAGTGTTTCTGTTTCAATCCCGCAAGCACCGACAGAATCTCTTCTTTCCGCTGCTCGACCAATTCAAATCCTCCAATCATTTCAATCTGCGCGATTCCTGCGTGATACTGTCCAAAATCGAATAGTGCCAAATCTCCAGCGATCGCCTTTTGCAATCTATCTCCAGTCATGTCAGACTTTGCCAAAAAAAGTTCTCGCGCGTAGCTCGAAGGAAGATTCGCGATTGGTAACAGCCATTCATACACCGCCCGATCCCGATCTGTTGTAACGTTTGCTTGAAAGTTGAGCGTGTTTGAGATTATCGCGCTCAACAAAAGGATCGAAGCGTTCTTTGACGGGATAATCCCAGCTCCACGAAACTTTTCTGCAACAAGTGTTGCCGCAGAGCCTACCAGTTCGATCTGGACTTTTGCGTTTGGAAATTTCTCAGCCTCGTGGACTTTGCGATGATCAACGATCTCAGTCACGTTATTAAGAGGTACTTTTCCTTCCAAATCTCCGGGCTTACTCACATCAAGCGCAATAACTTTTTCAAATCCATCTGCGCTATTCAATCTTTGTGGATATGGAATCTCGAATCGATCCATTACATACTTCGCCTCCGGCGAAGGCTCGCCAAAATACCCAGCAACAGCTGGTGTTCCTTGCGTATGGAGCAACTCCGCATATGCAATCACGCACGCAATACCATCAAGGTCAGGATTCACATAGGATGTAATAAGGGCTGTGTTCATACCACATGGAATGGAGTTGAATGAGCTTACTTCGATATATCGTAATATCGAAGTATGGGCTATATAAATTAATTTTTCTTTTCGAGCTGAATAGCTTTTGAAACCATCCCAAGCCCATTATCCAAACTATAGCGCACAGCCGCAATTGTGGTATCCCCCACCTTCAGCTCCCGACGAATCTCATCATATGTCGCATTCGCAAGCAACATATGGGCTATCTCCAATCTTCTCCCAAGCATGACAACTTCGCTATCAAACAACAACTCCTTGAAGAACTGAACCATTTCATGTTTATTCTTTAATCTCAACGCCGCGGCAAATGCCTGTTGGAGCATTGTGACCTTTTCAGAGTGTTTGTACTTGGATGAGCGGACTTTTGCCATAGGCGTTTGTGACTCACGTATGGTTAATAGAGATCGTACTGAATAAAGTATACACCGATATATCGATATATCAAAGTACAAAAAACTTTATCACCCAGCGCAAAAAACTACACTCCTCCATGCTCAA
>CAYYDP010000003.1:14900-52308 GCA_964470645.1 uncultured Gammaproteobacteria bacterium
ATAATAACCCTACCTGTTTTCCTAAGGTTATTCAAATCCGGCATCTACAATAATTGTTGATGAACAATAAATTAAATCCGGCATGACGTCGAATATGCGTTCCCCACTCGCTTCGATGGGATTAAATGTGGTATTATGCTACCTGAACATTAATCCTAACACTCTATGCCCACAAAGATTTTAGCGTCAATTATGTACATCGCCATGGTGGTGGTGAATTACCTTGCAAACGTTCTTCCCATCAACAATCGCGCAACAGGGGAAATTTCCGATGCCTACCCAAACCTCTTTGCCCCGGCAGGTTTTACGTTTTCCATCTGGGGACTCATTTACCTGCTCCTTGCCGGATATGTGGTGTATCAATTTGTGAAGAAGAATCAAACAACTGAAGAACTCATCAAAAAGATCAATCCTTTATTTATCGCGACATCTCTTGCCAATATCGTCTGGATCTTTGCGTGGCACTATGATTACATTGGTCTTTCGTTGCTGATCATGCTAGCACTCCTCGTCCTTCTCATCAAAATCGCGAACACTCTGCGCGACAATCCATTTTCTCGTCAAGAACAACTGTTTATCAAGGCTCCGTTTAGCGTGTATTTTGGATGGATCACGGTTGCAACCATTGCCAACATCACGGTGTTTCTTGTGAGCATAGGCTGGAATGGATTTGGTATTGCCGACTACGTATGGACGAGCGTTGTGTTGCTCGTTGGCGCTGGAATCGGAATTGCACGGATGCTCAAAGATAAAAATAGGATATACGGTCTGGTGCTCGTCTGGGCGTATTTTGGAATTCTCCTCAAACACATTTCAACCGGAGGATTTGATAGCAACTACCCAAGCATCATCATTACCCTGATTGCGTGTCTCGGGTTGTTTGTGTTTGTTCTTGGAAAACTTTCGTATCAAACGTATAGACAATAAAGAACCTTATGTTTTTAAAACTCTATCTCATTGCACTTCCTGTATTCTTTGCCATCGACATGGTCTGGCTTGGCTTGGTTGCAAAAAACTTTTATCGACAACAGATTGGTTTTTTAATGAAAAGCAATTTCAATTGGACCGCGGCAATCTTGTTCTATCTTCTATTCATTGTTGGTCTGGTGATATTCGTGATTCAACCAGCAATTGAAAAGAATTCGTGGCAGCACGCACTACTGTTTGGGGCGCTGTTTGGACTCATCTCATACGCAACGTATGATCTAACCAATTTAGCAACCGTGAACAACTGGCCCCTGCTCGTTACGATTGTTGATCTCGCATGGGGCGCAATACTTGCCGCTTCGATTTCAATCCTTACGTATCTCATTGCTCACAAAATCGGGATATGAATCATTATGTAATCCTCGCCATTGTTTTATTCGCGTACATGAGTTCGTGGTTCGTTGTTTCATTGATGAAAAAAAGAAACGATGTTGCGGACACCGCGTGGGGACTGGGATTTGTGTTGTTGGCTTGGCTGTCGGCTGTTCTCTCAGAACACGTCAGCGTCCGAGGAATTCTTGTGACCACCTTGGTAAGTATCTGGGGGTTGCGTCTTGCGTGGCACATTCATAAACGAAACAAAAACAGAACAGAAGATTACCGATATCGCGCGTGGCGGCAAGCATGGGGCAAATGGCTTTATGTCCGTTCGTTCGTTCAAGTGTATCTCCTCCAAGGAGCGCTGCTTTTTATCATCGCTCTTCCCGTGCTTGTGAGCAATTTAAAAACAGGGTCACCACTCAATATTCTTGATGGTATTGGATTCATTATCTGGACAATTGGATTTCTATTTGAAACAGTGGGTGATGCACAACTTTCAAACTTTATAAAAAATCCAGAAAACAAAGGAAAACTCATGCAAAGTGGTCTTTGGGCCTACTCGCGCCACCCCAACTATTTTGGCGAAGTGACACAGTGGTGGGGATTATGGATCATCGCGATCTCAGTTCCAAACGGGTTGCTAACTGTCATTGGACCCCTAACGATAACGACCCTGATTCTCAAAGTGTCCGGCATTCCCATGCTTGAGAAAAAGATGAAAGAACACCCAGAGTTTGCGGAATATCAACGAAGGGTGAGCGTGTTCTTCCCTCTCCCACCACGGTCAATGCAACTGCCAAGGTAGTGTTGTGCATGGTTCACAAAGCAATTACTCCAACATAATCTCCGGATTCTCCTGCGGCTGCAAAATCCAGGGACGCGAACCGTCTGGGAGTTCATTTAAAACTTCGCCACAATAATCCGGAGTATACGACGACCACGTTTTGTGAATCACGACCGCTGTGCGGATTTCGGAAATCTCTCCGGGGAATTTCTTCATCAAATACCCCTTGCTTTTGATCAGCGTTTCACCGGTTTCAGTGAGGTCATCACAAAGTAAAATCTTCCCGCTCACGGTTTCGGTCTTAAACACCATGTGCCGAGCGAACGTCACTTCGTCAGCCTTCTTGCCATCCGGCCAAAACTCCGCCGCCATCACCGCAAGTGGTTTTTCAAACACATACGAAAGACGCGCGCCAATGATCAGTCCTCCACGAGCAATGGCAACAATATGATCAGGAACAAATCCATCATGGTTAATAGCATCAAACACGCGAGCAATGTCTTCCAAATACCGTCTCCAACTCAGTTTGATGATTTCAGACATATTAGATATGTGTAATCACATGCAACGCATACAAAATGTTTCAGAACATCGAATCAAAAACGTTTCACCACCTCCCACTCGCGCCGCCACCACCGGATGAGCCGCCGCCAAATCCCCCAAATCCTCCTCCGCCAAATCCCCCACCGCCAAAAAACCCTCCGCCCGAATGCCAAAAATCATTCGGTAACCCTCTGCGTGAACGCGACTGATAATTTTTTGAGAGTACGAAATCAAGCAGCAATCCAAACACGCCAAGTCCTAACGCGCCAATGATCCACGAACCAAGTATGCCGCCGACCACACCTCCACCAACCACTCCAATCACTCCACCTGGCCACCACCGTTTACTTCGCGCAAGAAAACTCGCTAAGTACACAATGACCATGATGATAACAGGAAACGCTTTCCCAATTGCCTCCACCTGTTCTTGGCTCATGGGGTTCTGCATTTCTTCTGTTGGGGATGCGATTTCAGATTGGATCACAGCAACGGCATTGGTCAAACCCTCAGCGTAAGCACCTTTTTGAAACGCGGGAGCAAGGTTCTCGCGAATAATTCTCCCCGCCTTCGCGTCATTGATCACACCTTCTAACCCATACCCAACCTCGATTCGCACCGCGCGATCATCCCGCGCCACCACAATCAACAGTCCATTATCGTTTCCTTTCTTACCCACACCCCAACGTTCAAATACTTCCACTGCGTAATCTTCGATCGGCTCACCCCCCAACGATGCGATGGTGAGAATCGCAATTTCATTTCCTGTTTGCTCCTTGAGTGACACGAGGAGTGTCTCCAAGTCGCTTCGTTCTTCTGAAGAAAGCAGGTTCGCGTTATCCGTTACATGTCCAGTCGGCGTTGGATATTCAGCACCAAACACGAACAACGGCGCAACGAAGAGAGCCATCACAACGACGGCTCTCAAAATGATAGATACTGGTCGACAACGAATATTCACAAATCCAGGCTTAGTTGGTTAAATCAATCTTCGGCGCAACGTCAGTTCCTTCCGCTGACTCAAAATAGTTTCGCGACTCAAAACCAAATATTCGGGCAAACATGTTGGATGGGAACCTCACGATCATTGTGTTAAACGATTGGACTTGTTCGTTGTACCGTTTGCGCTCCACAGAAACCCGATTCTCTGTTCCCGCGAGTTCATCCATGAGCCCTTTCACGGTTTCGCTTGACCGAAGTTCGGGATAATTTTCCATGACCACAAGAAGTCGAGAAAGGGCAGATTCCACCTGTCCAGCTGCTGCTGCTTTTTCATCACTTGAAACTGCTCCTGCATAACGCGAACGCGCGTCTGCCAATTGTCCAAACACTTCTTTCTCTTGCTCAAACATACCTTTCACTGATTCCGTGAGGTTTGGAATCAAATCGAATCGACGTTGATACTGCGTTTCAACCTGCGCCCACGCGCCATCGACCGCTTGATGAGCGCTAACCATTCGATTGTAGGCCCCAACGCCCCAAAATACCAACAACAACATTCCTAAAAGAACCAAGATAAAACGTTTCATAAGTGATAAAACAATCACGACATATTTTCGACATAATCAGTATATCACATTGAAAAAGTAATAACAGCCCTACGGTCACAAATCAAAACACGCTCTCATTGAGCGTGTTTTGAATACATGACTTTCTTAAAATGGAATACACTCACCCGGCTGATGCCCGCACATTGAATTGTCCGGACACGACCACTTCACCAAGTTTGGGAAGTACCCGTGACATGTGTGGTAACCAATAGCTTCCACTGGTTCGGGTTGTAATAAATTACCGATAAATGAATAGGCGCCGATAATCAATACAACCGCGATCAAAAAACCAAATAAAAACTTCTTCATAAAATAATAAATATCGCATTAAGTATTCGACCTTTTGAAACTATTGAAACACAAACCAATCCATCAGACAAGACCGAGACACAATTATTTTCTTATCAACCCAACCAATCTCGCAATCGCCCCTCGATCGATTTCTTCATATTTCAAAAGCTCATCAGGTGTTCCGCTTTTGGGAATCTTGCGGACTGCCAATGAGTGAACTGGCACCGGAATTTCTGACACCGCAGAACGAACCGCGTCCGCAACTCCTCCTTCAGCGACATGATCTTCAACCACAATAAACTGCTTGGTTTCTTTCGCGCACAGTCGCAGTGTCTTTTCATCAACGGGCTTAATACTATACAAATCAATGACTCGGATATTGATTCCCTGTTTCAATAACACGTCATAGGCGGCGAGCGCTTCTCGAACCGTGATTCCTGCGGCTACCACCGTAACCACATCATTCTTACTCGATCTCAACATCTTACTTCCCCCGATCTTAAACGTTTCAGATGACTGATAAATTATTGGTGTCGCTTCCCTGGTCAAGCGGACATAGACGATTCCTTGATGTTTTAATGACTCTTTGATGAGTGACTCTGCCGAAACTGCGTCCGATGGGTAAAGAACCACAGAGTCTTGAATGGTTCTGAACATGGCAAGATCCTCAAGCCCCATTTGAGAATAACCATCCTTACCCAATGAGACTCCGGCGTACGAACCAAAAAACTTGATATTCGCATTCACATACTGACTCATTCGAATCTGATCAAACGCGCGGGTAAAAAACGCTGCAAAGGTTGAAACGCAAGGAATCAAACCCCGACGAGAAAGACCAAGGGCGACTCCAATCATATTCTGTTCCGCAATGAACATTTCAAAAAAACGATCTGGGTGCTGTTTTTGAAAATCTTCAGCGTGGGTGGAATTACTTACTTCGGCATCAAGAACGACGAGCTTACCTTGAAACTCTTGAAAAAACCGATTCAATGCATTTCCGTAGGCTTTCTTGGTTGGGACGAGATCACCGATTGAGTAGTGAGTAGTGCGTAATGAGTAATTTTGTTTTGAATTTTGAATCTTGGATTTGTTTGGAAATTGGAAATTGGAAATTGGAAATTGCGCTTTCGCCGGTCTTACAACGCTCCCACGTATGGAACAATCTACTTCGCCTAATTCAGCAATCGCTTTCCCCAAATGCTCTCGGTCCAACGTTTTTGAATGCCAACCTTCTTTATTTTCCAAAAATGAAACCCCTTTTCCTTTCAAGGTTCTCGCAATAATCATAGTCGGCTTCCCCTTTTGTAGGGGCAGGTCGCGACCTGCCCCTACCTTAGCGTATGCCTCAATCACCTCCTCCATATCATTTCCGTCCTTCACTACGATTGTGTTCCATCCAAATACCTTGATCCGTTTCTCATACTCACTTAGCCTATGTCCGTACATGGTCTCCCCGCGCTGACCCAACCGATTCACATCCAAAATACCAATAAGATTATCAAGCTTATAATGTGCCGCGATCTGAATTGCCTCCCACACCGAACCTTCTGCCATCTCGCTATCACCAAGGAGTACAAAGGTTCTATAAAGACCTCCCCTTATTCCCCTCCTTCGCAAGGAGGGGACACCATCTGTTTGTCCTCCCCTTACGAAGGGGAGGTTGGGAGGGGTTAACTTTGCACTCAACGCCATTCCCACGCCAATCGAAAGTCCTTGTCCAAGCGACCCGGTCGGCGCTTCGGTGTAGGGAAATGCCATTGAAGGATGCCCTTCGAGTCTGCTTCCGAATTTCCTCAATGTCATCAACTCTTCTTCTGTAATCACCCCTTCTTTCGGCTTGATAGACTTGATGGACTTTACGGACTTTTGTGACTTATTTGCTGCAGCATAGAGCGCATATAACAACGGCGCCGCGTGTCCCTTGGAAAAAATCAATCGATCGTTGTTTGGATTTTCAGGATGTTCCAAGTCAGCACGGAAAAAACCACCAAACATCAGTGCAACCATGAGTTCGACTGCAGAGAGCGACGATGTAGGATGCCCTGATCCCGCTTCCGTCGTGGACTTCAAAATCCAATAGCGAATAAGCTTTGCGATCTTTTCAAGATTTTTGAGTTGATGTGAAGTCGTCATAAAAAAATGTCATTGCGAGGCTTGGCGAAGCAATCTCCCACTGACGTTCCCTCTCTTAAGATAAGAGAGGGCTAGGGTGAGTTATGAGGTTCAACGCGACAACCGCGAATGCAAAAATTTGAAGATTGCTTCCTCGCTCCGACTTGTCGCAATGACAGCATTTATTTATTACCCAATCATATCACAATTAACTCTTTCGACGCTTTCGACAAAACTTCGCAACCTGATTCAGTTACCAACACAAAATCCTCAACCCGAATTCCGAATTTACTTTCAAAATATAATCCCGGCTCGATGGTTATCGTCATTCCAGGTTCTAATACTCGTGTTCGTCTTGATCGCAAAAACACTCCTTCGTGCGCTTCCAGCCCGATACCGTGACCCAAACCGTGGAGAAAATATTGATCAAGATTCCGTTCTCTGAAAAACGCGTGGGCAACATCGTCGAGTTCGCCTTCTTTCATACCGGCCTTGCACGCTTCGATGCACAGCCCATTGCAATCTCGAACAATTTGATAGCTCTTCCTTACCTCGTCACCAACATCGCCGAGCGCAATACACCTCGTCAAATCGCCGCAATACCCGCGATATTTCACACCCCAATCAATGAGTAGTAGATCGCCTTTCTGGAGTCTGTTGGAACCAGTAAAATAATGGGGCAGCGCGCTTCCTGCACCGCTTGCCACAATCGAATCAAAACTCAAGCCCTCACCGCCAAGTTTCCGCGCTTCGGATCGAATAAAGTCTGCAACATCAAATTCTGTTAGTTTCGTGTAATCACCAGATCGAAGAAGATCAAGAACTCGATCAAACGCTTGGTCGGTCAACTCAACCGCTTTTCGGATATTGTTAATCTCATCCGGCTGTTTGATGATTCTCAGCTCTTCAATGATGTTCCCGGCGGGTTGTAAGGATCCTGAGAACCGTTTTTGAATATCTTGAAATTCGCTGACGAACAAATTGCCGTCTTCAAACAACACGGTTCCCTCCTTCGAAACTCGTTCAACCCATGAAATCATCAGGTCATCGCGCTCTTTCGCCACAACCAACTCAACAGAACCGTTCGCAACCGAATTTAATCCTTTCGCTTGCGCCTCATACATTCTTGGAACAAATAATAAAGCACTTTCCTTCGTTACCAACAGACTTACCTCCCGCTCCTCGGGCGATAACCCTCGAAATCCCGCGAGGTAATAAATATTGATCGGATTTGAAACAAACAACGCGTCAACATTTCGTTCCTTGATGATTGATTGAAGTTTGGAAAGATTCATATGATAAAATCATACCAAGATTAGATGAAAAACACAAAGCAAGAATCCCAGCCAACATCCATCCCGCGTAGAGAGACCAGAAATAATGATCGAGGAATAAGATTGGAAACAACCCCAAAGCTGGCGTGAAGCGTAATCGGATATTCCGCATTTCAACCCTTATACCTGATACCTTGTACCTGTTACGAAACCAAATCCAAAACGCAAAAACAACAAAAGCCAGACCAGTAATTCCTAACTCACTAAACGCAAGAACAACGACATTATGCGGTGGTTGGTACTCGTAGGTCGGGCGGTTTGGATATCGTTTTTGTAATTCAACCGTGTAATTCCCAAGTCCAACACCGAACCACAGATTATCCTTGATAATCTGTTTTGCTTGGTCTGAATATATATTACGTTCAATAATGGATTTGGATTCGAGACGATTGGATGTGTTGACGCGGGAGAAGAGAAGATCACGGAACGGAATCGCTACTGAGAGAAAAATAAGAAATATAAAGATTGTCATTGCGAGGAGGCTTTGCGACGAAGCAATCTTACCCTGGCGGTGTTCCACTTTGGTAAGATCGCCACGTCCCGATGCGACATCGGAACTCGCGATGACAGTCTGTTTTTGTTTATTGTTTGTGTCTGGATCCCGTATGAAACTACGGGATGACAATGCGTAAATACATTGCGAAATAATAAATACAATCAACCCCAGTATTGCACTACGAGAAAACGTTAACACCAAACCAGAAACCAGCAATCCGAGCGTCGTAAAAAATAAAGCTTTGAACTTTGAACTTTGAACTTTGAACTTGCTTGTCGCTATTATGGCGACAAGCAGCCATCCTCCCGCAATATTCGGATGCGGAAAACTCCCGTATCCTCTCAAAAAGCGACCAAATGAAGTTTCCACAACACTCACTCCCCCGACAGATGAAAGTTGTTCAGCCAATCCCAACCATTTGAACGCAGGAATGAATTGCGTGAATACCTGAACCCAAATAAAGACTGATTGAAAACACATTGAGACTATAAATACCCATACAATAGTTCTCTCCATTTTTTCTCTTCTGACGATCCAGATGAACAACGCCGTTTGGATGATCCACAGTAAGGTCTGAACAGTTAAATCAAGTCGTGACGAAATGATTAACTGAATAGCGAAAAATAGGACAAAAAGAGTGGTTAGTGAATAGTGGTTAGCGAATAGTGGCTTCAATATTGGATCTTGGATATTGGATATTGTTTTGGATTTCGTGCTTCGAATTTCGGATTTCCTCTTTGCTTCCAATATCAAAAATAAGATGAAAATAAGTGCAAAGAGTATCTGTGTCCCATACAACGATATTCGTTGATATTCCACACCCGAATCAACCAAAAACAGCCTCGTTTGTACGGGCAGGAGAAAGGTGTATATAATAAGAAGGTATCTAAGGAATCGATTCATCATATATCGTTTAGTATACCTCCACTATGCACACCCTCCAAACAGCCGATCCAACAATCGCAAACCTTATTAATCACGAACTCGAACGCCAGCGAGACGGTCTTGAAATGATTGCATCGGAAAATTACACTTCTCAAGCAGTGATGGAAGCAACAGGTACCGTACTCACGAATAAATATTCTGAAGGGTATCCCGGAAAACGCTACTATGGCGGAAACCAGTGGATTGATGAAATTGAAAATCTCGCCCGAGACAGAGCGAAACAACTCTTTGGAGCAGAACACGCAAACGTTCAACCGCACTCCGGATCGAGCGCGAACATGCAAGCATATTTCGCTCTTCTTAATCTTGGCGACAAAATCATGGCAATGGATCTTTCCTCTGGAGGACACTTGACGCATGGAAGCAAAGTTAACTTCTCAGGAAAATTTTACCAATTCATTCCTTACGGCGTGAACAAACAAACCGAACAACTCGACATGAATGAAATTCGAGAAATCGCACTACGAGAACGGCCAAAACTCATTGTCGCTGGATACACCGCCTACCCCCGGACAATCGATTTCGCAGCGTTTAGAACAATCGCAGATGAGGTTGGGGCACTTCTCATGGTTGACATGGCGCACATTGCAGGACTTGTCGCGGGTGGCGTCCACCCTTCCCCGGTTCCTCACGCTCATGTGGTAACATCAACAACGCACAAAACACTCCGCGGACCGCGAGGAGCATTCATCTTATGCAAACAAGAATTCGCGGAGAGAATCGATAAAGCCGTGATGCCCGGAATGCAAGGCGGGCCACTCGATCACGTGATTGCCGCAAAAGCCGTTTGTTTCAAAGAAGCTTCAACACCTGAATTCAAACAGTACGCCGAGCGAATCGTCAAAAATTGCAAAGCACTTGCAACAAAACTTCAAAACGAGGGAGTACGCTTAGTCTCTGGAGGAACCGACAATCATCTCATTCTCCTCGATCTCACCTCGCTCGGAATTTCCGGAAAAGAAGCCGAGGTCGCGCTTGATTCAGTCGGCATCTACACCAACAAAAACACGATTCCCTTCGATCCCCGCAAACCCCTCGATCCTTCAGGCCTGCGAATTGGCACCGCCGCGCTTACCACTCGAGGATTTGTGGAGGCAGACATGGAAACGGTTGGAGATTTGATTGTTCGAGTTCTTAAAAATTCTGCAAATAAAAACGAACAAGAGTATGTTCGCGGGAAGGTGAAAGAGATGATTGAAACTAACTTACTTTACGAAACTCTGTAAAATATTCATCAAATAAGTCATATGAGTTTAGTTTTTATAACATCTAGGACATTTTGATATTCTGCTATCATTTTGCTTTGCTCTTCCATATAATCGTTAAACTCACGATCGTTTGAGTTTCGTTCGTATATAGGACGAAAACTTTCGAGCGCGGCTTCGTGTGTTGATAACCAAAATTTCACAAGCTTCTCCGCACGCCTTAACACAATCGGATTTGACGATCCAATCGCCTTGACTACATACTCCTTTGCTTTCACCACTTTTTCTTGAGGTATTTCTACAACCTTTCCATTATGTTTGGTTCTACGGTTGGATTTGGTTTCACGTTTATGTATCTCTGCCGTCCATAAAATATACTTCTTTGCCCGCTCTTCAGGTGTTCCATCAAATGAAACCTCAAGAATATTATCAGTGAATCTGATGCCAGGATCAACAGTTTCCATGAGCATAGGGTTATAAACAATTTTATAAATGCTTCTAAACAAATCCAGCTAGTGACTCCATTCCACCGATTCTTACTTCCTCACTTTCTTACATTCCTACTTACTCTCCTGACCACTTCTCAAATACGCATCCATAAAATCCTCAAGTCCACCTTCAAGGACTTTTTCCGTGTCGGAAGTTTCAAAATCCGTTCGATGATCTTTCACCATTTTATAGGGATGAATAACGTATGACCTGATCTGATTCCCCCATGCCGCTTCTTTGAACTCCCCGCGAAGCGCGGCTTTTTCTTCATCGAGTTCAGCTTTGTAATACGCGTGAAGTTTGCTTTTCAGAATTTTCATCGCGGTCATTTTATTTTGTGCCTGTGAGCGTTCATTTTGGCATGAGACCGTGATGCCGGTCGGAATATGCACCATACGAACCGCGGAGTAAGTCGTGTTCACGGATTGCCCGCCGTGACCGCCGGACATGAATGTGTCAATGCGAATGTCGTCATCCTTCACATCAATCTCTCCCAGTTCTTCGAGTTCGGGGAGCACTTCAACGAGCGCGAACGATGTATGCCGCATTTTTTCCGCGTCAAACGGAGAAATGCGGACAAGTCGATGAACACCCGCTTCAGATTTTAAAAATCCAAACGCGTAACTCCCTTCAATTCGCAACATGCAACTCTTGATTCCCGCTTCTTGTCCGCGTGATTCAGTCACCACCTCAACCTTGAATCCTTTTCGGTCGCAAAATCGCATGTACATTCGAAGGAGCATCCCAGCCCAATCCATGGCGTCCACCCCCCCAGCTCCAGCGTGAATCGCCAAAATCGCATTTGAAGAATCGTGTTCTCCCGAAAGCAGCACATCAAACTCATGTTCCCGAAATGATTTCTCAAGCAAACCAATGTGCTCTGCCACATCGCGCTCCAAGTCTTCATCGCCTTTCACACTTGCCGCAAGTTCATGCAAGCTCTTTGCATCGGATTCAAGTTTCTCCCATACGGAAATGAGTTCTTGCAAACGAGAGAGTTCTTGGGTTACGGTACGCGCGTGTTGTGGATCGTTCCACAAATCACTTTTCATGCTTTGAGCTTCGAGCTCACGAGCCTTTTTACGCTTTTCATCCAAATCCAAAAACCGGATACTCGATTGAATCCGCTCCATGAGTTCTTCAAGTTGTTTATGCGAATCTGGCATATTAAAAACAAAATCTCTTAACAGTATCGTCTTCCCGTGCTTCGCCTGCCCCGTAGTCCCCGCACCGTGCGGGGTACTACTGGGGACACGGTATCCAAAAGTCAAAACAAAAAGAATTTGTCATTGCGAGAAGGCTTTGCAACAAAGCAATCTCGTCTGACGCGTTTGAGTGAGATCGCCCGCCTTGACTCACGTCAGTCGAGGCAGGCTTCGTAGAACCTCGCGATGACATTCTTTTTTTGTTTGTTGTTTGTTTCTGGATCCTGAATGAAACTTCAGGATGACATTTTCGGAATAGAGTAGGCAAAAAATTCACCGAATCCTTGAAACCACGGCATTCCGAACCGTTTCCGCGGCTTTGATGAACGACGTGAGTTCTTCGTTCGTAAGATCAGACAGATACTCAAACGGATATCGATCCTCAATGTACAAAGGATCAAGCAATTCACACTCGGCATGAATTGAGTGAAGTGTTTCATCACGCTCTTCACAAAGGTGAAGCAGCGTGGTGAGCGAGTGAATTTTTGGATGATTCCCAACCTTGCTGATCAAAAATGCTTTCAAATATTTTTCAACTGCCTGATGACAGTGATCAGCAATGGCGGAAGGAAACTCATCGGGGCGCTCAAACAAAAACTTTGCAGATCCAAGGTCTTGATCAGCGCGCGCAATCCAATCGGAAGGGTTTGTGGATTCACGACCGCTCATAGAGAGTCTTGCCTTCATTCACGATTTCGCGGATAAAAAAATGATCTCTTCCTCGCTCAAACTCGCCCGGCGTAAATACCACTGGCTCAAACGGAATGGTATAATGGATATCGCCAACGACGTTCAGGACCTCGGTTGCCCGCTTGCGGCGAGGCTTGTCTGAATCTTTCACAATCAGCATGTCGATATCGCTCCACTTGCGGACATCTCCGCGGGCGCATGATCCGAAGAGAATGATCTTTTCCGGCTGATAATCGCGTTTCAATTTCTCCACGATCTTATTGATGGTTTGCTGATAGTTTTCGGGAAGCATATGTTTGCGTTTACGATCATTTCAATCAAAGTATACTATACTATTGCCCCTCCCGTCAACGCGTATGGTTGTTGTTTTTTGCGGGCTTACGATTGACTTTTACCATGCCGAATAGGATAATCAACTCATTGAACCAAGCCTAAACACTGCCAACTTTCACTATGTCAAAATCCACCAAAATTATTCTCGGGATCGTTGTCCTTTTCATCGTCGGATTAACGTTCATCCGAGGAGAGCAGCAGCAAAAAGAAACCATCAAACTTGGCGGCGCATTTGGGCTTACTGGATTCTCAAGTACTTGGGGCGAAGCAGATAAAAACGGAGCCCTTCTTGCTATTGAAGAAGCAAATACATCTGGTGGAATTGGGGGAAAGCAGATCGAACTCATTGTAGAGGATACCCAATCGGACAACGCAAAAACCCTTTCCGCGGTCACAAAACTTATTGAAGTTGATCGCGTCAATGCGATCATTGGTCCGACGTGGTTAGACTCTTATGGGAGCGCGTCCCCGCTTGCTGATGAGAAAAACGTTGTCATGATCTCTCCCAGCGCCGCGATTACCGCCGTTCAAGGCGAAAAAACATTCAAAAACGTGTTCGCCACGTGGTACCGCTCCGACGCGGAACTTCAGCAATTCCCAAAATACCTCTTTGAGACCAACATCAAATCGATTGTAATAATCGTCTCAAACGATTCGTTCTGGTCAGATGCCCTAAATAATCTCAAAAAAGGAGCTTTGGGAAACAATGTGAAGATTCTCGAAGAAATGAAAGTTGATCCGGAAAGCTCTGATGTGAGGACAATAGTCACGAAAGCAAAACAGTTGATTCCGGACGGAATATTTTTTGGATTCAGCACCGAACAAAACCTATCGGCGTTCCTGAAACAAAAACAACAATTCTATCCAGAGGCAAAACTCTTTACAACTGAATCAATCGAAGAGTTTATCGGCAAGCAAGACTTTACTGAATACCTGAACAAAACGAGGTTCATTGCTCCGAACATACTACAGACAGATTTCAACGAGCGATATCAAAAACGATTTAAAATTACGACGGCTTATTCCGCATCCAACTCCTACGACGCGACCAATATGATCATTGAAGCAATGCGTCAAGGAAATATGCCCACTGGATCCATTCGAAACTATCTTTTGAATACCGAATTCGACACCGTTACATTTGGGAAGGTTCGGTTTGATGGCATTGGCGGTGTTATGGGTGGCACATTCGTAGTGAAAGAGATTATCGGGAATGAAACGAAAATAATAAAGGAAGACCTGTAATCAAAATGACGTGGATCAGTGGGTATGATCACCATACAACATCTCTCATCTGGATATGGAGACTTTGAAGTCTTGAAAGACGTTTCGCTTACCGTTCCGCCGGGGAAGATTTCGGTTCTCATGGGGCCAAACGGTGCTGGTAAATCAACATTACTCAAATCCATTTTTAACCTCGCGAACATCACCTCGGGAACCATATTGCTTGAAGATGAGGACATTACGGGACTCCCAACATGGTCGTTGTTGAATCTTGGAATTGTGTATGTTCCGCAAGGTAGGATCAATTTTCAAACACTCACGGTTCGGGAGAACATCTTGCTTGGAGCATACACCATTGGTTCAAGCGAAGTGATTGAACGGAATTACACTCATGTAATGCGACATTTTCCCGCGCTCAAGAAACTCGAATCCCGAACTGCATACCAACTTTCGGGAGGAGAAGCACAAATGCTCGCATTAGCCCGCGCACTCATGATCCAGCCGAAAGTCTGCCTTCTTGACGAACCCTCACTTGGTCTTTCCCCAAAACTTGTTTCGCATTCGTTTGAGTTGATCCGCTCCATGAAAGAAGAGTTCCAAATGACCATTGTGATTGTGGAACACAACCTGAAAAGCGTGATGAACATCGCTGATTGGGCGTTTATTATGTCACAAGGTCAAATTATTGCCGAAGGTCCGGACGACGAGTTGATCAATTCTGATAGTATGGAGAAGGTGTATTTGGGGAAGATGGAGTAGGAAAGCACGAAATCCGAATTTCGAAATCCGAAAAAATTCAAATGGATCAAATACAAAATTCAAAACAATACGACCTTGAAGAACGGACTCAAACATTTGCCCGAAGAGTTCGAGACTTCGTAAAACGATTACCTCGGACGATGTCAAATCTTGAGGATGGGCCGCAGCTCATACGATCTTCAGGGTCGACTGGAGCAAATTATATCGAAGCGAACGAATCGTTAAGTCATAAAGACTTTTTGTTGAGAATCAAATTGCTCGTAAAGAATCCAAAGAAAGTAGATATTGGCTTACTTTAGTTGACACAAATGATAACAAGGACTTAGATCGGGAAAGGAAAAAACTCATTCAAGAGGCTACTGAACTTATGATGATTTTGAGTTCTATTATGAGAAAGGGTTAGTTTCTACTTTTTAATTGGTTTTTCGAATTTCGTGCTTCGTGCTTCGAATTTACCTATGAGTATCTTCGTACAATTACTAATCAACAGTCTGATAGCTGGTTCCATCTACGCCCTGGTTGCTTCGGGGTTTTCGCTGATCTACGCAACCAATGGATTTGCTCATTTCGCGCACGGAGCAACAGTCGCGGTCGCGGGGTACACCACATTTTTTTTCACTAAATCAGTCGGTCTTCCCTTTTGGGCTGCATGTATCCTTGGAATAGTCGTCGCGGGACTGCTTGGAATTCTATTATTTGAATATATCTACACTCCATTGGTACGCCGCAAAGCAGCGCGGACAATCATCCTCATAGCAAGCGTCGCCGTACTCATCTTCATGGAAAACCTCATCCTTCTTCTTTTTGGCGCTGACGTAAAATCCTTCAACGTGATCCCCATTGAAAAAGGAAAAGAACTGTTTGGCGCGATCATTACTCCGCTGCAAATCTGGATTATTGCCGTCTCACTCCTCCTCTTTATTTCCTTTTTCTTCTGGATGAAAAAAAGCAAATCTGGTCGCGCTCTGAAAGCCGTTTCCGATAATCAGGAGCTCGCTTCAATCGCTGGAATCAACGTAAAAAAATACCAGCGTTTATCATTCGTACTCGGATCGTCAATCGCAGGACTTGGGGGAATCTTGATTGGGTTAGAGCAAAATTTGGAAACGACGATGGGGACCAGTCTCATCATCAAAGGATTCACGGGCGCTGTCATTGGTGGAATGAATTCATTACCAGGTTCAATCTTGGGGAGCTTCCTAGTTGGGATCGCAGAAAATTTTGGCATTTGGTGGCTTCCCTCGGGCTGGAAAGACGCGATTGCGTTTGTGTTGTTGTTTGTGTTTTTATTATTCAAACCGAATGGGATTTTGGGAGTGAAGAAAACAAGATAACGATACTCAATTACCAATTTCTAATGTTCAATCAATGACACAATGAAACAATGTTTAAACAAATCTTCCAAACTGAAAATTGAGAATTGAACATTGAAAATTGTATGCTCAACTACCTCCTCCACCTCCTCATCATCATCAACATCTACATCATCCTCTCACTTGGACTGCAGTTTGCTGTTGGCTACGCAGGACTTATGAACTTCGGACACATCGCGTTCTTTGGTATTGGCGCCTACACATCTGCGCTTCTCACCATGAATGGTGTTCCTTTCCTGCTCGCGCTCTTGCTCGCGGGAATCATTGCGGGCATCGCCGGACTCGTACTCACTTGGGCGGTACGAAAACTCAAAGGGGATTACCTCGCGCTCACCACTCTTGGATTCAGTTTTGTTCTCGTTTCGATCCTGCTCAACTGGACATCGCTTACCCGAGGGCCACTCGGAATCCCAGGCATTCCGCGACCCGATGTGTTTGGGCTCCCCATCCGTTCGCAAACAGTGTACTTCGTCTTCACGGGCATGATCGCGCTACTCGCATATCTCTTCTTTAGACGCATTGACCATTCTCGATTCGGAACGCTCGTTCAAGGATTTAGAGACAACGAGCGCTTCCTCGCTGCAGTTGGGAAAAATACCTTTCAATTGAAAACCAAAGCAATGTGTATCTCCGCATTCGTCGCGGGTGTCGCTGGATCGCTCTTTGCTCACTACATCAATTTCATTGACCCCTATTCCTTTGGACTGACAGAAGTCATTCTAGTATTTACCATCATCATTGTTGGAGGGCTTGCCAACGTCCCTGGGACCATTGAGGCAACGTTCATCATTATTTTGATCCCTGAAGTACTGCGATTCTTTTCGCTTCCCTCAAGTATCCTCGGACCCGCGCGACAAATGATCTACGCGTTGATTCTATTAATAATACTCCTTTACAAACCACTGGGCTTGAGAGGAAAAATACAGATGCATGAGGAATAAATAACAAAATTCCAAATTACAAATCACAAATTCCAAATAAACACCAATGACTAAAATCAAAAGACCGAAACAAAAAGACCTAAAAACGTTTGGATATTGAAATTTAGAATTTGAGCATTGTTTGTAATTTGGTACTTGTGGTTTGGGATTTTACCCCTATGTTACATATAAAAAACATCTCCAAATCCTTCGGTGGAACGCGCGTTCTACAACACGTTTCGTTTGACGTTCCTGTTGGCAACATCACTGCGCTCATCGGTCCCAATGGAGCTGGAAAAACAACATTGTTTGACGTTATGACTGGTGTTGTACGGCAAGACCAAGGAAACATCGCTCTCAACAATATTGATATTTCAAAAAAAGAAGCATACGAACGCGCACGACTCGGAATTTCTCGAACCTTCCAACAGGTAAAACTGTGTGAAAACCTCACCATTCTCGATCACTTTGAAATGGTGAAAGATAATGAGGATGAGAAATTGATAAAAAATGTTTTTAATATGTCATTGCGAGCGAGTCGGAGCGAGCGTGGCAATCTTCAAATTTCTGCATTTGCGGTTAATGCATCTGATTCCGTAACTCCCCTAGCCCCTCTTAAGTTAAGAGGGGAACATGAGTCGAAGATTGCTTCGCAAAGCCTCGCAATGACAGAACAATATTCAACGTTTCTCAAAAGCTTCAATTTCGACAAGCCACTCTCAACCCGGGTCCTCGATTTGAGTTACGGCCAGAGAAAACTTCTCGATCTCGGCTTAGCGCTCTTCCGTAAACACACAATCTTATTACTCGATGAACCCGTTGCTGGAGTCAACCAGGTCGTCCGCAAGACCATTCACAAACTTCTGCAAGATTTAAAAACCAAACAAGAAACCGTCCTCCTCATTGAACACGATATCGAATTTGTCCGCTCAATCGCGGACACCGTCATCGTCCTTGATGAAGGCAAGATACTCACCGTCGGTTCGCCCTCGGAAGTCTTCTCAAACAAACAGGTTATGGAAGCGTATTTGGGGGAATAAGCAATCAAAACCAAACAAATCAAAACCAAACAAATCAAAACCCATCATTCACACTATTTAAGAGTATACCGCAAACTAGTGCGATCGCACCAGCCTGCGGCTTTTGGTCACATCTTCTTCTTACAGTAAAAGTCGTGATAATGGATTGGGTAAACCATCAACATGCGTTGCCTCGATAAACCGTACATACTTCCCTACTCCATAATATTCCGCAACAGCGTTCACTTCATCTTTGCAAGGGTGTGGGCACGCCCAAACACTCAAATTCAAATATTGAAAACCCAAATCCTGAAGCTTCCATCGAAGGTTCTCACGAGCTGATCTATTAGACTCGGGAATATCAAAAATCACAAGTCTCCATAATCCGTCCCATTGTTTTGGCCTATGAAGCTTCAAGGTTTCTACCTGTTTCCTTTTTAGAACCTCTTTCCCCAGCTTTGTAAGTTCAAAATTCCAAGAATTCTTCTTGCTCGGCTTGATTGTAATCTGTCCTCGTTTTTCGAGACGCCGCAATGCCTCTCTCGCCCGTTTTTGCGGA
Organism: uncultured Gammaproteobacteria bacterium; assembly: GCA_964470645.1. GTDB lineage: Bacteria > Patescibacteriota > Patescibacteriia > CAYYDP01 > CAYYDP01 > CAYYDP01. The sequence goes on from CAYYDP010000003.1 coordinate 34,037, forward strand.
ACTCTCCACTCATTGCCAAACAAATCAGCAATCCGGATCAATCCAGGGGCAACAAAAACCAACGGAAGCACGCTAAGCATCGCCACCCCCAACAGAATGTCGGTAAGCGGAGGACGATCCTTTTGTTGTTTACCTGTCTTACCAAAAAACGACATATCTAACCATTCCTTACATCTAAACGTATACTCCCTCTCACGTTCGACTCCATACAATAGGATACATCACCCTATCAAAGACCGCAATCTATTGCGATCGCAATTATCTGCGGCATGTTATTTTGAATTGCTGTATTAAACGAAGGTCGCCTTTTTACGTCCCGGGCACCAAAAGAAGTCTTCTCAAACAGGCAGGTGATGGAGGCGTAATTTGGGGGAATAAACTAGTCCAATAAACTCCATAACAACTCATACACAACCCGTTGTTGATCGGCGAATTCTTTGGATTCGATGATAATTGCAATCTTTTCTTTCCATGAGGCAATCATGATCTTGTCGTTGTAGATGTTCATTTCCGGTGTGAACGTCAGTTCTTTCTTGGGTAAAAGCTTCGATTGGCGTAATTCTGCTTGATCAAACTTAGATCGCTCACGACTAACTTCATTATCAGGGAAAATACCCTTAATAGGAATCTTTTTACTCGCGCGGCGCTGATAATAATCTGGAAAAAAGTTTGGCAAGGCTTTATGGCCTGTTTCCACGTTTGCGTACGCCAAGATCTCCCCTTTTGACGTCAGTGTGTCTTCATACGCTTCGCGCATTCCCTTGTCGCCTTCGTAAAATTGAACCTTAGGACGCGTACTCGAAGGGTACTGAAGCGATATAAGCTCAGGAAGAATCTCCTTTACGCTCTCTTTGTTTTTCTCAACAATCTTTTCAAAATCGTTTTTCTCGCGGTCCAAGTACGCAATGAGTTGCCGCGGATCGCTCACGCGGTAGAACGTTCTACTTTTCTTTTTGAATTTACTGACTACCCCTTTTTTAATCAATACCTCAAGCAAATCGTAACACGTCGTCCGGTTAATGTCCGCTTTTTTAGCAGTCTCATTGGCTGTCGCTGAATCCGCTGATAAAAGCGCAATGTACACTTTTGCTTCTTTTTCAGAAAAACCGATCTTTTCAAGTAGTTGCAACACCGTATTACTCATAATGTTGTGGGAATTACTCCGACAGTATTATCTTATCACATTAGCCAAAAGAATGCAATTCCGAACTGTTAAGTCGAAAGCGACATATCTTTTAACCGTAATAACGCTATACTATAACGATAAATATAAACTAAGGTTACCAATCCGCTATTATGAATAAGAAATATCTTTTGCCGATTATTATCGTTCTTTTCATTGGAATCGCCTTCTTGCTTTCCAGCAGAACAAATGGTCCAAAAGAAACCATCAAACTCGGATTCGTCGGCCCACTCACGGGCGACGAGGCTACTTGGGGAAACGCTGCTCGAGCGTCAGCCGAGATGGCTGTTGAAAAAATCAATGAACATGGAGGAATCGACGGGAAACGCATTCAACTCATCAGTGAGGACGGAAGATGCTCGCCAAAAGAAGCAACGGCTGCAGGTAAAAAACTCATTGAGATCGAAAAGGTACTCGCTATAGCCGGGGCGGGATGTTCAGGTGAAACGCTCGCGATCGCACCAACCGCCGAACAAAACAAGGTTGTCATGGTTTCCTATGTCTCCTCGAATCCGAAAGTAACAGAAGCCGGAAACTACATCTTTCGAGTCTTCCCTTCCGACTCATTCCAAGGAAAAATTGCGGCGAAGTATGCGTATGAACAGCTTGGAAAGCGAGCAGTCATTATACACACGAACAATGATTACGCGAAAGGAATTCAAGAAGTGTTTGACCGGGAATATAAAACTCTTGGCGGAACGATACTTTTGACTGAAGCAGTCGAACAAGGGTCAACTGATGCTCGAAGCGTGGTAAGCAAAATCAAACAGACAAACCCTGAAGTAATCTACGCCCCCATGATGACCGCGGAAACAACGGCGTTGATCAAACAGCTCAAAGAACAGGGCGTGTCTGCAAAAATACTTGGAGCCGACTCTTGGGACGACCAATCGATTTGGACAGCGACCATCGGCGCTTCAAACGGCGCGATGTTCACAAGCGCTTACACTCCTGATGCCACCGAAGAATTTATCACCAAACTCAAAGAGAAGCTTGGAGCAACCGCCTCCATTGGAACGGGAACGCTTCAGGTCTATGACGCCGTACAGGTAATAGCTAAAGCGCTTAAAAACTCGGGAACGGATCCGGAAAAACTCAAGAACGAATTATACAAAACTACCCTCAATGGAATTTCGAATCCAAATATTGCATTTGACCAAAACGGCGACTTACAAGAAGCCTCATACGTCGTAAAAAAAGTGACAAATGGCAAGCCAGAGGTTTTGGAGAAGCTCTAATTAAATAGTTTGATTATTTCTCCTATTGATCAGAAAGCCACGTCGAAATTGAACGCGGTTCATCTTCTTATTGCCTTATGAAACACCGTGAAAAGCAAACAATTTATCTCAATGATGCTGACGGACGAAAACCCGCACGCTTGGATTCAATCGAAGTGAAACAGCCTGAACGACAACTGAATCGTCTTCGAGATCTCATGAGCGCGTATTGGGGTGTTGATAAAGGCGCTATTGAATTCGCTCAAAATACCACGACCCACATTGCTTACCTCATTGAAATAATCAAAACAAAATACCCGGATGCTATCGTTTTCCTTGACTCTCATGAAATCAAATGGCTCAAAAAGACCATTGAAAATGGAAAACTACCTCTCAATGAAATGACCTATGGAAACTATGTACGCCACTCTTACCAACATATCTTTCCAAAGTCAGAAGTGAAGATATTTACAATCTCGAACATCGTCAGACTTCGGAAAACCCACAACCACACCCCGGTGATTATAGTCATCAGCCATGTTTCAAGACAAACCGGCGAGATCGTAGCAACAAAAAAACTTCTGGCGTCCCTATCGCGGGTCAACCGGAACGCCTTTTTTATTATTGACGGCGCCCAGTTTCTTGGCCCAATCCCAGAGTATATCAAACATCTATCTGGTGCGTACCTTACTGTGTCATCCAAATTTATCGGCGCGGAGCCCCATCTCGGAGTAGCCTATCTCTCAAACAACCTGAAGCGGTCATTCCCGCATACCTACCCTCATTTTGAAAGCGGGCGGTATATAAAAGAAATCTATTCCGCCGTCTGTTCCCTTTCTCAACTCCAACAAGTTCATTCTCACTATGCTCACATCCGCTTTCTCCGAACGTTCTGTTTCAGAGAACTAAGAAAAAATAATAACCTTCGCGTGATATCACCGCGCAATCAAGTTCCATGGATCGTAACAGTGCGTGTCGGAAACAATACGAAAACATGGAGTGTGGTCAAACTACTAAAAGAACAGTTCAACGTTTCTGTGTATCAAAATATCTCTTTCAGCGTCTCAAAACCCGACACCCCGATGATCAGGATATCCATCTCTCCAAGAACAAGGCAGAAAGATATTCAAATACTCGCACAAGGATTATCAGTCATACTATCGAATTCACAACCACTATGAAGCCGTTGCGAGTTGTCGCCATTTCAGCACCCGAACTCCCCGAAGGAGGCATCGGGAAGATTTTAAACAGCGAAGATCCCGCGAGTCTTTTCAATGCGTGCCGTTGCGCTGCTCAATTAGCTGAACTACAGGTTGGTGCGTGGGGGGATTCTAACTGGACTGGTTCACGGCATGAACGGCGGAAACACATCCTCCTCATGAGATCTCTGAAGGAAGATCTTCCGTTGTTTGAACAGATGATCGACACCGTACGCCCAAACCTGCTACTGATCGGATCAATGAGCGTCTGTTTCCCAGGCGCGATTGCCTGCGCAAGACGCGCGAAAGAACTATTGGGAAATTCCGTTTGTGTTGTCCTCGGGGGCAAACACGTCAACGAAACCATGTTTCTTGGTCGTGACGGAAGCGTCATTCATCATCCTGGTTCTCCATTGCGCCTCATGGCAGAAAATCACATCGAACCAATTTTTGATCTCGTGGTTGCGGGTGAAGGAGAGTATGTCATAACGTGGGTTGGCGAACGCATCTTCAAACTCGAACAACAGAACATTCCTCCCGCCCACCTTCCCTTTCTCATAGACGATATTGAGAGTGTTCCTGGAAATTGGATAGGGGGATGGATTGACTCAAAAACCATTCATACACGAAAAGGCTTTCGTACTCAGATCAATCGTGATGAACTACCGATACCCTGCGAACTGTTCGGAGTCAAAACCACATTTCATTTGGCACCAAACAGTCTTACCGCGCATGTGTTTAGCGATAGCGGAGCCGGGTGCGTATTCGATTGTAACTTCTGCAGTGAGCGTCAGAGCGTCAACGGACCTATGCTCCAACTGGAAACCGCCGCAAAACGTTTGTACCGACAACTTAAGACCGCGGAGCGCGTGATCAAGCAGGATGCTCCGGAAAAACAAGCGACTGCGTTTGTGGAAGATTCCACTCTACTCGCAGGCTCACCACACGCATTAAACACGCTTATAAAACTCTTACATGAACAACCGCTCACGATCCGATTCGGAGCACAACTAACTATTGATCAGATCACGAGCAGAACAGAACTCTTGCGTCAGCTCAAAGAAGTGGGTTTAGATTATTTGTTCGTCGGCATTGAGACACCTGATCCCGAAATGATTGGTGGAATGAGTAAGTCGGTAAAAAATCACGAAGGCAGTTGGCAAGAACGAATCGAACGTGCGCTCATCATTCTCAACGATCTCAATATCAATTGCGGTGCTGCTCTTGTGTTTGGCATGGGCGAAACCCACCAGAGCCGCATGCAACTGCTAAACCAAATCCAGAAGTGGCGCCCTCGCATTGGTCTCCCAAATATTGTAAGCATGAATTGGGCAGTGCAGCATCCACTCAAAGGACACGACGATGGTGTGGGATATCAGTACACGCAATGGGCAATCCCCGCTGGTTCACCCTTCCTCACGTTGTTTCGGGATTGGGGAGAAGCCTCGCTTGTCTATCCATTTCATACTCAACCACTCCCGACCGAAATCGAAATAGAAGAAATCAACACATGGAAAGAACAATTTGACTTTATTGCGCGCCAAAACACAAGCCAAATCAGTGAGATTACTCCGGTCGACATCTCTCAACCATCAAAAAGTTCGTGAAATCATCGGACACCCTGTGGCAGGGACCACAGGGCGTCTATCAAGAGATGTGATTCAGGAAACCGATGGTTTCCCGAACCTTTCCTTGATGGAAACCCTGCGGCAAAGACCGCAGTGGTGTTCGACGAGTTATAAAAAGTCTTCTCAAACAAACACGTAATGGAGGCGTATTGGGGGAATGAATCATTTTGTCTCCGCGACTGTGTTCCACACGATTTCAAACATCTGCCGGAACGCGTCAACTAATGTTTTGCTTTCTAATAGTACCGCGATGAGCTCTTCGTTCTCGAGTGAAACCGCCAGCATCTTGTTGCCGTAAATATCAATCTCGATATTTTGAGTCAATAACGCGGATGGAAGGAACCGAGTTGCGCGTAATTCTTTTTTGTCGCGTGAGGCAACGAGCTTTCCACCCTGATCACTCCCTGTAATTGCTCTTACTCGAATGTTTCGCTGGACGCGACGTTTGAGATAAGACTCAATAAACCCCGAAAGCCGACCCATCACGGCTCCGGCTGAACCGAATGCCAAAAGCTCCGATCCTGGAGGAAGCAGTAGGCTTTCCTCGTACGCTTGTTTGATCCCGTCAATAGTTGAATAAAATCTCACAGTGGGTTTCGGGTTCTTCCGGTTCATAAAGCTCAAAAGCCATGGCAACGATTGTTCGATCTGAGCAAGCGACTCGCGTGATCGCAATAATAACTTCCTTGGATCCTCGGCGCGAAACATCTTTTTCTTCCCAACAACATGGGCGACAAACCCTTTTTCAGCAAGCACCTCCAGCAACACATACGTTGTAGGCCGTTTTATCCCTGATTTTCTCGAAATCTGAACAGGACTAGCGTTTCCAAGCTCTAACAATGCGAGGTAAACTTCGCCCTCTTTGTCGTTCATTCCAAACAGATTTATCAACTTCTTTGGTTCGATCATAATGTTGTCAACAATAGTAACAAAAACTATAGGATAAATCAATAAACAACTGAAAAGCTTTTTATATTAGCCTATAAATAACGAACTGAATATCTATCATCGTTGACACAATCATCTTACACTCTATAATTCTTCCGTAAATCATAAACCCATCACCGCCACTATGAAACGCGCTACGTTTATTATTGCTATTCTGGTTTTCGCCGCAGGTATCGGCGCATTCCTCACCACGAGAACCCCATCATCCAACGAATCAATCAAGATCGGATTCGTCGGTCCCCTAACCGGCGATGCCGCGGTTATTGGCATTCCGAACAAAGCCGCTGTCGAATTTGCTGTTCAAGAAATCAATAGACGAGGAGGCATCAATGAAAGAACGATCAATCTCATTGTTGAGGACGGGAAATGCGACTCCAAGGAAGCAACCATAGTCGGAAAAAAACTTATTGAAGTTGATCGTGTCCAATTTATTGTTGGAGGAATTTGTTCAAGCGAAACGTTGGCAATCGCGCCACTTGCGGAACAAGCTCGTGTCATTCTTTTATCCTCTGGCTCGAGCAACCCCGCCATAAGCCACTCTGGAGATTATATTTTCCGAAACTACCCATCGGACGCGTTTCAAGGAATATTCGCCGCGCGCTATCTTCTTGAGACAATGAAAAAAATGACTGTCTCTGTCATCGCCGCGAATAACGATTACGCACAGGGTGTCAAAACAGAATTTGAAAAAGAATTTCAACGACTCGGCGGTTCTATTCTTTCTTCTGACAATGTAGATCCGGAAGAAACCAATTTCCAAACGATTCTCACAAGAATGAAAGTAGACAAACCTGATGCCGTGTACGCTGCTACATCAGTTGCGTCACAGGCAGTTCAGCTCATGAAACAAGCAAAACAACTCGGAATCGAAACCCAGTTCTTCGGAGTGGAAAGTTGGGATGAAAAGACATTACTGGCAGAATCACAAACAACGGATGGTTCTGTTTTTGCTGCAATCAAAACCCCCGAAGCTCCGGAATCGCTCAAACAAGGAATCAAATCACTTTGCGCGACGTGTAACATTATGCCGGCAGTTCTGCAATCATATGACGCGGTATACATTCTTGCCGATGCGATTGATAAAGCACGCTTCGAGCCAAAAAGGGTGAAGAACGAACTCTATGAAACCAAATACGATGGAGTAAGCGGGCACATTGAATTTGATCAAAACGGTGACCTGAAACAAACGGACTATGTCATCAAAAAAGTTGAGAACAGAACAATTCGGATCATTGAATAAGGAACAAAGAGAACGGCAAAATCCAAACGCAATTTGGAAGTCGCTTGGAGAACTCGGAAACGCCCTCCTTCATAAATACTCGGTTCACGATCCCGAAACCATCCGGAGCCAATACCTCGAGCAGATCAAACACTATCCTCTCTATCAAGAGTGGCTTGATCGGATTGAAACTCGTGTACGGTTACTTTCGCGCCCTGTTTCAGTCATTGAATACGGATCAGGACCAGGATTGCTTGCGGGAAAATTGGTACGCCTTGAAAATGTGAAACGTTACACCGTCGTCGAGCCGGACGCGACATTCCGTGAAATGACAAAACGGGAAACAAAAGGAAAAGCTATCATTGTCAACGGCACGGGAGAGAAATATCTGAAACTGAATTCAGTAGACATCGCCATAGCCACAGCAACATACCACCATTTTGACCTCAAACGGAAAAGTATCCAGAATATCTTCCATAATCTCAAACCCGGAGGAGAGCTGCAAATCACGGATGGGTTCATTCCTCATTACGATTTTGACAAACATGAACATCCCTCGGACAAAGTCATATTTACCGACAAGACGCTTGATTACGGAACCGAACAAATTTTTGCGATGCCGACACCCGATCGAAGCGCTATCAAAGATCAAATCAAGACGACGTTCCTTGATATTCTACGAATCGAGGAACTGAAAGTATGCGTTGATATACTTCTTCGTCAACTCAAATCAGTCGGATTTACTGATGTGAGAGATGAACTCATGAAAGGAGATAACCCAAACGTGGACTACAACAATCTTGGCTATCATTTCATCACCGCGCTCAAGCCCTAATTGCCGCTTCAGACAACACGCTGTGGCAGCCTGTTGTGGTGAGCGAGGTTAAAACTTCTCCTTTTTCTTCCCTTTCAAACTCACCACAACCGCTTTTTACACCCAAGAAACAATCTCATGTTTCTGTTCTCGGATTTCTTCGGGAACTTGATAATACGACATTGAATACACTTTTCCTCCAGGCATCTGGTATGTGAATGGTTTCATGCCACGCGATTCATAATCTGCTCGATTTGAATCATCAACTTTAAAGTAAAGCTCGTTTTCCGCAATAATCCCAAAAATCACTCCGTCTTTATACAACCCAAACCCACTGAACATCGCCCGCGATGTAATGCCAAGAATTCCTCCCAAAACATCATTTATCACGTATGCGTGGAATGATTGTTTTTGGATATTAGAAACTGACATACCAAAATGTTCCCATGTTTTTGGCTGGAAGGCAAACACGGTTTTTTGTATGCCTTTTCCTCCTTTCTCACTTTCATACCTTCTCACCTGATCACCAAAACCCGTGTCCACGGTCTTTTTGTTTTCTGGATCCCCGTGTCGAGCACGAGGATGACGGTCTTTTTTACCATTTACACCTTCCCACCTTTACACTTTCTTACTTTCTCACCTTGTTGTATACTATCCCCATGTTTCGGGATCTCGTCTCCTATCTCGTGCTCATACTCGTACCGGTCATTTCTCTGACCATTGCTATCGCGCCCTTTGTTTGGGTTAAAAGAAAGATCACCCATTCCCACCTTCACACCTTCACACCTTCTAACGTTCCCACCGTCCCACCTTCTCACACCCATCCCTGGATCTCCACCCCCCGCCTTACTGCAAGACTATGGCTGGCTTTTGTTATTGGCTTGGTTGGGAATGTGGTGTGGTGGTGGTTGGTTGGCGATGTTATTAACAGTGAAAGGATTTCAATGTACTTATGGGGCACCAATGACGATGGAATAATGTTTAGTTTCTTCCTTTATTCTTTCTTTGTCGTCATTACTCCATTCATTTTCTACAAACTGAAACACGGACATTTTTCGAGAAAAGCGATCGTGTACAACATCATCGTCTCACTTATTGTCGCGGGGCTGGTTCTCGGGGTGTGGATACTTCTTGCAATCAACGCGTATCGGGGAATATTTGAACAACTAAACTAATTGAGCGGGGATAAACCCCGCTCTTTCATTTATGAAACACTCGCACAAACTTTTCATCCTCGCTCTTTTGTTTCTACTCCCGTTCAACACCGCGTTCGCACTCCTTCAGGTTCCTGATAGCTGTCCTCCGCCATACATTGATCCCCCGTTCTGCGTCACGCTTCCCCCTCCTCCGCCACCTCCGCCAGAACCAGACCCGGTCATTATGATCCCCGGAATCACTGCTTCGTGGAACTGGCAGGTACTGTTTCATGACAACCCCCAGCCGCTTGATGAATGGAGCTTCCCGCCAAAAGTGGAATACTACACTCCGCTCATTAACGCCCTCAAAGACGGGTTTGCTGAGCTTGATCTTGATCCGGAAAAACACGTGTTTATCGCGTTTTATGATTGGAGAAAATCCAATGCCGAAAACTACCAAACCTACCTTGTCCCTATCATCCAAAACGCAAAACAGGCTTCGGGAAAAGACAAGGTGGACATCATCGCGCATTCCATGGGAGGAATTCTTGCCCGAGCATACATTCAAGGCCCGGATTACAACAATGACGTTGATCAATTCATCACGCTCGGAACTCCCCACCAAGGATCGAGTGATGTGTATACGATTTGGGAAGGCGGACATATTCCAATAAACTGGGACACTACACAACGTTTACTCTTAAAAACTTATCTATTTTTTAAAGGCGTGAGAGATTTCGATCTAGTATCTGGCGACAAAAATAGATACGGGGCAATTCATTCACAAATCCCCTCCATCCGCGACCTCCTCCCAACCTATAATTTTCTAAAAGCAATTGAATTCGACAACATTTTTCTTCCGGTCAATCTCATGAATGAGAAAAACACACTTTTGCTTTCCATGAACCTCAACATTGCCGATCTCCATGATCGCGTCGGCTCGGTCATCACGGTCGCTGGAACCGGAGTCAATACTGTTGAGAGCATCCCCTTTGTTGTTCGCGCGGATGCCGATGCTCCGCTTTGGGCAGACGGCAAACCCCAGCCGCTTGATCCCGCGAAAAACTCGAATCAGGGGGACAACCGCGTGCTTCTTGCCTCAGCGCTTCTTCCCGACGCGGCAGAGAAAACCGTGTTTGGAAGCGGCACGCACGCCCATCTTCCCTCGATCGCGTCACAACACGTCTTGGACAAACTTGGGTTCCCAAACTCAGCGCCCGTCGCCATCCCCGCTGATCCGGACGCGATTCTCGCTTTTCTGTTTGCCTCTCCGGTCATGCCGACGGTTACCGATCCAAACGGCAACCACATCACCCTCGACTCAAACTCCATTCCCGGCGCAGAATACTTTGGCGAGCAAGATCCAACCGGACTCAAGATGATTTTGATCTCAAATCCGATCGCGGGAGAGTATAAAATCGATCTCCTTGGCAACGGCAACGGTCACTATGATTTTGCGTCAGCCTACTTCAAACAAGACTCGCCCGACTCCATGCAAATATTTTCCGGAGAAGTTGTGGCGGGACAAACAACTTCTTATCTTTCTCACCTGATCCCCTGCTCACCTGACACTTTCGAGCCTTCCAACTTTCACACCTTCACACTTTCCAACCCTTCCACATGCTCCCCATTATCAACGGAAAAACTCGACACTGATCCCCCAATCATCACCATCATAGCTCCAGAAAATGGCAAAGCATATCGCAATGACGGAACGATCAAAGTCAATTACACCATAGAAGATGAATCAGAGATTGAGAATCGTGAATCGAGATTAGATGGACAAATCGTTGAAAACGATCAGGTTGTCGATCTTTCATTGCTAAAACTCGGCAATCACGCCCTGGCAGTCGTCGCAACTGATGTCGCGGGTAATTCGTCGCAACCCACTGTCGCATTTACCACTTTTGTCACTCACGAATCGCTCAAAACAAACATCAACCACTACCTCGCGCTCAAACTCATCAAAACCAAAGGCACAACCCAAGCCCTCATCGCCCTTGTTGAAGCTCACCGGCTTGCCAAAACCACAAAAGCAAAAAACACCCTTCTTAAGGCGTTCGAAATCGCGGTTCAAACAGGACTCAAAGCAAAACTCATTCTGCAACCCGCAGGCAATCTCTTGACCGAACAGATGAAAGTGTTGTAATTATTCTACCGTCAGATTTTGAAGATTGGGATTAAGACGAAGATTGGGGTTGATGCCTCTACCGTGCACTGACGCTCCAAATGCGATTGCGTACTGACGAAGTGATCCAGCCAATTGTCCAACGCGCGTTTTTTCATCGCGATCAGTAAAGTTTGGATCATTGTTCAGCTTAACCATGGAATCAAGGGAGCGAGACAGAAAACGTTCTGAATCCTTCATAAAACGATTAAGCAAAAGACGGATTCCCGTAGGATTTCTCAGTCGTCCTCGCAACACACTCCAAAGTGGTTCAGCGCCCAATTCCCACACCGACGCAAAAACAATCGGCCATTCACCATTTCCCGATTCATGGCCATTCGGTATGAGATATCGGACGGGAACCATATTCGATCCTGAACGATTTGATTTCTTAAAATACCCACTCGTTCCAATAATTGCTTCTCGATCAACTCGATACCGCGCGTCTTGAGGTTCGACAGGCTCGTCCTTGCCTTCATCTTGCCAAAATAGAACAGAAGAACGCTGTGACGCCATGTTCATGAACACATACAACTCATGAACCGCCCGCTCAATTTGCTTTTCAATAAATCTTGCTTCTCCTTGCCTCTCACCCAATTCAACAATCGATCGCACAAGCGAGACCCGAGCGGCAGCAACTCGAACACCATCCCCCGGCAGATCCCATGTCGCGTTCTCAAGCACCGATTTTCGTATTGCTTTTACGTTTTTACCTTTTCCAAGCTCAATGAGCCTTTGAATATTTGCCCTCCCAGCACTCACCCGTTGTTTCTTCCGGTAAAACGCCTCATCGCTACTCTCCATTAATTCTCGTGCAAATGTTTGAAATTCAAAGGAAGCATCACGTTCCCCCATCTTACGCAAAAGTACCGCGCAGTCACTTGCGAATCCTACTGGTCGTGCAATCGTATCATCCGGCGCCGCTTGATCACTAATCCGCTCTCCCGTGTTTGAATAATACCTCGCGAGGAGCCCTGCGAACTCTTGACGTTTGCTTTGCCAAAACCTCAAAAAATCCCAAATAGTCTTACGGTACGCAATCTGTTCGTCTGAATTCAACGAGCCCCACACTAAGGACAAACCCGTAAGGAAATTGTGAAACGTCTCCCATTGGTTCATGGGGTATGCGCGGTCAATGAAATTTATATTCCTCTCAAGGTTATCCGCCGCTTTCCTATCCACATCAGTTCCCAAGGCTTTAAGTACTGTTATTTTCTGATTTCTTGAATCGAGTACCCGTTTTCGATTTCGCTCATCGAGACGATAAACCATCCCATCATTTGTTTGCTTTTCAATTTCTTGCTTCATCCTCCACTCATGCAACAACACCCGATTCTCATCAAGTTGTGTAAACGCGTTTCGCGCGTTCCATTCGCAATACACTTGTATGGCCTCCAAACAACGCAGTTTCAATGTTGAATTTTGCGTTATCGCGTTTGCAACCAGAATCTCTTGCGGAATGGGTTTTGCCAACCACACCACCATGGGCTTACCATCCGCGGTGAACGTATGATATTCATCTTGAAAAACCAATTCCAGCCGATCACCTCGAAACGTGAATTGATCATCAAGTGTCTTTTGCGCTCGAGCTTCCCACGTTTCAATGAAAGCTTCGGTGTTTCCCACTTCGTCATGGTCTTGAATCAAGGCAAGTACATCCACGGGCACGAACGGCTCAATATCCACACCAGCATTTTTGGCACGAATCTTTACCCGTTCCAATTCCTCTAACAAACGTTTTCGCAATACCTCATGCGCGTCTTTCCTTTCTAACAATGCGGATTCAGGACCCATCCGCCGAGAAGCCCATGGTTTCCACAACACTCCCAACCCAGCTATACCCACAACCTCTACAAATCTTCTTCTATTCATACATTGTGCTCTTTTTATATTTTAGTTAAAAATAATGTAATCTGGCGCGATCGCACTGTTTTTCCTTATTTATTTTTTTCAAATATCTATCGCAAATAACATACAAAACCTACTTCGGATTCCCCAATCCGTCCACGTGCGTTGCCTCAATATATCGGACGTACTTGCCTACACCGTAATATCCTGTGATCGCGTTTACTTCATCTCTGCAAGGGTGCGGACACGCCCACACGCTAAGGTTTAAGTATTGAAACCCAAGATCACGCAGTTTCCATCGAAGGTTCTCACGAGCTGATTTGTTAGACTCAGGAATATCAAAAATCACAAGTCTCCATAATCCATCCCATTGTTTTGGCTTTTGAAGCTTCAAGTATTCAATGGTCTGTTTTTTTAAGATATCCTTGCCGTACTTCGTGAGCTCAAACTCCCACGCGTTTTTTTTGCTTGGCTTGAGTCTGATCTTACCTTTCCGCTCAAGAAACTTCAACGTCTCGCGAACTCGTTTACGAGGAAGCCTCCATTCGTTGCCGAACATATCAACAACACGAATCAACCCAGGCGCAACAAAAAGAAATGGGAGAGTACCCAACATAGCAATTCCCAGCAAAATATCAGTCAACGGAGGCATCTGGGACTCCGCTTTTCGTACTTGTTCGTTCGTTGGAAACCTCATAGATCAAACAACTCGAGGCCAAACATTATCATGATCATATCACATCTAACATAATAACGTAAAATAGTGCGATCGCAATTTATGTCATTATTGCACAATCGATCTATTTCGTTAAAACTACGAGGAGATACTACCAACGAGTCGGTCCAGAAACAGTACTTGCGCTTGGTTGATCTTTTGTCGGGCGGTTTCGAGAGAAAACCACTCGGCTTTGTCGATTTCGGGAAATTGTTGAATCTTACCAGAACGAGGCGGCCATTCCATTTCGAACGTGTTTGAATGAACCTCAATTGTATGTTTTTGTAGTCCTTCGACCCCAGTAGTAGAAGCTTGCGCTTCACTACGGGGCACAGCAGGCTCAGGATGACGAAATAAAAAAGCCCAGGCGTGGACGGTTTTCCCGCCGCGTTGAGTGATTTCACCAAGAGGAATGAAATCAGCTACCGACGAAATATCGACCCCTGTTTCTTCAGTAAATTCCCGCTTTGCGTTTTGAAGCAACAATTCGTCTGTAAATGTCGAGTTGTCATTGCGAGAAGTCTTCGACGAAGCAATCTCGTTTCGCGCTTCTAACGAGATCGCCACGTCCACCTGGGGCGGACTCGCGATGACAGAAGAAGGCTCAATCTCTCCTTTAATGACCGTCCAACTTCCCAAATCTTTTCTCGCCCACAAAGGACCCCCATAGTGGGCAAGGAGAACCTCGAGAGAACCATTGGAGGTCTTGCGATAGGGCAAGAGACCAGCGGAGACTTTGGAAGGCATAGACTAGAAAGCTCCAAACCACAAGCACCAAATCACAAACAATAATCAGATTCAATCCTTCGACAGGCTCAGGATGACATCCATTTTTGTCATGGTGAGCTTGTCGAACCATGGTCATTGGAGTTTGTTTGGTATTTGGGATTTGTTATTTGGGATTTGAAATCCTACTCCTTGTATTCCCCCAATGTCACTTCAACAGTCTTTTCGTCACCTCTGTGCAAGATCTTAAGCTTCACCTTATCCCCCGGAGCGTATGTCGCGATCAAAGAAGCCAGAGAATTATCTTCGTTGATTTTTGTTCCGTTCAATTCCAGAATGATGTCATTTTCCACCAAACCCGCTTTGTCCGCGGGACTCCCGGGAAGCACAGCCAGATCCGTCCGAGTTTCTCCACGACTCACCAACGCACCATAGTCAACATCCAAATTGTTTGATTTCGCGATTTCTTCATTCAACAGTACATAGCGAACTCCCAAAAACGGACGGACGATCTTGCCATACTTCTTCACGCTTTCAACCACCCGTTTTGCCTCGTTGATTGGTAATGCAAATCCAATGAGCTGACCCTCGCGCGAAACAGCTGTATTCATCCCAATCACACGACCGGATAAATCAATGAGCGGCCCCCCGGAATTTCCTGGATTAATTGCCGCATCAGTCTGAATTGCGCGCTCAATTGTCTCTTCGCCGCTTTGACTGCCGGCAGTAATAGTTCTGCCAATGCCGGAAATAACGCCCTTGGTCACCGTATTGCGGAATTCGCCCAAGGCGTTCCCAATCGCGATCACGGTCTGTCCGATCTTGAGCGAGTCAGAATCGCCAAACTCAACAACGGGCAGGTCTTTTGCCTCGATCTTCACCACAGCAACATCTAGCACGGGATCGGTTGCGAGCACCTTTGCATCATACTTTTTCCCATCATTCATGAGCACGGTGTATTCGGCCTCAGAATCGTCAACCACGTGCTTGTTGGTAAGGATCATGCCGTCCGCTGAAATGATAAACCCCGTTCCTCCGCCAACCTCCCGCTTCCCTTCCGGGACCTGCCGCTCTGGAAGCTCAAATCCAAACGGCCACCCGAATCCGAAAAAATCCTCAAAGGGAAAATAATAATCTCGGGAATAAATCTTGCTCAAATCTTTGGTTACAATAATACTCACGACCGCAGGGGAAACCCTCTCAACCACATCCGTAGTCTGGGACTCTTCCTCAACCTTCACGGTTTGCGCTGCGCTCCTCTCGGGTTGTGCTGAATCTTTCACGGAACGCATCACTCTGCCGAATGGAAGAAACCCCGATCCTTCGATAACCAATCCCGAAGAAGCCACAAGTCCGCCCATCACGCCGCCAAACACGCCGCCGACGACAAAACTTATGATGATCGACCAAAAAATTGCTTTGCGAATTGATGAATTGTTTTCCATAGAATATCAACTAAATCGATTTGTCATTCCGTGCTTTGACACGGAATCCAGAAATAAACAACCAAAACAATAAGAATTTAAATCTTTTTTGTTCGTTTTTCTTTTTGGATCCGCCGTATCCTCCGGGGGAGGATAGGCGAAACTTTGGGATGACAATCTTTTTTTGTTATTTGAATTTTGGTCTTTGGAGCTTATTTGGGATTTGGTGCTTGTGATTTGGAAATTAGCGTTCTTCCTGTTCCACCTTCACCCCGAAATCGTTTAATAAATTTTGTAGATTCCCAAACTCCCCGAGTGCACCTTCAAGTTTTTGTTCCTTTGCCGCGGGTCCAACCGAACCCCCAAATGTTCCCAACAATTCCTGATAGGGCCCAATTGCGTTGCGTATCAAGGGGGGGAGGTAGATGATCGCAAGAATCAGTGGCGCGAAAATCAACACCAAATACACCGTGGACATGATCCTCCCCCACAGGATGTATTTGCGAACCTTTTCAGAGTTTTTATAAATCGCCTGAAGGAGAACCTCTTGCTCGTCCAGCTTTTTTTCGATTTGTTCAATGGTCATCATGTGGACAGTATAGCAAAACTACCCCCATCTATACAACGGAATCGCGACGAATACATTACACCTCAAAAATCCACCCCGATTTGAGCCAAAATTCCCTGGTCAAACGGATGTTTTACTTTCTTCATTTCACTGGCCATGTCGGCTCGTTCGAGCAGTTCCTGCCAAACGGTGTGCCCCGTCATCACGAGGTGAAGCTCTGGAGGTTTCGAGTGTATTAATTGATAAATATCGTCTTGAGACAACAGACCTTCTTGGACCGCGCGGAGTATTTCATCGAGGATGAGTACATCTACTTCCGCTTTCGATTTTATAGACTTTTGGACTTTTGACTCCTCAAGCAATTCAAACGCTCGGTTTAATCCATTCCTCGCCGCTTTCATGTGCTCTTCCGGAGGAAGTTTATCGTCCATCATTTTGTAGAACCCCTTTCCCATCTGCTCAAATCCAGCACCGAGCCGCTGTAGCGGCTCCATTTCACCCGTGGTCCAAGTTCCCTTGATAAACTGAATCACATGAACCTTCATACCACGACCGAGGGCACGAACCGCGAGTCCCATTGCCGCGGTCGTCTTTCCTTTTCCATCGCCGTAGTAAATAATAACAAGTCCTTTTCGTTTCATAACAATAGTGAATAGAGAATAGTGAGTAGTGTTTAGTAAAATACTGAGTCAAATGGGCTAATCACTATCCACCAACAACTAGCCACTAGGACGCTGCTCCCACGGTTTCCATCACTTCATGAATCTTCTCTTTCGGAAGCAGCCCTTTCACAATTTTCAAAAACCTTGTCGCGTCCAAAATCTCCAAATACACCGGAGTGTTGTCCTTATTCATGTGAACCACAATCGAGCCAACCTCTTTCGCATGAGAGATATCTTTTTTTGAAAGCTCGATACGGACAACATCCGCTTCGGCTTCGTAGGATATTGATGGATTTTTTTCTTTATTCATAATGCTAATTTATTTGATGGGGTAAAAGGTTATAATTGTGATTACACCATCAATCACCCTATACACGACCCTCACCCACTTTCCTCCTTCAAATCGTTTTGTCGCGAATACCAACGGTGGACGAAGCTCATCGTTCACATCGTCCGGGTTCGCAACACACTCAAGTACCTCTTCTTTGGAAATTTCAATGCCACGACGCTTCAATAGCTCAAACTTCTCTAACGCATGTTTGGTGAAAAAGGGGCTATTCATCATAGCCCCATTGTAACGCGGATTGTTCGTGCGTTCAACCCGACTGTCATGTGCGCGAAAACCGCCTCACATACTCTTCAAACGCAGGGTATAAATTTTCAATTACCGGGTACATAGAATCACGATACTGCCTTGCTTCAATCCATTGATAATCATCATGATCTTCACCTAATTCTACCTTACCACCCAAGGCTTTGGCGGAAAGAAATATTCTAATAATTTGCCACTGTTCTTCTTTTACCAACGGCCACGATTC
>CAYYDP010000004.1:0-46018 GCA_964470645.1 uncultured Gammaproteobacteria bacterium
ACCGGGGCATCGTCTGGCAATACCATGATTGGTCGTTCACCATCATCGCCGGTGTGCAACCACGGAAGCTCAAGTTCTTCCGCCGCACAGATCATGCCAAAGCTCTTCACTCCACGAATTTCCGTTTCTTTCATTTCAACCCACCCTTCTTGCCCATGCCAACGAACCATTGCTCCAGGCAACGCAACAACTACCTTCGCCCCCTCTTTCAAGTTTGTACCTCCACACACTACCTTAATGCGACTTTCGGACTTTATAGACTTTCGACTTTCGACTTGTACTGAGCATACCCTCAACTTATCCGCGTTTGGATGATTCTCAATACTCACAATTTCACCAATCACGGTGTTCTTGATATGCTCATCCAGTTTTCTCACGCCCTCCACCTCGCACACTGACAACGTCAACCGCTCCACGAGATCTTTCTCCGGAATGTCTTTCAAATCAATGTAATCTTTCAGCCAATTCAATGATAATTTCATATTAAAACTGCTTCAAAAATCTCAAATCCCCTGACCTGAAATGGCGGATGTCTTCAATTCCCCAACGCATCAACGCGAGCCGATCAATTCCAACATTGATGTAAAATCCATTCCACTCATGTGGGTCCAACCCGCCTGCACGAAACACGTTTTCCTGGGGAATTCCTCCCGGCATCAGCTCAACCCATCCGACGTATTTACACACAGGGCACCCCGACCCAGCGCACACCAAACAATGAATATCGATTTCAAATCCTGGTTCGACAAATGGAAAGTAGCCGCTCCGCATTCGAGTCTCAATTGGTCTTCCAAAAAACCGATCAAGCATGGTTTGGATCAAATGTTTTCCGTGGGCAAACGTGACTGTTTTATCAACAATCAGCACCTCAAACTGATTAAACGAATGTTCGTGACGAGCGTCCGTTGCCTCGTTGCGGAACGCCTGCCCGGGATACATAAACCGAAACGGGGGCTTGTGCGTTTTCATATATTCAACACTCATGCCGGTAAGATGGGGTCTCACACACCACTTCTCATGTGTCAATTTATTCTGAAAATCTTCCGTAATCCAAAATGTATCCATGGATTCTCGAGCTGGATGATCTGGAGCAAAATTCAGATGGTCAAAATCACGTTCTTCAGTTGCAAGAATCTTATCTTCAAATCGATCAAATCCAAGGGAAGTGAAAATCGCTACTAACTCGCGCTCAACCTGAGTAATGGGATTCAAGCTCCCACGTTCAGATTGAACCCCCGGAAGTGTTACATCAACGGACGCGACGTGGTTCGAGTCGCCAATGCGCAGCTCCTGTTCGTCAAGCAGCGTTTCGATCTCTTGTTTCACTTCATGCGCAAACGCACCAATCTCTTTTTTTGCCTCTAGTGATAAATCTTTCAGACCACGCAACACCTCAGTAAGTGCACCTTTGCGACCCAAAAACTTTACCCGAAGATCATCAAGCGACTTTATGTCCTTGGCTTCTGCAACGAGCTTTTTAAATTCTTTTTGGATAGTTTGAATCTGCTCTTTCATATTACTGTTCGTTGTACACCGTCTTCTGTTGACTCAAAAAATAATACTCGAACACCGACAGCCCGATCAACAACAACAACGCATTCCACCATGCCAAAATTCGAAAACTTTGCAAAACCAACATCACAACCAAAATAAAAGACGCAAACGCACCCTGACGGTATGAATTCACAACTTGGTAATAAATAATTTCGTGCTTCAACAACAAAAAACGAATCATCATTCCCAAAAGTGTTAATGTCCCCCAGAGCGCCATGAACAGCGAGAAAAAAAATAAGATAACACCCCAACTTCCAACCTGATCAGGCGAAACACGCAAAAGTACCAAGAGCCACGCAATCCAGGAAATCCCTGTTCCAATGCAGATGAATGTAAGGTAACGTTTGAGGGTCATACCAAAAACCGTATTACGTATCATGTATATGGTATCATGGATATGTAAAGGTTTTCAACCCCGCGTACCTTTCTCGTGAACAACCAAAAATAACGCTATTACAAAGCCGAAGTATCCATGAGTAACGAACAACATCCACATCCTTTATCATTCTTTCAGGAAAGGTTCCGGATCAATCAATCTTTGCATAAATCCTCTCAACAACACCGTTTTGCCTAACCAACGCTTCAATGCGTTTCACAATCGTATGTTCACGCAATTTTATCTCGGTCACAAGGGCCGAAGAAGTCGTCCCAACATATAATACGCGATCTTTAATATATTTAACCACAATCATTGATGCGACCTCTGGCATCAACTCATTGACAACACGTTGAGCCGCTTCAACCACGGCAGTCGCGTGCATTTGACTGAGTACGGCGGGATGAAACGTACGAGGGAGTAAATCTTTAAGAGATCGCATATCTAAGAAATTCTATACTCACAAATTTCTCTGAAATCGCAATACTTGCACGCCATCTGGGAAGGAGTGGGGCGAAAGTCACTGATCTTGATCGCTTCAACCGCATCTGCAAGTTCCTGTTTCAGCCCGGACAGTTCTTCTTCTGATCCCAAAAAACTCACCTTTTTATTTTCTTCCAGATAATGAAACGTGAGCTTCACCGGTTCGAGACCAAACACTTCTTTCGCCGCCAATTGATACAACAGCAACTGCCGTTTGTCCTGCGTATCCAAGTCTCTCGTTCTACCTGTTTTGTAATCAATTAATTCCACCGGTGTTTTGTTCCATGTTCCATGTTCCATGTTCCATGATAAGTCGTCAATGCGATCTATCTTCCCCTTAAACGTGTACACGTTTCTGCCGGCAGCAATTTTGAGATTAAAATCTTTTTCCAAAAAAACTGTTTGAGGTGGGGAGGCGGCAAAGTCGCCATAAAATGCTTTCAACATGTCTTTTGCCTTCTTTTTTTGCTCCTCTTCCTGCCAAGCCGACTCGTACCAGTCCGAAAGCCATGATTCATCGAGAAGCCGCAATAATTCCTCAAGACTAGGCAACTTCATTCTGTCATTGCGAGGAAGGCTTTGCGACGAAGCAATATCGTTTTGCGCGTCAAATGAGATTGCCGCGCTCCCCGCGACAGTGGCTGTCGGGGTCGCTCGCAATGACAACGATGGGGAACTAAATAACTCTTGCTGCTCCTTCTGCCCCCCCTTCACATACTTCTCAAAAAACTTTTGTAATGTCACATGTAGGCTCTGACCAAACGAAAACGTTCCACTCCCTTTGGTGGGAATCTTCAAAATATGCCCGAAACGATATTGGTAGGGACAGGTGGCGAATGCTTTGATTTGAGTATACGAATACCTAGTGGGTAGTGGGTAGTGGGTAGTGGTTAGTAAATCCACCCCTCCCTTACCCTCTCCTTGTGAAGCTGAGGATATGAGGCTGAATTTTTGACTTTCGACTTTATGGACTTTACGACTTTCAGACTTCTCCAAGAGTCCGAGCTCATAGAGAAACCGTGATGGTTTTTTCTTCGTCACCCCACCATAATCGTCCGCGTATGTTAACAACAGATTCTGCTTTGCCCGAGTCATTGCCACATACATGAGCCTCCGTTCTTCTTCCAAATGAACATCCCCCTTTGAAAGAATGTCGCGAATCAACGCTTCCGGTAATTCAATTGGCTCGCCCCGTGCAATAGATGGAAAACGCTTATCAACCAATTGCGGAATGAATACGGTTTCAAACTCCAAACCCTTTGCACCATGAATGGTCATAATTTTTAGTGTCTCAGGACCCGATTCCGCATCCTGACTTAACCCACCCTCTTCACCTGACTCCATTTCAAGCTCCATAAGTTCAATAAACGCTTTCACACTCGGATCACTCACGCTCTCTTCAAAATGTTTCATTTTTTTAAACAATTGATTCAAGTACGAGGTTTCTGCAAGAAACGCCATTCGCTCCCTTTCAGAGAGACTACTTGCTGGGTCACTTCCCTTACTTAACCACGCCAGGTACCCCGAGTCCGTTAACAGTGAAACAGCAACCTTCGCAACCGAAAGATGTTTTGCTTCCTCGCTATGTTTTTGAATCATCCCAACCAATCGCTCGCGCTCCTTGAGCGACTCTTGTCTCCAATTCAATTCAGAACCATGGTGGACAATGGCTTGGTAGAGCGAATAATTTTTCCGTTTTGCAATGTGACTAGCATTCACGAGATCATGATGGTTAAATTTCCAAACCGGCATCGTGAGCACCCGCCAAAACGCAGGTGATTCATGATAATTATCCAAAAGTCGTAAATAATTAACCACATCTAATACTGAACGTTTTGTATAGAGACCCCTGGATGCGAGAAATTGATACGGAATATTCGCCTCATAACAATATTTCTCGAACAATGAGGCCTGGGCGTTACTGCGAACTAAAATCGCATATGAATCCCAATTCCCCAACCCACTTCCCATCTGCATAATAGTCTGGACAATGCTTCTCGCCTCGTCATGTTCCGTCTCGTAGTGAAGCAATTCAACCCTCCCCTTATCTGTTACTTGAGATGTCAGACGTTTAGACAACCTCCCTTTTTCTGTCATTACGAGGGACGACGGTTGCCCCGAGCCGTCGCCTGAAGCAATCCCATCGTCACGTGCAACACCAGAGATTGCCTCGTCGGATGCACTCCTCGCAATGACACCTGAAGATGACTCACCTCCGTTAAACTGTGCCTCCAACCTATTCGGATTATTGAGCTGAATGAACGCATACGCAGCGTCAAGAATCACCTGCCCCGATCGATAATTCTTCGTGAGGAGTAATCGTTTTGCCTCCGGATAATCCTTTTGAAACAATAAAATATTACTCATCGATGCTCCCCTGAAGCGATATATTGCCTGGTCATCATCTCCCACAACCACAACATTCCTCTCTTCTCCGGCTAACATTTTTACAATCTCATACTGCGCGAAATTGGTGTCCTGAAATTCATCGACCAAAATGTGCTTGAATTGTTTTTGATACTTTTTCAAAATCGCAGGACGCTTGGAAAGAAGCTGGTGAGTGTAGCCAATCAAATCTCCGAAATCAAACGCCCCTGTCTCAAGAAGCAATTGCTGGTACGTGTGATACGCCTTCGCGACCTCCATCGTCTTAACGGCGTCTACCTCCTCCAAACTGCCATCAACCCCTTCCCGTTCTTCGTCGTTTCGTATCATGTAGCTGGTATCATGTATCATGAGTTTATTTCGCATGCTACCAGATTCATGACTCATGATACGTCTCTTCTTCAATGCTCCTCCTGTTGACTCTGCAGAGTCCTGATTTAATCGCAATTCCTCCGCACAGCGAAGATATTCTTCCGGATACACAAGCTCATCCTTCGCGCGTGAAAAATGTTTGAGTAACGCATGAATAAATTTGGTCGGATTCCCGATCGGACGATAGTAATCCAATTCAAAGCGTTCAAGATTCTTCTGAACAAGCATCCATTGCTCTGTTTGATTCAAAAGTTTAAACTCATTCGGTAATCCAATCTCAAGACCATATTCTCTGAGCACGCGTTCGCAAAACGAATGAAATGTTGAAATCCACAGATCCACGTACCCATAGGGCAACAATCGATCAACGCGCTCTTCCATTTCTCCTGCTGCTTTTTCCGTGAACGTGAGTGCCAAAATCCCATCAGGTTTTACCTGCTGCTCCATGATGAGCCAGGCAATCCGACGAGTCACCACACTCGTCTTCCCCGTCCCCGCGCCTGCAATAATCAAAAGCGGACCCTGTTCATGAGTCACACCAGCTAACTGTTCGGGATTGAGGTTTTGTAATAACACATTATTTTCCATAAACCCTACTCTGTCATCCCGTACTTGATACGGGATCTAAAAATAAAAACCAAAACAAACAGATCATTACGAGGAAGCTTTATGACGAAGCAATCACATTCTGCCGATTACCGATGTCTGAGATCGCCACGTTCCCCCGCACTGTGCGGGATCGCTCGCAATGACATTCTTTTTGTTTTTCTTTTGACTTTCTGGATTCCCGACGAAACTCGGAAATGACGACGAAAGCACACAGAAAGAGCATAGCATTTCGCTATGCCCAAATCAACATGAGATTTTCAAATGTTTCACTTTGAACTACGCAAAAACTATGCAAGATTTATTTCTTTTGCGCTTTATTCACGAACTCTGGCGCATCGTGTGCGGCTACTAAAATATGATCCTTGTATTTTTTGATAATAGTCCCAAATTTCTCTTTATACGCCTTGGCTTTTTCTTCTTTATCATTTGGATTTCCGATAATAAAAAGCAATAGACGGTCGTCGTCTTTGAATTTCTCTTTCCCAAAACCGTGGTTGCCAAGAGCGATCCCAAGCGCTAGTTCGAGTTCAAAGAGTGAGTAATCAATATTAGGATGGAGCACCTGTGAATGTTGAAAACTTGAAGGAAAATGATCTTTTTCCATTAAACCAAGATTCACTTTTCCACTAAGATCAAAGACAATTCCGCGCGCAGGGTGGAACTTATGGTGCTTTCGTTGGTTATCGTCTGAAATGTCTGCATGCCTAAGACCAAGACCGCGAACCATGCGAGCGTTATTCAATTTACCATACAACTGATCCGCAACCTCTTTGGCAATTTTGTTCGTACTTTTGTTAAGCTGCTTAGTCGTGCGATAATATTCACAAGCCCCACATCCGGCATGCCAACCGACGCTGGTAACTCCGAGCTCATTGCATTTATCTACCAAAAAATCAAAATGGTCATCCTTTTGTAAAACTCCCGCGCCAGCAACTGCGTATTCAGGAACCCGAACGTCATGTAGCGAGTACCGATCATCTATACAAACCAATGCGGTAGGTTTATAAGCAAAAATCCTATTCCATAGTTGACTTCCAAATATCTTTTCTGGAGGTTCGCTCACAAGCCGCTTAGCAATTTCAAACTTCTTCTGCTGTCGTTCCCATAGTCGGTTTAGCTCTGCATCTGGAACGGGCTCATAGTTAAAACTGTTTTTAGTTTCACTATTACTCATAAGCCATCAAACCTCCACCACATCTCCCGCGAGAAGAGCGATGTAGTTTTCGATCGTTAAATTTGGATATGTTGCGACGATTGCTTCCTTGAGTGTTTCCATGTCCTTTTTATACTCTTTTTCTTCGTGCGCAAAGTTCGCAAACGCGTCTGATCCGCCATATGCCCCACAATCCTGATGATTCACAATCAACACCTTCTGGATCGCATGAAGTTTCACGGAAATGTCAATTTGTCGCATCAAAAACTCCTTGTCCGATTCTTGTTTTGGATTCGCGAAATTCTTTGCCGCTCCCGCAAGAGAGACAACGTCGATTTGACCCGAAAGACCTTTATCAGCAATGAATTTCTGCAGTCCCTGCTGGAACCGGAAATCAATACAGTGAATAATAAGTGCTTGCGCTGTGTGTGACATAGGTTATTAACGTTGGCTTATACTCATTGTCGGAGTCGATGTGGCTTTACCAATAACACGCTCTGTCCTTGGTTCCAATTGATTAACAATATTTTGACTATCAGAATCAGTTTGTACCCGAAGATACTCAATGAACCTTGTTTTAATCTCCGACATCTTGTTGAATACAAATTCAAGTTGTTCTTGGGTCTTTTCGTGCTTCTTCCCAAGATAACCCTGAACAGCCGCACTTTTTAACATTTGATAAAACCGTTTCTTTTTTTCCGGCAGTGCCCGATAATAATTCATAAGAAATAAAACAGCTTTCTGTTCGCCGAATTGAAAAAATTCCGAAAATCGTATTGAATTCTTTTTCGATAGCAATGTTCCAAACAATTCAAAATACTTATTCTTAATACTAGATGGTGTTGAATTCCTAAGGATGATAACCATTTGCGCAATCCTCCACGGATCGTTTCTATCTAATATTGAAATTAATTCACGCAAGTCGTCCTCACCCCGTACATCTCTCAGATCAACTCTTCCGCCTGTGAGAAAGTGAAAGAGGGTATCAACTGAAGAGTCTTGAAGCATTCTTTTTATCTGTTTTCCAACAGTATCCGTGCGCAACGAAGCTTTCAAAAGAACACGGCACAGATTTCCACGATGCAACAGATCAACTAACCTAAATTCTTTTTTCTTAGTACTGCTGAGTTTGGAAATCTGTCGCCATAGGGATTCAAGCTTTGTTGCCACTTCAGCTTGAGTAGATCGGTCCAGCACTTTGTGACTCAATGCGGCATTAATCGACCGTAACAGCCTATTTCTTTCTTGTGGGGAATCAGGGACGGGATACGTGTGTATGTGTACCTCAGTCATATTGTTTAAGTATTATTACTATTTTCTATTTGATTGCTTGATATTGAAACATGGCTAGAACGACGCTTCGCCACCTTGAGACGTACGAGGCTTTTATCATGCTGCAACTTCGCTTTGAAATACGCCATTTTGTCCGGCTGAGACTTCATGGCCTCACGCGCGCGTTGTTTTGCTTCTTCAGCAAGGTCAATTTTGATCTCCTCAGCTTTCTCCGCAGTATCAACCAACACCTTGATCGAGCTATCTGATGAAACCTGCAAAAAACCGTTTGAAACAGCAATGTGTTCAGTCTCAGTCCCAACGCGCAACACAAGTTCGCCCGGAACCAAAAGAGAAACCAAAGGGATGTGTTTCGGCAGAACAGTAATCTCACCGTCCGGCGTTGGAAGAGAAACAGAATCGATCTCCTTGGAGACAACCACACGTTCAGGGGTGATGAGTTCAAAATGAAGTTTCATAACAACACAGGGTACAGCGTATAGCGTTTAGGACAATGCAAACAACAATTCCTGCCCTATACGCTGGACGCTAAACACTCTCTTTGACTTCTTCAATCTTCCCCTTCATATAAAAATTATTCTCAGGCGCGGAATCGTGTTTGCCCTCAAGAATTTCCTTAAAACCCCGAACGGTATCAGCAATCGAAACATACGTTCCAGGACGACCCGTAAATGTTTCAGCAACAAAAAACGGTTGAGAAAGGAATTTTTGAATCTTTCGAGCACGGGCAACAAGCTTCTTGTCTTCATCCGAAAGCTCTTCAATTCCCAAAATAGCGATAATATCTTGCAGGTCCTTGTAGCGCTGCAGCACCTTCTGAACACCCCGTGCAACATCATAATGTTCTTGTCCAACAACCAGGGGATCCAGAATGGTCGAGGAAGAATCCAAAGGATCAACCGCTGGGTAAATACCAAGTTCCGTCAGAGCACGTGAAAGCACAACCGTTGAATCCAAGTGTGTAAATGTTGTTGCTGGCGCCGGATCGGTCAAATCGTCCGCTGGAACATAGACTGCTTGAACCGACGTGATAGAGCCTTTTTTTGTTGAAGTGATCCGCTCCTGAAGTTCACCCATTTCGCTTGCCAACGTTGGCTGATACCCTACCGCTGATGGAATACGCCCGAGCAGGGCCGACACCTCCGCCCCTGCCTGCGTAAACCGGAAGATATTATCAACAAACAACAACACGTCTTGACCCTTTTCATCACGGAAGTGTTCTGCCATGGTGAGCGCGGATAACGCAACCCGCATGCGAGATCCAGGCGGTTCGTTCATCTGCCCAAACACCATGACGGTTTTATCAAGCACCCCGGAAGCTTTCATTTCATGATATAAATCGTTTCCTTCTCTTGAGCGCTCTCCGACACCAGCAAATACAGAGACTCCGCCGTGTTCTTGCGCAATATTGCGAATCAGCTCTTGAATAATAACGGTTTTTCCCACACCAGCACCGCCGAACAACCCCACCTTACCACCTTTCAAAATAGGACACATCAGGTCGATAACCTTAATACCCGTTTCCAAAATCTCGGGTTTCACAGCCTGATCAGTAAACGACGGTGGTGTTCGATGAATTGGCATTCGACCTACATCTGTTATTTCAGCTTGAGCGTCCACTGGCTCGCCAAGCACGTTAAAGATTCGTCCCAACGTTTTTTCCCCTACCGGCACCGAGATGGGTGTTCCTGTTGGCTCAACCTCCATACCCCGCCTCAAACCATCGGTCGAACCCATGGCAATCGCGCGCACAACACCCCCTCCAAGTTGTTGGAGCGTCTCGAGAACGAGAAGTTTATTCTCAAGTTTAACATTCAGGGCGTCAAAAACCGCAGGAGGGTTTGAGGAAAAAGAACAGTCTACAACGGGGCCGATAACTTGGGTAATAATGCCATGCGATTGGTGTTTCATAATAATGAATTGGATACTCCAATCGTATCTCGTTTTCTAAGGAATTGCAAGGCAGAAGCGTGTGTTTAAATGAAAAAAACCGGCCGTCCTTTGGACGACCGGTGAAGTTAATCACTTCTGGAACAACTATACATTTCTCAACACTCCGAACACAAACGTAACGATTGCCCACGAGAAGAAAATGACCACCAGACCGACAATAGCTGCCTTGATTCTTCCCTGAGCCGCCTTGATCTTGCCAGGATCGCCACCTGACGTCATCCAGGAAAACCCAGCGAGGAGAACAATCACAAATACGATGAGCGCCAAGAAGCCAAGCACGATATTGATCACGGAAATCACGAAACCGATTAAATCTCGGTTTGACGCGAAACCAGGACCGAGGTTCAGGTTCTCACCATATTGGGCGAAAACAAGAACTGGCAACGTTGCCGCTGCGGTTGTTGCCGCCACGACAGCACGTTTAACATTCTTCAAGACTGTTTTCATAAAGGGGATGATTGACCTATTTCCCATGATTAATGTTTTCGACCTAGTGGATATATCCACAGTATACAATATTTTACTTTTCTCTACAATCGAACGTCTCCGTACTAAACCGCTTCAGATAAAGCCATTCGAGATGCGGCAATTTCTGCCAACTCTTGAGTAATACTTCCTTGCCGCTGTTTATTGTACTCCAGCTGAAGCTCGGACATCATGTCAGAAGCTGCCTCTGACGCATTTCTCATCGCAAGCATACGCGCCGAGTGTTCACTTGCCTGGCTTTCAAGAATTGCCTGAAACACCTGTGTCTCGAGAATACGGGGAATAACAACCCTCAAAATTTGCTCTTGTTTTGGCTCAAAAACATACTCATCAGAGATTGTATCGGACATGTGGACACTCTCATGGGTTACCCCCAAATATGGATCTTCAGAACGAGTGAGCGGAAGAAGCACCCTACTCCTCACTGTCTGTTTTAATGCTGATTCATAATCCGTATAAAACAGAACGACGCGTCGATATGTTCTTTTTCTGTACTCAGTAAACAAATAGGAAATAAGCGACTCAATCTCAACCGAAGTCGTCACAACATCTTGTTTTAAAAAATCCGCTGTAATGGAAAACCCGCGCGCAATCAGTTCGTCCCGTGCCTTTATCCCCAAGGTAATAATCGCTGGTTGTGAATCGCTGGTTGCTGATTGAATATATTGAACAACCGCATCAGCAATATTTCCATTAAAGCTTCCGGCAAGACCCCGATTTCCCGAGACAACAACCAAAGCTATGGCCCCCGAATCGCGTTCCTCAACAAACTGGTGTACGGCGCCTTGTGACGTTTTTAACATCGCATCGAGAATGTGCCACGCGGTATGCGAATACATCCGTGATGCTAAAACAGCTTGAACAGACTTTCTCATCTTCACCGCCGACACCATCTCCATGGCGCGCGTGATCTGGCGAGTATTTTTAATTGACCGAAGACGCCTTTTATTTTCTTTAGAAACTCCATACATAAATGCGTAATCAGGAAACATGAATCATGAATCTTGATTTCTTTTGTAGGGGCAGGTCGCGACCTGCCCCTACCGCATGATTCTTGATTCAAGCTTCATAATTCAAGACGATTTTCAAACACACTACCGTTCGAGCTTAACGAAAGCTTCAAGTGCGCTCTTAAGATGATTCTCAACTCCCTCCGCCAACTCCTTCTTCTCTCGGATCTCATCTAACACCTTTGAAGAATCTCTTAAATATTCCAACAACTTCTTTTCCCACGCCTTAATCCCTTCAACCGGAACCGAATCAGCGTGCCCGCCTGTAACAGCGTACAGTACCGCAACCTGTTCCTCGACGGGCCGGGTTTCGTATTGAGATTGTTTTAATAATTCTTGAAGTCGTTTTCCACGCTCAATGCGTTTTTGAGTATCTGCGTCTAGATCCGATCCAAACTGAGCAAAGGCAGCAAGTTCTCGGAATTGTGCCAATTCTAGCCTTAATTTCCCTGCTACTTTTTTCATTGCCTTAATCTGGGCAGATGATCCAACACGAGAAACCGAAAGTCCAGCATTGACCGCAGGCCGAATGCCTTGGAAAAACAAATCAGGTTCCAGATAAATTTGGCCATCGGTTATGGAGATAACATTCGTTGGAATGTACGCTGAGACGTCTCCTGCCTGCGTCTCAATAATGGGAAGTGCCGTGAGCGACCCTCCACCATGTTCTTTTGACAATTTCGCAGACCGTTCAAGAAGACGGGAATGAAGATAAAACACATCCCCGGGAAAGGCCTCTCTCCCCGATGGACGTTTCAATAGAAGCGATATTTCTCGATACGCGTTCGCATGCTTGGAGAGATCATCGTAAACCACGAGTGCGTCTTGACCCTTTCCCATGAAATACTCCCCCATGGAGCAGCCGGCGTACGGGGCGATATACTGCAAGCTCGCTGGATCAGCAGAACCTGCGACAACGACAATGGTGTACTTCATGGCGCCCCGAGCTTCGAGTTCAGCAACAATTTTGGCGATTTTTGATTCTTTCTGTCCAATGGCAACATAAATGCAAATAATGGGCTTCTCGTGCTGCTGATGAATAATCGCGTCAATCGCAATAGCGGTTTTTCCGGTTTGACGATCTCCAATAATCAACTCTCGCTGACCTCGCCCAATGGGAATCATGCCATCAATAGCCATGATGCCGGTGTGGAGAGGTTGGTTCACGGACGCACGTTCAATCACACCTGGAGCGATTTTTTCAACGGGCACAAACGTTGAAGATTGGATATCTCCTTTCCCGTCGACTGGGATACCCAACGGATTTACAACCCTCCCAACAAGCTTTTCAGACACAGGAACCGAAAGTACGCGCCCCAAACCACGAACTTCGTCCCCCTCAACAACGTGAGTGTATTCCCCGAGCGCAACCGCCCCAATCTGAGATTCTTCAAGGTTCAGTGCAACCGCGTAAACAGATCCTTGCGAGGTCTTCACTTCAACCATTTCGCCCATGGAAACGTTTTTAAGCCCTGAAATAACCATAACCCCATCCCGAACCTCCCGAACGGTCCCAATTTCAGTAAATACCACTTCTTTTTCAAAGTGTTCAATTCTCTGTTGTAATATTGAAACGATATCACTCTTTTGCATAAATAATCTGTCATTGCGACGCCTTGGGAAGCAATCTTACCTTGGCGTCATTATTGATGTCATCGCGAGTTCCGACATTCTGATGTCGTGAACGCGGCGATCTTACCTTGACGTTACTGTGTTATTTCTTCGTATAAATCCTTCCATTGCGGATTCATACTCATAATCAAGGCGATCTTCTTTTCTCGAGAACCTGCTTTGATCTGTTTTTCTCTCGTGATTGCTTCTTGGATATCCTCATGGATTTCGTAGTACACAAGCCTATAAATGTTGTATGTACTCGTAAAACCTTTGATATTCTTTTCTTTATGTTCAAAAATTCTTCTGACTAAATCGCTCGTGACTCCGGTGTAGAGTGTTGTTTTGTTTTTGTTCGCAAGGATATAAACGTAATACTGATTCCGCATACCATTTCCGCTTTGGTAAGATTGCTTCGTCAGAAACTTCCTCGCAATGACAATATTTGATAGCCTGTCATCGCGAGGCTTTGCGAAGCGATCCTACCTTGGCGGTTATCGAAGTTTAAGATTGCTTCGGCTACCTCGCAATGACGATTTATTTTTTCTTTTTTACTATTAGCTTCTTTGCTTCCCTTTCATTCAATTCTGCTTGTCTGGCATAATGTTGTCTTTCCTCCCGGGTTCCCTTGAAGTTCTCTAAATCTTTTTCTAACACAGCAACATGTTCCATCTCGCCGATAAACAACCTCACGTCCTTAACTAATTTCGTTTGAGCTTTCTCACCTTTATCAATTTCTACTTGAACTTGGGAAGGTTCTACCAAACGAAACACTCCATAACTTTGAATGAAATGTATTTCTTCT
Organism: uncultured Gammaproteobacteria bacterium; assembly: GCA_964470645.1. Classification (GTDB taxonomy): domain Bacteria; phylum Patescibacteriota; class Patescibacteriia; order CAYYDP01; family CAYYDP01; genus CAYYDP01. The sequence continues at coordinate 14,091 of CAYYDP010000004.1, forward strand.
GGAACTGGTTCAGCTTCAACGGTCAAACCAAGTTTCTTTCGTTGATTCTGATCTAAATTTGCAATGTGTTCAATTTTATATCCCATACGTTTAGCTATTTTGAAACCTATCGAATTGTCCCAACAAACTCCCGTCAATCTTAACTCCATTAATCAACAACACTGTTCCTCCAACAAGGTTCGGATCAACTTCGTTTTTGAATGATACTGATTTCAATTTATCCCCGGCACCAAACTTCTTAGCCAATTCCAGAATCTTCTCTTTTTGCGCGTCTAATTCTTTTTGAGGGATTTCACGCGCGCTCCGAACTACCACCTCAACAACACCGTTTTCCTGGTTCACCACACCCTCCAAAGCTTTCGCGATTGCTGGTAATTGTTTCCATGCCCCCGTTTGCCAAAGCATTTTGAGCATGTTATCGGTTTTTGCCCTCATGTCCTTGTCGCCACCATCCTTTGTGGAGGAAAACAACGCCTGGGCGTAGTGTAAGGGATTAATCATAATACAAAACTCAAACATCAAAAATCAAAATGATAATTCAAAATGTAAAACAATTCAGTTTTTTTGACTTTTTCTATTTCATTTTGCATTTTGAGATTTGATTTCTGATTTTGTTAACCTCGCTCTAACTTACTGTTCTTTCATCTGACATCTGAACCAATGTTTCCTGCATCAATTTTTTATCCTGCTCCTTTGTCAACACATTTCCAATTAATTTCTTTGTTAACGCAACCACCAGCTCACCAACGGAAGATTCCGCCTCCTTCATGGCTTTTGTTTTTTCTAGTTCAGCCTGCTCACGTCCCGACTGTATCAGTTGTGTTTTTTCCGACTGACCCTCCAGAATCAATTTTTGCTTCACCTCTTCTGCCTCAACCCTCGAACGATTGATAATCTCAAGCGCTTCACGCCGTGCTTCGGCTAATATTAGCTGTTTCTCAGACTCTGCCTTACCTCGAGCAATGTGCGCTTCGTCAGCATTTTTCAAACCTTTTTCAATCTTTCCACGCCGATCCTCAAGCATCTTGGTCAAAGGCTTATAAAGCACTTTGATCAGAACAAACAGCAGGATCGAAAAATTTACGATCTGCGCGATAATCATCCGCCAATCAATTCCCAACTTACCTAAAAGCTCCATAACAATTTCTAATTTCTAATTTTCAATCAATGTTACAATGATCCAATTTTCAAACTTTAGGCTCATAGTGTCATTGAGTCATTGAAAATTGATTGTAAATTGAGAACTGAAAATTGAAAATTTGTTATTAGACAAATTTAATGATCAACGCGATCACCAACACGTAAATAGCAATAGCTTCCGTGAATGCAACGGAAAGAATCATTGCTGTTTGAATCTTTCCTGCCGCTTCCGGATTGCGGGCAATGGATTCAACCGCCTTTGAACCAATCTTCCCAATCGACAACGCTGGGAAAATGACTCCCAAAATAATGGTTGCCGCTGTCATGATAACTTTCAGGTTATCAATGTTTGAAGAAACTTGTTGTACACCTTCCATAAAAATAATTTTTTACGTTAATTAATTTCGACTAAAATAATAATATCAGTGGGATCGCGCGGGCTGAACGTCAGTCTTCCCGTGTTCCTCGTGACCTTCATGATCAGCAATGGCCATTGTCAAAAACACGAGTGTCAACATGGAAAACACCACTGCCTGAATCAAACCCACAAACAACTCAAGGAACAAAAACGGCAGCGGAACGATCCACGCCGCGAGCGATCCAACGACCAAGAGCAGCACTTCACCGGCAAAAATGTTCCCAAACAACCGGAACGAGAACGATATTATCTTAGCAAATTCTGAAACTAATTCAAGCAACCCTACAAACCCATTGATGGGATTTGAAAAGTTGAAAAACTTCTTCATGTACTTGAAAAAGCCCAAGGTAACAATCCCAAAAACCTGCAAACTCATAACCGCGACAATGGCAATCGCGAATGTCACATTCAAATCCGCAGACGCGGAACGGATAAACGGAATCAATGCTTCGTGGCCGTTGTGGATACCCCACACCCCAACCGACCCAAGACCAGGCAAAACCTCAACCCAATTGGAAAACAGCACGAACAAGAAAATGGTCGCGATAATCGGCAAAAAACGAATTGCGGTCACCCGATCCCCTGCAATACCTTGAATAAACTCAATCAGCCCCTCAATGACCGATTCAACGAGATTTTGAAGTTTTCCAGGAACACGTTTCAGGCTTGACCTGACCAACAGCGCGACAATGATCAAAAACACCATAACAGCCCACGAAACGAATAGCGTGTTGGTCATGGGAAACGTTCCAATGTAGAAGAGTGGTTCGGCCGCTAAACTAATGTTCATAATCAAATAGGGTTCAGCGTACAGCGTTTAGCGTTCAGTTGAATTCGAATTCCCCTGGATCCTGTCCCCTGTCCCCTGGACGCTGTTTTCTATGCTTTTAATCTTCTTATAAATCCCATATCCACTCGCTGCCAGCGCCGCAAAAATCCCAATCAACAAAAACAGAGGCGAAGACTCAAGTTTTTTGTCCAAAAACCTCCCCCCCAAAGCAAAAAAAATGAGCGGTACCGCGATCGTGTACCCCAGATCAAACACCAACCCCAATACTCTGATTTCTTTATTCATTCCGTATCATTCCGTATCATTCCGTATAAAGATTAACAAGAAAATCAACAAAACGCAACACACGTATCCCAGCGATATGTGGGTTTAGATGAAATCAGAAGCAGCTAAAATCTCTCCTTCTCACCTATCCAAGAAACAAACAGTACTGGGACAACGAAGAGTGTGAGAAATGAAGAAAGCATGAGACCGAAAATCACCGCGCTGCCAAGCGAACGCCAGAGTTCGTTGGACAATGTGATGGGTAAGATGCCCAAAATAGTTGAAATGGACGTGATGAAGATTGCTTCCAACCTTGATTTTCCCGCGTCAATAATAGCTTCGGTAAAGGGAATGCCGCTTTTGATATTGAGATTCATCTTGTCTACCAAAATAATCGCATTTTTCACAACGATCCCAAACAACGCCAGCACACCAATCAGTCCAGGAAAACTCAAAGCAACATTTAACAGAGCCATGCCATAAAACACGCCAATAAGCGCGAGCGGAATGGTCACCAAAACAATGAAAGCCTTTTTAAATGAGTTAAATTGAATCACAAGCGTCGCAACAATCAATAACAGCGCGATTGCCATGGCATTGATGACAGATTGGACAGATTCCGCATTTTGTTCATTTTCTCCTCCATAGGAAATTTCATACCCTTTTGGAAATTGGTATTCCTCGATCGCTTTTTGAAATGCCTTTTGCACGATCGTGGAATTGGTCGTCGTATCCACTCCACTGGTTAATCTGACGGTTCGTTTCTGGTCAATTCGAGTGATCGAATCAACCGACGGCGTGAGCGAAATGACCGCGACATCTTTCAAAAACACCGGATGCTTTTGGAAATTTAACAACTGGATATTCTGAACAGATTCGAGGGTTGGCAAATCACGCTTCGCAATTCTCGCAACAATCTTGATCTCCTTTCCCTCATCAATGACCGAGCTCACCTCAGATCCGGCAATCGCCATGCGCAAAAGTGACCCGACATATGCGGCATTCAACCCGTTCAGTTCAAGTTTGGCAGGGTCAAGTTTAAAGGTGTATTCAGGCGCGGTGTCTTTAAGTGAACTATCAACATTCACAACCCCGTTCACTGAAGCGAGATATGCTTTTAGTTCCTTTGTGATGCGAGCAAGCTCCGCCAGGTCGTCTCCCTTAACCTGCGCCTCAAACGCTGCTCCTGATGGAGGACCGGACGAGGGCGAGGCTACGGTAATTTCAGCGCCGCGGATGTCAGCAAGATCATTTCTCAGTTTTGTGGCAAACTCAAACGATTTCAAATCACGTTCTTCTTTGTCCACGAGCGTCAATGTAATGGACGCGATGTTGGTCGATGGACGATTATTCTGGGAAAATGGGCCGCTCCGACCAATAATGGTTGCAAAATTATCAATTTCATCATACTTACGAAGCCGCTCTTCGACACGTTGCGCAACTTCGTCCGTCGCGGTCAAGCTCGTTCCGGCTGGGGCGCGCAAATCAACATAGACGTAATCAAAATCTGAAACAGGAAAAAATTCAGTTTTCACAAGACCCGTGCCCAGCATGGCTATGGCCAAAACAAACGCGCCGGTGACGGTTGCCAGCACAAGACGACGACTGCTCTTTGTTGCCAAGACCTGACGCAATCGCCGATCATACCAGGGTAGCACGCGATCAAATTTCAAAATACCATGGATAAGCTTGCTGGTAAGATTGGTGTCGATATGACTCCCTTGTTCACGCAGCTTTTTCTTAATCAATTCGTCGTCAGACCACTCTGCCTCAATCTGAGCCGCGTTTTGAACGAGACGTGCTTTTCCTTGTTTTCTAAACCAACGAATACCCAAGAACGCAACCAGCAGTGCAGCAACAGCGACAACGACCCCAATCACACTTCGCGATGAGAACGCGATGAGCGCCACACCCATGAGCGCTAGCTCAAGGAGTACGAATGATTTTTTTGTGAGTCGTAATCGTTCGAGTACTGCAGCGAGCGGATGATTAATCATGAGGGCGATAAAGAGCGACGACATCAACGTGATGGAAACCGTAACCGGAATAGATTTAATGTATTCCCCAATAATGCCAGTCGAAAAGAGGAGCGGAAAAAATGCCCACACGGTTGTGAGTGTCGTTGTGGTGAGTACCACCTTGAAATCATTCAGAACCAAAAGCACTGCTTCCTCGGGTGTAAATTTCCCTGAACGCAAATATTGTTTAGTCGCGGAAACCACCACAATCGCGTCATCAACCAGAAGACCGAGTGATAAAATCAATGAAAAAACGGAAAGAAAATTCAAGGAAATTCCAACCGCGAGAAGTGATGCGAATGTCGCGAAAAACACCAACGGAATTGCGAGCCCCGCAACGAACGCCTCTTTCAGACCAACAATCAAAAACAGAATCGCAAACACCAACGCGAACGTCAGAAGAAAATCATGACCAAGACGATCAAAATCCTCTCGCACAAATTTCGCCGTATCGAGAGTAACAGCAACTCGCACCCCATCTTGCGACTCCTCATTAAATCGACGGATCACATCTTGAGCCTCATCAACGGTTTTCAAAATCGAACTCCCGGATCGCTTTACAAGTGAAAGCGTAACCGATGTTTGTGGATCTTCACCCTCGTGAGCAAATCGAGATATGGTTTGCCGCTCTTTCGCGGATAGGGTCACATCAGCAATGTCTCGTAACCGCACGACTCCACCAGCACGATTGCTCCCCACGACAACCGACTGGAGCGCCTCGACTGAAAACGTCCTTGACTCTGTCCGAATGGGATACACAAACTGAGCGCCTTCAAAATTTCCCGAAGGAATAGCGACATTGGACGCGCGAATCGCGGAAGATGCTTGATCTGCGGAAATTCCGTATAACAAAAGTCTGTCGGGGTGATACGCAACGGAATACTCTTTTTCACTCCCTCCGGAAATCAAAATTTCACGCACACCCGCGATTCCCTCAAGCTCTTCTTTTAAATCTTCGGCTCTGCTGCGCAGGCGAAATCCATCCGAACTTCCTGTCATTGCAAGTGACAACACGGGCTGATCATCAAGCGAAATCTCTGTAACAGTGGGCTCCGTCGCGTCATCGGGTAAACTATTTTGAATACTGGTGATCTTATCTTTTAATTTTCTGATTGAATCATCCAACGGTTCGCTAGCGTTAAATTCAACCGTCACTGAAGAAAATGAGTTTGCTGACTGCGATGTCATCTTGTCAACTCCCTTGAGTCCAACAATCGCGGTTTCAATCTTCTTGGTAACCAACTCCTCCACATCAAGTGGCGACGCCCCAGGAAACACCGTTGTCACAACCGCGATGGGAATGGTAACTTCTGGGTCAGACTCTCGCGGAAGTTTGACGTACGAAAATAATCCTATTGAAACAAGAATGAGAATCATCAACGCCACCACTCGCGGCTTGGTAACAAAAAAATTCAGCCAGGTCTTACGCAGCTCTGGATTAAATTGAAGCTTTTCCAAATAGAGCTGATCGGAGGTTGGTTTGCCTTGTTGATTGGGTTGTTGAGGTTGTTCATCCATACCTTGAAACGAGAAGTCCCAAATCACAAACACCAAATTACAAACAATGACCAAAACCAAAAAACAAAAACACAAAGATTAAGACTTCTGGAATTTTGAATTTGATATTTGAGATTTATTTGTAATTTGGGATTTCTAATTTGTAATATGGTAATTTTATTCCTGCACTTCCACCTTCTGTCCCGGAGATAATTCATACACTGTTTCAACAATCTTCATAGCTGGCTCCAACCCCTCCACCACCTCAACCATTTCACCGAGCGTTGATCCGATTTTCACAAATCGCTCTTCAATAACCGAATCAGTATTCACAACAAACACCGAAGTCCCGAGTTCATTGATTCGAACGGCTTGAACAGGAATAACATAGACCTGCGCATTTCCCTCGGCCTTTCCGGGAACAGCAACACTCACGTTTTGACCTGAAACAAGATTTACCTTCGCACCTGAGTCAACCGAAACAGAAACCTCAACTGACTTGGATACTGGATCAAGGCTTGGCGCGACAGCGAGAATGCTTCCCGAAATTGCATTATCAATCACAACCGGACTCCCAACCTTCAGGCCAGGCAGATCCAAAATGCTAAAAAATGCTTTTATCTTAACTCCCGATGTATTTATAATGGACGCAACGAGTTGACCGGGGGAAATAAGTTCCCCATATCTCACGGGCAATGATGCGACTACCCCTGAAATAGGCGACCGGATAATGGTTTTCTCAATCTGCGCGTTTACGAGCTGAACCGCGGCACGGGCAGATTCAACAGCCGCCTCTTGGGCGAGTAGCTGCTCGTTTGTGGCTCCAGCCCGTCTCAACGCTAATTGTGCCTCAGCGGCTTGGAGCGCATTTCTCGCCCCGTCAACCGCAAAATCGCGTGTTGCCAACGCGGTCTGATACAGAGAATAATTCGCAACATAGTATGCCGATTGGGTATTGGGGATCGGAACCCTCCAACCATCCTGACTTGGAATTACCGTGTTTGAAAATTGAAGAAATAGCCCCCGTGTTCCCAACGGCTGAGGGTTTGTACTCACTAATCCATCCCCAAATTCAAGCCCCGAATACTGATACCGAAGTCCCACTCCGGATTGGTACACGGAGATTCGATACTCTCCTTCCTCGGCGCTTACATACGCACCTGTTATGGTAACAGAAACTCCGCCTGTGTTTCCCGGGTTTGGAAACGCAGCCAACCCAGTCGAAAGAAGCGATCGGAACGCGTTCTCGACCAAGACATCCTGCTGCCGTTTGGTATTCTCATACCCATCGCGAGCCGAACGAACAGCCGTCTCAAGCACATCAAGCTCTTCGCTCCGCAGTCCTTTTCTCATCTCGGCAAGGCGAGCTTCTTGCGCTTTCAAACCCGCAGCCGCCTGAGCCGCCTGAGCATAAAGGTCAGAGTTTTGAAGCGAAACAAGAATCTGTCCGCGCCCAACTCGCCTTCCCAAGGCAGTGGTAATGCGGGCAACGGGACCACCGAATTGACTGCGGAGTTCCACTTGTTCAAGCGATTCAACCGTTCCATTGGCGGAAAGATTCCCAGACGTTGATTGATAATCATCAACTTTCAAAATATTCACTCGGGGCAGCCTCGTTGCAATCTCGCCGTTCCCGCCATCTGAAGCATTTCGCCTCGTGAGCACCCCAATAGCAATGACAGCAAGAATGATTGATCCGACCAGAAGAGCCCTTTTAGACTTCAAAAAATTAAACATAATAATAGTGATTAGTGAGTGGTGATTAGCAACGACAAAGCGTACATTTCAAACCAATAACCAAGTAATTCCAACAAAAAACCTACCATTGTTTGGCAGGTGTTCTGACGATGATTCTACAAAGAACTATCTTTTTTGTCAACATACGTTCTTGCTGCTACAATAATCTTAACAACAACGTTTCGCATGAATTTACCAGTTAAAAAAATAAATTCAAACGCCATTATTCCAAAGTACGACCTCCCAGGAGACGCGGGTCTTGGGCTTTACTCAATCGAAACAAAGACACTCAACCCCGGAGAACGACACTCGTTCGCGACGGGTATTGCCATCGAGATCCCCGAGGGCTTCGTTGGTCTCATCTGGGACCGAAGCGGACTATCGCACAAACACGGACTTAAGACGCTTGGTGGAGTCATTGATTCAAATTTTCGGGGAGAATGGAAGGTTGGAATCGTCAATCTATCATTAGAACCATACACCATCCACGCCGGACATAAAATTGCCCAATTCATCATTCAACCTATTCCCATCATTCATATTGAGGAGATCGAAAAACTTTCAGAATCTGAGATCGATCATCAAGGATTCGGGTCGACGGGGTATTAGGTATTACTAGGCAGCTTCATCAATGCAACATTTTCGTCTGTTCAATCTTCCCTTCCAATTTCATATACTCTGCATTTACACGATCCATAGCGTTTTTCGCGTTGTTCACGTGACTATTCAACACACCGAGCGTCTGTTCAAACTTTTCTGAGTCTTTTTGGATTGCCGCAAGGGTAACCAGGAGCTTTTGGGCCTCCTCTGCCAATCGTTCCCCCCGCATGAGCGTCAGAATAGCTTGCATGAAAAAATAAAAGCTGTTGGGTGAGACCAAGTACACCTTGTTCGCATACGCAAACTGCATGGTGTCTGTGTGCTCGCGGATAATCTCATAGTACACCGACTCCGATGGAACATACATAAGCGCGAAATCAACCGTACCTTCGGCCGGGAGAATATATTTCTTGGAAATATCACCGATGTGTTTTTTAACATCTTTCAAAAAATCTTTTCTGAAGCTATCGCGCTCTTCATCAGTTCCCGCTTGCAAGAGCTTTTGAAAATTCTCAAGCGGAAACTTCGAGTCAATCGGCACAATTCCGTCACGTGTTTTGATCGCCGCGTCGACGGTTTCCCCGGTTCTAAATTTATACTGCATCTCAAAGTGTGTTTTTGGGAAATGCTGTTCCAAAAGATCACGTAGCACCTGCTCGCCAAGGTTCCCCCGAAGTTTCGGGCTTTTTAAAAAATCCTGAACGTCCTTCATCGAGCGCCCAATCTCGCTCATCACTCCGAGCTCCTTTTGAACGCCCAAAATCACCCGAGCCGCGTTATCGAGACGCTCATTTAACGTTTTCGTCGTTTCATCAAGCCGAGCCTGAACCCCTTGGACGTTTTGGTTGAGTAGCAACAAACCCTGATTGTCCTTTCCGGCATCTTGAATGGATTTGAGTTTTACGAATACTACCACGAGCAGGCCAATAATCACTATGCCAAGAATGATGAGGATGAGATCCATGAAAAAAGAGTAACAAATAAAATCCCAAACCACAAGCCCGCGCACCAAAAAAAAGAACCAACAATCTCAATGTCATGAAACTCAATTCTCTGTTGATTGGGCGCAGTCCCGTACCGAATGCGTAAGCATTCTGGTGCGGGGCAGGCACCAAATCACAAATAAATTCCGGATCCAAAACTCCAAATTCCAAACAAAATGCTTATAACTTTGGTCTTGAAATTTGGTCGTTGAGATTTATTTGGGATTTGGAATTTGTTATTTAAAATTTCCGCACCCTGTGCGGTTAGAGCCATTTCTTTCTCCAAAAAATTCCTAATGCCAATGAAACAAACAGTACAATCCACGCCAAGACAAATAAAAAAGCGTGTTGATGATTTTGAAAAGGCAGAATAACATTCATCCCAAACAAGCCCGCAAGAATGTTCGGAATGGTTACAATGATCGTCATTGAGCTCAAAAACTTAATTGTGCGATTGAGACTATTTGTAAGAATAGTGGAATGCGCCTCGCGGATGTTAACCGCAGACTTAATATTCACCTTGCACCAATCAAGAATCTCGCGACCAGAAACGGTAAGCTCTTCCAAGATATCCTTGTCACGTTCAAACAAGGGGACAATCTTTCCCAATGAAATTTTTTCAAAAATTCCAATCAACGGCACGAGTGCTGAATTAAAATTTGTCAGTGTTTCCTCAATCTCTACAAGTGACAGAACGTCCTCGTCGCCAAGCGTTTTGATGGAGATCTTTTTATTTAACGTCTGACGATTCAGATCAGCAAGCGCTGTTCGGTATCTCTCCATGCAGTGCAGCAATACTCTCAGAATAAAATTCGTCTTTTGTGTGCTCACAATTCCTGGATCAGCAAGGAGTCGCTTGGTGAAAGGACGTTCCTGCTTCACGATAGAGATAATGTTTGTCTCGGTAATGATAAACACCATGGGCTCAGTGGTCGTGCGCGTGACTCTTCCGTCATCAACGGGCGCGTCTCCCGCGTATTCCCACTCGGTCGGAGGTTGACGAATGAGCTTTGAAATAATCCTATTTCCATTCTTTCGTCGTTCAACAAACTTTGCTGGTATACGGAATGCTAAAAATACAGAGCTGCCCTCTTGCTCAACACGAGGAAGGTCAAAGGGATCAAACGTTGTTTGAATTGATTCAAGGGGGAAACCAGTCGAAGAAGCAATCTCTAAGAACTCATCCTGCGTCGGATTCACATAGAACTGCCAACACCCGGCAACTGGCGTTGAAATCTCTTTCCACGCAGTGTCATGAACGGTTTTTCGGTAAATGGTCTTCATAGTCTAAAACCCATAGAGGCACAAGATCCATAGTATACCGGATAGAGATATTTCGTCAAACTTTAGCCAAAAAAGAGATGTCTAAAATTAGCGTCAATCTGATCCTCAAGACATTTGCTCTTGATCTCCTCAAGCTTTTTCAAGACAAACTCAACATAAACTGGTTCGTTTTGTTTACCACGGAAGGGCTCAGGCGCAAGATACGGACAATCCGTTTCAGATAAGATACAATCAGGTGGGCAATACCTTGCGGACTCCCGAACGGTATCAGCTTTTTTAAATGTTACAATACCAGAAAATGAAAGGTAGAACCCTAGGCCAAGAAATCTTTTCGCATACTCAACATTCCCCAAGTAACAATGCATGACGCCTGGGCTTGAGGCTTGAAACTCGAAGCTTGAAACTATTTCTGCCGTATCAGTGTACGCATCATTCGGGTCTTCCTTCGACGCACGGGTGTGGATGATCAAGGGGAGATTAAATTCTTGAGCGAGTTGAATTTGTGCTTCAAACGCTTCGCGTTGTTTTTGCTTGAATTGTTTTTTTAATGATTCGTCATCAGGGAGCCTAAAATAATCCAACCCGCATTCGCCAATGGCAACAATTCTTCCTCTTGTCATTCCGGGCTTTGACCCGGAATCCAAAAAACCAAAAGAATTTAAATCTTTTTGTTTTTTATTTTTTGTTTCTGGATCCCAAATGGAACTTTGGGATGACAGATCTTTTTGTTTTTGATTCTTTTGTTTGGATTCGTCCCCGTGAAAACGAAGATAAGAGTCGAGAATGACATGTTGTTGCAACAACTCTCGGAGTTTTTCCGCATCAAACACCTCGTCATACACCTCTTCATTCGGATCAAGGTACTTTTCTGTCCCCTCCTTACGAAGGAGGGGATCAAGGGGAGGTTTTGCATGCGAAGGGTGAAACCCAATCGAACACGGAATGCCATACTTCTTTGAAAATTCAACAGCTTCCAGAGAATTTTGATAACTTGTTCCAACAGTAAGCGTGCTAACGTTCTTTTCCTTCATTCGTGCAAGAACGTTTTCAAGATCACCCTTGTAAACAGGAAAATGAAGATGGGAATGAGAATCAATCAACATATATCTTAAAACTTACAACCTGAAGCCTGAAATACGAAGAATGCGTGATCTCACTGTGACCCTTTCGTCGCGCTTCACGTTTCAAGCTCCAAGCTTCAAGGCTACTTTAGAAATGGAACGTTCGACTTGATCTGTCTAACAGCTTCAGGAAGAAGCGGGATTAGCAGTTTTGAATAATTCACAAGTTCACGCGCGAGTTCAGACTGTCCCAATGCTTGTGCAAACCACGGAACAAAGCCGGCAATCTTACCAGAGAAATACAATGTCACGCCGAGGACAACAACACCTTCTGCTAACCCCAAGATCGCTCCGCCAATATGGTTTATTAGTTTTAAAAATGGAATGAAGTGAAGAAGCTTAAAGATTTTATCAATGATCCAAAACACAAGCCCGATCAGCCGGTTCGTCACAACAAAAATAACAAGGAAAGATATAATCTTTGCCGTTGTTGGATCACCAAGAAAAAAGTTGGTAAGCTTTTGGGCGACAAGCGGATAATAATGGCTCGCCACAAGAACGCCTGCAACCGTTCCAATAAGAGCGCCGAGCGTATGAATGAATCCAAGGCGATACCCCGTCGCGACGAAGATGAAGAGAATGAGAATGAGGGCGAGATCAAATATGGTCATAACAAAATGTAAATAGTAAAGGGTAATGAATAACGAGTAATAACACCATGGAATTTGATTACTCTTTACTAGTTACCAGTTACTAATTACTCATTGTGTTTTTCGGAAACAACGGTTCTGCCACAGTGCCGATCTTTTCCGCGTTCACAATCCCCAATACCTTCTTTGCGGTTTCCGGCATAACGCATTGCAATGCTTCTGTTGCATCTACAATGGTAAATCGAATCTTACCGAGAAGATCACGAATCGCATCAATCTTCCCCTCCTTAGCCAGTACCCACGGTTTTTGCGTATCAATCTCTTTATTCGCCCAAGAAAATTGTTTCCAAATCAACTCTAAACTTTCTGAAAATTTCAAACCAGCTGTCAATTTCATTGCCTCTTCTTTTACTGATGCATGCTTAATAGGCTCAACAACTCCATCCAAATATTTTTCGGTCATGGAGGCAAAACGCATCACCAGATTGCCATAATCATTTGCCAAGTCAGATTCATACCGAATCTTTAACCGTTCAAATGAAAAATCACCATCTTCACCAAAAGGAACCTCACGAAGCAAAAAATAACGAATCGCATCAAAGGGGTACTCCCTCCTGAGCTCAAGCGGGTCAATAGCATTTCCCATTGACTTTCCGATCTTCTTTCCGTCAATAGTGTAGTGCCCGTGAGCGAATACTTGTTTCGGCAACGGGAGATCCGCAGACATAAGCATCGCGGGCCAAAGTGCACAGTGGAACTTAATAATCCCTTTCCCTACAAGATGCAGGTCAGCAGGCCAAAACTTTGAAAATTTATCTTGATCGAGCCCAAATCCGATTCCTGAAAGGTAATTGATAAGCGCATCAAACCAAACATAAATCACATGTCCGCTTTCATCAGGAGCTGGAATTCCCCATTCAAGTGACTGTCGGGTAATACTCACATCGTTAAAATGGTCACGAATATAATTCGTAACTTCATTGCGCCTCGAGGTTGGTTGGATGAATTCTGGATGTTCTTCAATATGCCTTAACAGAGCTTCTTTATATTTAGAGGCTTTAAAGAATAAATTTTCTTCTTTCAAAAACTCGGGTTCCTGCTTTGGATGTTCCGGGCATTTCCCATCAACAAGGTCGTCTTCAGAAATAAATGCCTCGCATCCGCGGCAATAGAGCCCTTCATAAAAACCTTTATAAATGTCCCCGTTTTCTTTCACCTTTTTATAAAACAGCTCAACCGCCTTTTTGTGTTCGTTGGATGTGGTTCGGATAAAACGATCAAATGATAACCCAAGGGCCAGAAACGATTCACGAAATGTTGAAGACATTTCTGTGACATATTCCTGAATATCTTTGACCCCGGCTTTTTTTGCCCCATCAATACTCTTAAGAGAATTTTCATCTGTCCCGGTTAAAAACATCACCTCATCACCGAGCTGTCGATGCAGCCGAGCAAGCACATCGGCGACAATGGTTGTGTAGATCGTGCCAATATGCGGCTTGTCGTTTACGTAGTAGATTGGAGTTGTGACGTAGAACTTTGTCATAATACTCAAAACTCGTTTAACTGCCCGCTCCTCATCAATCTTGTCCGCAAACCGTAGATTGATAATCGAGCCAAAGGAGTTATTGCGCATCAAATTTTGTTAAGAGAAAAAGCGCGTTCGAGATTGATGCAGGGGTCGTTTACGTAGTAAATTGGGGTAGTGATATACAATTTAGACATAGAGGATAGTAACGTGTTCTGTGTCCATATCCCATGTCTATAGACTACTCCATTTGCCCAGAAATAACAAACACGGGGCTTGCCCGTGTTTGGTTGTTCACATACTACTCTTACCTACTCTTCCACAACATTTTCAGCGAATGTCTGATACCCTGTACCAGCGGGAATTAGGCGTCCAATAATTACATTCTCTTTCAGCCCTCGGAGCTTATCAACTTTTCCCGTAACAGCAGCGTCAACAAGTACTCGTTGTGTTTCCTGGAAGCTCGCGGCGGACAAAAACGATGAGGTCGAAAGCGATGCTTTTTGAATACCCAACAGGAGATCCCGGTAGAGAACGGGTTTCTTACCAGAGGGAATCAATTCAGCGTTCGCCTCTTCGGCTTCAGCGCGCTCAACCATGTCCCCTTCAAGCAAATCCGAATCCCCAGAATCTTCGATCATAACTCGAGAAAACATCTGACGAACAATAATCTGCGCGTGTTTTTCAGAGAGTTTAATCCCCTGCGAGAAGTACACTTTAAGTACTTCCTTCATTACATACCATTCAACCGCGCTTCTGCCTTTCAGTGTAAACAAGTCCTGGAGATTGACGGAACCCTCGGTAAGTTGGTCACCAATCGCAACCTGATCGTCTTCTTTGACGAGTAGAGTAACGCCGTGGGGAATGGTAAATTCTTTGACCGTCGGGTGTTCTTCCACAACAACCAAATCCCATCCGGCGTTCGTTGAGCGAACCACATCAATGATCCCTGCGAACGGCGCGTGGATCTTCTTTTGGTTGGTTTCCAGGAGTAATTCCCCCTTTGCGACGCTTTGCCCAGCCTTGACGGCAACTGAGTCCAAATCCCCTTCGCTTATTGCGAAACCTTCTTTAAACTGTTCCATTCCATGAATTTGAAGCATGCGTGTTTTTGTTTTTTCAGAATCAGGGGCGCTCATGATTTTTACAACACCAGCAATGGGGGAAATAATAGCAGGACTCTTCACAGGGCGTGCCTCGAACAACTCTTCGACCCGGGGTAAACCCGTGGTCACGTCGGCAACACCCGCAACCCCACCAGCATGGAACGTTCGAAGCGTTAATTGTGTCCCAGGCTCCCCAATCGACTGTGCGGCGATAATACCAACTGCAACCCCCATTCGAACAGGCTTATTCGTTGCCAAATCCAGACCATAACATGTTCGACACAATCCACGCATGGTTTTGCATGTCAAAACAGAACGAACTCTCACGGAGTCAATTCCCGCTTCATCAATGGTCGACGCAATACTCTCAGTGATCATCTCACCCGCCTCTACAAGTTTTGTTTTCTTCCCGTGCGCGTGTACATCCTCAACAGAGACAAGTCCTTTTAACCGCTGGGCGAACGATTCACCGAGATCCTCTGAATTCGACCGTGAGATTACCATCCCCTGGGTATCACCACAGTTCTCCTCCGATATAATGAGACTTTGGGCGACATCAATCAGTCTTCGGGTAAGGTATCCCGCGTTCGCTGTTCGAAGAGCTGTGTCCGCAAGTCCCTTTCTGGTTCCGTGAGACGCGATGAAAAATTCAAGCGCGGTAAACCCCTGTTTAAACGAGCTTTTTACGGGCAGCTCAATCGTCTCGCCCTGGGGATTCGTTACCAACCCCTTCATTCCGATCATCTGCCCCATTTGTGTCCAGGTTCCTCGTGCTTTCGAGTCTATCAGCGCGTATGCAGGACCATGAGGATCAATGGCCTTTTTACAAAGCTTCGTAATATCTTCTTTCACCTTCGCCCATACCTCAATCGACTTCATCTTCCGTTCGTCATCCGTAAGTAAACCCTGCTCAAACAAACCCGTGATGCCGTCAACCTCCGCCTGCGCACGATCCAACATTGCTTCTTTTTCTGGAATATCGGGAAGATCCCACATACCCCATGAAATTCCCGACTGTGTAACATAGAGCAATGCTAAATTTTTCAGCCTGTCGAGCAATTCTGCGGTTTCTTGTGTTTCATACTCGTCCATGGAACGCGCAATCAATTTTTGAAGTGCCCCCTTTTCCATTGTCGCGTTCACAAAACGAAGTCTGTCTGGCAAAATCGAGTTAAAGATAATGCGACCCACAGTCGTTGTCATCCGTTGATTATTGATTATGGTTACAATCGGTTCGTGAATGGAGATCGTATGATTTTGATATGCAACAACCGCTTGCGCTTCGTTCGGAAACAACTTCAACCGCTCCGGCTCTGCGTCAATCATGGTGAGATAGTACGAACCCAAAACCAAATCTTGAGAAGGCATTACAATCGGCTCTCCGCTCGAGGGTTTCAAAAGATTTTTGTTCGCGATCATGATTTCCGCGGCCTCTCTCTTTGCTTCGTCGGTCAACGGAACATGAACAGCCATTTGATCTCCGTCAAAATCAGCATTAAACCCAGGACAGACCATAGGATGAATCTGGATCGCTTTTCCTTCAATCAACAATGGTTGAAATGCGACAATACCCAACCGATGCAGGGTTGGAGCACGATTCAGCAACACATGTGATGTTGATGTCACCTCTTCTAAAATGTCCCAAACTTCGCTTCGTCCTGTTTCAATAAAGCGATTCGCACTCCTAACATTATGTACGTATTCCCGCTGGATCAATTTTGAAATCACAAATGGTTTAAATAATTCCAACGCCATGGTCTTCGGCAATCCGCATTGGTGTAGGTTGAGGTGCGGTCCAACTACAATGACCGACCGACCGGAATAATCAACGCGTTTACCCAACAAATTCTGGCGGAATCTGCCCTGTTTTCCTTTCAAAATATCTGCGAGCGACTTCAGGGTTCGTTTTTGACCCGTCGAAGCAGTTACTGTTTTTCCGTGACGCGCTGAATTGTCAATAAGTGCATCAACCGCTTCTTGAAGCATTCGCTTTTCATTTCTACAAATAACCTCTGGCGCATTCAACTCAAGAAGCCTCTTCAAACGATTATTTCTGTTGATAACCCGTCGATACAAATCGTTCAAATCTGAGGCGGCGAATCGTCCTCCATCGAGCTGAACCATGGGTCGGAGATCCGGAGGAATCACGGGAATGGTCGTGAGAATCATCCACTCGGGTCGGAGCTGCTGCTTGATAAACGAACGCACCAGTTTCAACCTCCTCACGAGCCGTTTCTGTTTTGCACCCTGGGTCTCTGCGATTTCATCCTGAAGACGTTTCTCAAGAGCCTCCAGGTTAATTTCTGAAAGAACTTGATAGAGCGCCTCCGCACCGATCGATGCTTCAAAAATATGCCCATATTTAAGAGCAAGATCATGATATTGGCTCTCGGACAACGTCTGGAGCACCATGAGTTCGGTTAATTCCTTTTTAGCAACCTGAAACGCATCAGACAATTCTCGCAATCGTTCGTCTCTACGTGCATGGATGGCTTTTTGTTTTTCACCTTTCGAGGACTCGTCCAAAGCCGTCAAATCACGATCCGCCTCATGCTCGATCTCCTTCTTTTTCGCTTTCAGCTCATCATTGATCTGCTCAAGCGTTTGGGTCCTGAGATCCTCGTTCACTCGCGTTACGATAAAATTCGCGAAGTACACAACCTTCTCGAGATCCTGAACGGACATGTCTAAAAATAATCCGACTTTCGAAGGAACACCGCGTAAAAACCAAATATGGGAAACCGGAGCGGCTAAGCTGATGTGACCAAATCGCTCGCGTCGGACAATAGAACGCGTGACCTCAACGCCGCACTTATCACAAATGACACCTTTATAACGAATGCGCTTATACTTTCCGCAATAACATTCCCAATCCTTCACGGGACCGAATATTTTTTCATCAAACAAACCCTCCTTTTCCGGTTTCTGCGTACGATAATTGATGGTTTCAGGCTTGGTCACCTCTCCAAAAGACCATTTTTTAATTTGATCAGGACTCGCCAGGCGCAAGCGGATCGAATCAAAATCAAGCGGCTGTTGTTCTTGTTCAAAAGACATACAATAAGAAGTAATTAGTAATCAGTTACGCGTAATGTGTAATGCTATTCCGTTGTTGTTGATTGCATTATACACTTTACATTGCACGGTACGCTTCGTTTATTCTTCTTCGTCAAAATCATCCGACGTGCTAGCCACTGCCCGCACAACGGGTTTTTGAGCTGATAAAAGTCTGCCGTTTTTCAAAAGCTCCACATCAAGCCCTAATCCTTTCATTTCTCGCACAAGTACGTGAAATGATTCCGGAATATGCAATTTATTGATAGGCTCTCCTTTAATGATCGCCTCGTATGCCTTTGCCCTGCCAAATACATCATCCGATTTAATCGTGAGCATTTCTTGCAGACAATACGCAACGCCGTACGCCTCGAGCGCCCACACTTCCATTTCACCGAATCGCTGACCTCCAAACTGTGCTTTTCCACCTAGCGGCTGTTGAGTAACCAGGCTGTAAGGACCGATCGAGCGTTGGTGAATTTTATCTTCAACCAAGTGATTCAATTTCAACATGTACTTGTATCCGACCGTCACGGGCTGGTCAAAACGTTCACCGGTTTTTCCGTTGTATAGATACTGTTTTCCATTGTCCGGAATGCCCGCTTTCACAAGCTCTTCCCGAATCTGATATTCAGTCACACCGTCAAATGCTGGTGTTGCTACACGGTACCCAAGAGCACGAGCGGCCATGCCAAGATGAGTTTCGAGCGTCTGACCCAAATTCATACGGGATGGTACACCAAGCGTGGAAAGCACGATATCTACGGGAGTTCCGTCAGCTAAATGTGGCATGTCTTCAACAGGAACAATTTTGGAAATCACACCTTTGTTCCCATGTCGACCAGCCATTTTATCCCCTACTTGAACCTTTCGGAGATTCGCAACCGATATTTGAATCTGTTTGATCACTCCAACCGGCAATTTATCTCCAGCGTCGCGGGAAAAAATACGAATGCCAACCACCTTGCCGCGTTCGCCGTGTTCAAGATACAAAGAAGAGTCGCGAACATCTTTTGCTTTTTCACCAAAAATTGCGCGCAACAAGCGTTCTTCCGGAGTTAAATCCGTTTCCCCCTTTGGGGTGATTTTACCAACCAAAATATCACCGGAAGAAACCTCGGCTCCGATCCGCACCACACCCTCCCCGTCAAGATCTTTCAATTTTTCCTCTGAAACATTCGGGATATCGCGGGTTACAACTTCTGGGCCCAATTTCGTTTCGCGTACATCAATCACATAGTCTTCAATGTGGATCGAGGTGTATCGATCCTGTTGAACCACCCTCTCTGAAACCACAATCGCGTCTTCGTATGTGTATCCGTACCACGGTAAAAAAGCGACAAGAAGGTTCTGGCCCAGCGCGAGCTCTCCTTGATCGGTCGACGCGCCGTCCGCAAGGACATCTCCTGCAAGGACCCTGTCTCCTTTGTTTACAATCGCTTTCTGGTTTAAACAAGTTGATTGGTTGGATCGGGCAAACTTCGCGAGCGCGTATTCTTGAGTTTCCCCCGAATCTGATTTGACAATGATTTTTTCTGCATCAACAGCCAAAACAACCCCCGGCTGTTTGGCGGCAATCACGTGACCTGAGTCAATCGCAGCGCGCCGTTCAAGGCCAGTCCCCACAATGGGCGCCTCAGGACGAATTGATGGGACAGCCTGTCTCTGCATATTCGTGCCCATCAAAGCTCGTTGTCCGTCATCGTGTTCCAAAAACGGTATCAACCCTGTTGAAATGGAGATAATTTGGAACGGTGAGACATCCATAAATTCGATTTCCGAAACAGGAACAATCTTTGGCTCGCCGTGTTTCCGAGCTGTCGCGCGTTCAACGGTGAAATTACCGGTCTCATCGATTGGAGTCGTCGCTGACGTTGTCACGTGATGCTCTTCCTCAAATGCGTCCATGTACACAATTTCATTCGTAACGCGTCCGTCAACTACCCGGCGATACGGAGTTTCGATGAACCCAAACTCATTCACTCGGGCGTACGTGGAAAGGTGCCCAACCAAACCGATATTATGCCCTTCTGGGGTTGCCACGGGACAAATCCTTCCATAATGCGTTCGGTGAACGTCTCGGACCTCAAATCCCGCGCGCTCACGCGATAATCCTCCCGGCCCCAATGCAGAAAGTCGGCGTTTATGTTCGAGTTCAGCGAGTGGATTGGTCTGATCCATGAATTGCGCCAACTGCGACGACATGAAAAATTCTTTAACGGAACCAATCACGGGACGCGCGTTAATTAACTGAGCGGGGGTAATGGTGTTAATGTCGAGTGTTGACATCCGATCTTTGATGATCCGCTCCATACGCGCGAGTCCGATGCGAAATCTTCCTTGCACAAGCTCACCAACAGCTTTCACGCGTCTATTTCCCAAATGATCAATATCGTCAGGCATTACTTGCGTGTTGTTCAAGCGGATGATCTCGGAAACAATATCGACAATGTCTTCCCGTTTCAGCGTACGGTGTTCGCGTGACAACGCATAATCCCTTCCAAACCGTTGATTAAACTTAAATCTACCCACACGGGAAAGATCGTACCGATCAAAGTTAAAAAACGTCGCATGAATCAATGACCGTGCGTTTTCAGGGGTCGCCAAATCACCAGGACGAATGCGCTTATACACCTCCTTGAGTCCATCGTGTTCATTTTTAGACGAATCCTTCGCGAGCGTCTCTTCGATATACCGAATATCTCCAGTGTCAACACCGGAAAACAACGCACGGATTTCTTCATCTGTTGAGTACCCGAACGCCCGAAGAAGCGCGGTAATTGCCACTTTTCGTTTCCGGTCGATTTTGACGGTAATAACCCCAGTTGAAGATGTTTCAAGTTCAAGCCACGCCCCACGATTCGGAATCAACTTTGCACCATACAACTGTCTACCTCGAAATGGTTCAGAGGTGAAAAAAATACCAGC
Organism: uncultured Gammaproteobacteria bacterium; assembly: GCA_964470645.1. GTDB lineage: Bacteria > Patescibacteriota > Patescibacteriia > CAYYDP01 > CAYYDP01 > CAYYDP01. The sequence continues at coordinate 35,149 of CAYYDP010000004.1, forward strand.
CGAACGAACGAGTTGAGAAACAATTGCGCGCTCGTTTCCATTGATAATAAATGTTCCCCGGTCAGTCATGAGCGGAACATCCCCAAGATACACTTCTTGCTCCTTCACCTCGCCGGTGCGTTTATTCACGAGCTTGGTCATGACCCGAAGCGGGGCCTCAAAAGTTGTGTTTCGGTCTTTCGCCTGCCGTTCAGTAAATTTTGCTTCGTCAAAATAATAATCTCCCAAGTAGAGTTCAAGATCCCGTCCAATATAATCGCGTATTGGAGATACCTCCTCAAATAGCTCCTTCAATCCCTCCTTAAAAAACCATTCATAAGAATCTTTCTGAACAGCAATCAAATCGGGCAAGTCAACCACCTCAAGTCGTTTATTAAAAAACCTTCGTTGAGTAGGCATAGCAATAGCGTAATACTCCAGGTCAGGAAGTTTATTGAGATTCTACCTTTGAAAATCGCAGTCAATAACCGGGGTTTGACCAGGTATCAAGTAATGTATTATCCATTATGTCCGTAATCGCCGCGTTGCAAAGTGTCATTCTTATCGGATGCGAAATAATTAGTTTTGAAAAAAAAGAAACCTACCCCCATCAAAATCTTGGGATAAGTCAATATTTCGGCAGCGATCATCGTTTGTACATGAATAAAAAATACCAATCTTGTCAAGAGTTGTCAATGACGACCAGCAAATGTTGGAAAAGATAAAATAATGGCTAATATTCAACAAATAACTACGTAGTAACTTATAACAAAAAGTACTCTACCAACAATTTTTCCACAATTACTCAACATCAATGAGACTTTAAACGCATTCTACCTCGAGCACCTCGACGCGCTTCAACAGGTGTATGTTTTGGTATTGCCGGGACCATAACCACATCAAGGGGATGAAACCATTCGGTAGTCCGGACACCATTCACTTTAGCTAATATTCGAGGTAAAACACCAAATTGATTCGCCAAATCGATCAGGGAAATATCCGACTTTGGCGAGTATGGTACATAGGAACTTCGAATAGATTTCAACCAGCGCTTTTCCCAATACACTCTCAGCGCAATGGTCACCACAAACAAACAGCAACAACAAATAACGAACACAATAAACCATAGCGGTGGGGCAACAACCATCTTAACCGACGGTAAAACTTCGGATGAATGCAAAACACCAATGTTTTCTTCATAAAAAGCCACCTGTGGAGTAACCTCAATGACTCCCAAAAAAGGTCTGGATACAAACCATACGAATTCAGTTGTTGTTCCGGCGGCGACCTCACGTTCTTCGAGGGCAATCGTTGACTGTGCTGTTGTTAGCCCGCTCTGATCAATGACAAGTTGTGGTTTTGCGATTACCCCCTCCCCCCCATCGTTTCTCACACGAATCACAACCTTCATCTGATTCCGACCTGATTGGCGTAAGACAACAGGATCTTCAAAAGACAAGACGGATGGTAATACCCCAGGCATCCGGATGCGAATGGTCGCTGCTGGGAGTAGTCCCATCGAAGATCGCTCCACGATCACCCCACGATACGAGGATCTCGCAACATCTTCCGGAAGTCGTATGACAAACGGAATCCGGATAGAGCCGAGAGCATTCACCCTCACAACGGGACTCTTTTCGCCGCGGCACCATTCAGAAACGACCGCCAGCCATCCAATTTCCGCGGGTAGAAGCGTTCGATTCAATGCTCTGACAACAAGTTGCTCCCGCTCGACTTTCTCCAGAGAGCCAAATTTGAGTTTTTCACACAATGGGTAGAGTCGCGATGGATACGAACCACCAAATAATAATTCAATTTCTTGCGACCCTATCGGGCGCTCGGATGGATAAAACCGAATCCAATCCCGCATTGATGATGTTCCCGTCTCTTGGGCAATATCAAACGTCGCGCTCTCAAGAATATCTTTCCCAAAACTATAATCCAGGACACCAAGCTCCGCTTCGCGCGATTCCTTGGTCTCGTTTATCAAAACCACCGCGTCGTCAGTACCCTCCCCTGCGTCAAGTTCATAATAAAAACGTGAATAACGATCCAAAAGGTCTTGTGCATAGACGCGATGTACGTCGTCCATACAAAACAGACCGACACCCAACAAACCGATGCCGACCACAATTCTCAACCATTGAATGTTCGTGCGTATCATAGGGTACATTTCCAATCTTGCCTCATTCAAACAGGGCAACTGTATCATGCTCCTCAAAGGGAATCAACAACATGACGATCGTTGTAGGGTACCCTTTTCCCCCGTTCAAAACACTGGACGGTTTCGGATCCCTTTCCGGAGACCAACACAACTCCCGCGCAGGGCTCTCCTCCCACAATCGATGGGGCATCATGACGCGCTGCTTCAACCAACTCGACTGCCCGACGAATCGCGAGTGCGCGATTGAGTTCAATTTCAACTTTCCCACGATCCTTGATGCCGGATGCAATGGCGTTTACGATCGTCATCTGGTCCTCGTCATATGGGTCGTCATTAGTCAAAATAATTCGATCGGCGTAACGTTCTGAAATTTCACCCATAACTGGACGCTTCCCAACATCCCTTCCCCCACCTGTTGCTCCAAACACATGGACCAGGGGCACGGGATAGTGTTCTTTGATTAATTTCAAAACCTCTTCGAGAGAAAACGGTTCATGGGCGTAATCAATCACAACAACAATGGTTCCTTTACGTACTACTTCAAATCTTCCGGAAACACCGCGAAACTGTTCAGAAAAACGTAACCCGTTTTCTAACGGAACACCAACAAACGTTGCGGCGGCGGAGGCAAGCGCAAGATTATACGCATTGAACAACCCCGGAACTTGAAGCTTATAATTCATGGCTTGGTAAATTAATTCTTCCTCCCGATACTCACATACCACTGTTTGGATATTAGAATTTGGAACTTGCGACTTATTTGTGATTTGTGATTTGCCATCTTGCGTTTGAGTATCAATCCTTGACTCTTGTATGGTAACCCCAATCTTCTCCGCGCCGTCTCCTACCGCGTCCAAAAATTCACCAGCAAGCCGATCGTCGAGATTTACCACAATTCCTTTTCTAATAAAACCGTCATTGTGAGGGACAACCGTCGCTCCGGACGGCTGTCTGACATTGACGTTTTTTTGTTTGGATTTTGTTATCATTCTCACCAATTCCAACTTCGCGCGTTTATAATTCTCAAAACCCCCATGACGTTCCAAGTGTTCCGGGCGCAAATTCGTAAACACAAAATAATCATAATCAATAAATCGATGGCGGTACTGCAATACACCCTCTGAAGTAGATTCCACAACCGCGATTTGACATCCCGCCTTTACTGCTTTCGACAAAAAACGAGGAAGAACGAATCTTCCCGGCATGCTTACTTTATACCGATTTGTTTCCACAGATCCCCCGATCTTGAACAGCGCAGTCGATGAAAGAGCAACAACGTAACCCGCCTGTTCCAAAACATGAGTAAGCGCCACAGAGGTCGTCGTCTTACCCTTTGTTCCAGTCACACCGAACACGATTAATTTCCTTGATGGAAATCCGTAGAGCGCGTGTCCTAAGTATGCAAGAACAAAGTGATAAGCCTTAAAGACCCAGGTTGGGGTACATCTCCTTATTATTGATAACGCGATACGTAGCATGCATTCATGCTACCGCATCTTTCAAAAAACTCAAAAACGAGCTTCTAACCAAATCATGACAACTTGTGAAAACCACATCCTAAAACGTTCCTCAAAATTACACGGCCATGATGTTGCGAGAAATGTTTTTATCAATCCCACACGATCCTTGCTACATCGACATCACACCAACTGCGCCATGCTCTATACCGGTCGCATTCGCCTCATCGGTGTCAATATGCATCCTCCACACAAAATCTTCTCGAATACGAACAATCACATTTTCAAAAATAACACCCCTTTTACCGCCTACCCTCACTGTTACCACTTGTCCGTTTTTCAATCCCAACAATTTTGCTTTCCTCGTCGGGCAATGAATGTGCCTCTGCGTAACAATAACCCCACGTTTCAAAACAACGTTTCCTTTGGGACCAACGAGCGTAATCCCCGGAGTGCCAGCAAGTGAACCAGAGACTTTCAATGGTACATTCTTGAGTCCTAGCATTCGACAATCAGACAACGCAAGCTCAACTTGCGACTCACTTCGTGCTGGACCAACAACACGGACACCTTGTAGTTTGTAGTTTGTAGCTTGTAGCTTTTTTGTCTCCCCTTTACGAAGGGGGAGAGTAAGAGGGGGTTTGCTTTCAATCGCAACTGTTTCATTTGCAGCAAACTGCCCAGTTTGCGAAATAGGTTTCAACTCCGTCAAAGAATGTCCAAACAATCTTTTGATGTGGTCTTCCGTCAAATGTACATGCCTCGCGGAAACTTCGATGGGAATCGTGATTGATTTCATAGATTATAGGATTGAAATAACACTGAACGTTTGTTGAAGATCAGTTTGGGCTCCAACCAACGCTTCACGCGAACCCAATACAACGATGTGTTCGTTTGCATACGACTTCGTTAATAACGACCCAAACTCCCGCACCTCATCAATCGACGTGGAAAAAATTTGATCGCGCATACGCTGTCTTCGTTCGTCAGAATTCCCGGTCAAAAACCACTGAAGCGACTGGAAACCCTTTTCATCGGGTAATAAATAGTCATCAATCTCGCCAATCGCCGCGACGATCTGGTTATCCAATTCGCTTTGAGACAACGAGCTATGTTCCAAAAATTCCCCTGTTTGTCGGTAGATCTGTAACGTGTTCGTGAGATTCGGGTCCCGATACGAGAAAAAGTATAATCGCCCAATCACGCGATCGAATAAAACCATCCCCCCATACGCACCTCCGCGAACTCGAACACGGTCCCAAAGCCACGTGGTGCGTAACAATAACTGAACTACGAGCGATGATCCATGTTCTTGATATCCGACGCGTGAAAGATCGTACACAGCTCCCACGTAATTCACCTGGCTCGGCATCGAAAAACCTTCCTGGGGCGCGAGCTTCGGAAATGTCCTTACCTGTTCTTCACGAACAGGTGAAGGCAATCTATGAACCCACTGTCCAGCCAACAATCGTATGGAATCGTGTGATACTCGATCTGCCGTGATATTAACGACACAACCCTGTTGGTGAATGAGTTCCTGACGGACACGTTCAAGCGAACGCAGAACCATGCTCCAGTCAGATTCGATATTCTCAAGAAGTTTACGCACAAAAAACAATTGTTCAAACCCATTCATAAACTCATCAATGAGACCAGCTTCATTGTTCATCGCCCGCAGTCTTCGATAGACCATGTGATGGCCTTTGGGTGAAAGAAGCGACTCAAGCTCAACTTTTCGCTGCAACACAAGCTGACGAAATCGTTCTTTATCATCGAATCGAGTCTTCATACACATCTCAGCAAGCAACTCCAACAATTCATGACCTTGCGACATCAGTGATTTCCCCCTGATAAACATCCAAGAAACGGCTTCGTGGGTCTCCACATGCGCCTTTGAAAATGTTTCGGTGACAATCCCACCGGTATGCTTACCAATCTCTTGAGAAAGCTGCATGTACGTCTTTTGATCAGTATTCATGCCGAGTAACGCCTGACCAAACAAGGGTACGTACGGTATCAACTCTTGTGAGAGGTATCCGAGATTGAAACCAACGTCAATGTACACAATGCCGTTCGTCGGCACGTCATGAACAGATATCGTACCATCATCGCCGCTGATCGTCTCCGACGGAATCCGCTGGTTTTCTCGGGGCAAATCAGCGGTCCTGATGCGAGGGATGCTTGCAAGGTGTTCTGGCGGGTCAGGAATATCTCGAAGGCTTTTTAAATACTCTGTATGCTCAACAATCCCGCGAACCTCTTCTTGCGTCATACGGATTTTACGATCCGTCAGCGCTTTTGACTCTGTTTCCTGTCGTTGAGGCGAAAACGTTGAGTCAGGAGTCAACGTAACTGTTACCCGATGTGGATTCTCAATAAAATGTCTCTGGATCAGATTTTCAAAATACCGTGGATTCTGAGTCAAAGCGTTTTTGATTTCTTGCAGCGGACGCTCAAAAGCCAATCGGTCAATCGGGTCACCACCGTGAATCCAGGTCCCGAGTGCTCGAACCATGAGGAATAATCCAGGCGGAAGTAAGTTGGAGGTGTTGAAAAAATCTTTTCGTTCTCGCAGGGCAAATTCGATCGTGTTCATGGAAGCAGCAAGTGTATTGGTATCGATACCTTCAGAAACTAGGCGTCTCAACGTTGAAAGAACGAGCGGTTCAATACGTGTGATATTGTCTTTTATGACTCCCGAAAGTCCGGTCGAAAAACATTTCTGAACAAGGTCGTCTTCACTATCAATTCCGTTCTCCAGATCTTCACCGAGTCCGGAATCAATCAACGCCTTCTTAAGGGGTGAGGCCTGTGTCCCGACCAGGACGTGTGAAAGAATCAAGAACGCGAGGTCAAGCGTTGGGTTATCCGTCGTCTGCTCCAACATCCAATTCACAACAACGCGCGACTTCGAAAATTCCTCTGGACTATCACCAGCTGGATACGGAAACGAAAATGAGCGAGGGGTTTCAAGCCGCTGTTGGAGCGAAATATTAGACTTTGGTTCTACATAATTAAACTGTGAAAACCATTGATCCATGATTACCAACCGATGTTCTTCTGGATCATTCCCCCAAAAATAACTATAAGAATTGGTTGGGTGGTAATAAGCCCGATGGAATTCAATAAACTGCTCATAGGAAAGATCGGGGATGTGAAGCGGATCACCTCCCGACGAAAGCGCATAGAGGGTATCCGGGAGAAGTGTTTCCATGCTCCGGTAATTCACAATCCTACGCGGATCAGAAAACACGCCTTTCATTTCATTGAATACAATTCCTTTATATGTCAATGGATCCTCTGGTGTATTCAATTCGTAATGCCACCCTTCGGTCTCGAACGCGTCTTTCTTCAAGAGAGGATAGAATACGCAATCCAAATACACATCAATGAGGTTGTAAAAATCCTGCAAGTGTTGTGATGCAACTGGATAACACGTTTTGTCCGGATAAGTAAACGCATTCAAAAACGTATTCAAAGACCCTTTCATCAACTCAACAAAAGGCTCTTTCACGGGGTACTTCCTCGAACCCCGCAAGACCGTGTGCTCCAAAATATGTGCAACTCCCGTAGAATCCTTTGGTGGAGTCTTAAATGAGATTCCAAACACTTTATTTTCATCATCATTTGTAATCGACAGTAATCGGGCTCCAGTTTTTGTGTGCTTAAAAAGTTTGGCTCGAGAACGAATCTCGTCAATCTCCACATCTTTTTCTAATTCAAATCCACGATATAGCATAATCAAAATACTTTTTTCATTGTTGAGAACATTTTATACCACCAAGGATTGATGACTATATCGATGGTTTCACCATATTCTACCACACGACCCGTTGTTTCCGAAACAAACCCTTTTTTAAATCGAGTGATTCCATTCCAATCACGTATTTTTGTTCCATGTTCCCCGCCTCGACTCGCACGCTCATCAGGCGTGGCGGGCGTGTTCCATGTTCCATGACCCGATAAAACCTCCCCCGAACTCCATAAACTCTTCCCCGAAGAGTTTATGCCCCACCAATCATACCATCGGTACCCATTCACTTTTGCCCACCTGATACATTCCCAGTGCAGAAGATGCGGTGCCATCAATTCACGGTGCTCATCGGATGTCCCGCCAAACAAATAGGTAACTGTGTCGCCGAAGCAAACAAGAAGATTAGAAGCGAGTGGAATATTATCATGATAGGCGACAAATACTTGTAGCCTATAACTTTTAGCTTGTAGCTTTATGATATTCTCAAAATACGCCTTCGAAAATCCTCGCAACCCCTTTCGTTGATTTGTTGCTGAATACAATAAATAAAACTCATCAAGCCCCCCCTCTCTCGCAACAACACCCTTCTTTTCAGCGAGACGAATGTTGTACCGTGTTTTTTCGTGCATTTCTCTCATTAATTCATCTTCGGAAGATGAAAGATCAACCATTAAGGTTGTCGCCGGGTCTTCGATGTGAAAGAGAAACTTAGGTCTCGTAACTCGTAACTCGCTCGCCTCGCTGAGTCGAAGCGGGTAACTCGTAGCCCGAGAATCTTGAATCCGAATCATCACAACATTTCGCTGATCTCTTGCTTTTTGAATGAGAAATTCAAGCATTTCCTTTATTCCTAATTCTTGATTCCTAATTCTTGATTCCGCGAGCGGAGCTCGCCTTACGAGCCACATCACCTTCCCCAACCACAACGTTCGCTCTTCTACCTTACATCCCGCAATAATGGTATCCGCGTTGATCCGCGTTTGATCCGCGCCTATCTGCGTCGTCGTTTCGACGATGATGAAAAACTTCTCAGCCGGCCACTCAGAGCTTTGCAAAAAACTGCCATTGTTCTGTCGAATAAACGAATTCCAGAGATTATACTGTTCCCTTTTCAAAGTTTGAATCATAAATCCCAAGTTACAAACACCCGCTTCGACTCGATTGTAGAATCGAGGCGAGCCAAATCACAAATAAATTCTCCCGCCAATGCGGGATCCCGCAAACCAGTAGAGATATAAACAAAAGTACGGGACAATGACCGAAATTCAAAAATCAAAACAAAAAAGGCTGGAGCCGCGTGTTTTGAATTTGGAATTTGAGACTTGTTTGGTATTTGATATTTGTAATTTGGAATTTCTCAAAACAAACATCTACCTTTTCTTGAGGGCAAACTTCACCCTTTCTTCCAACGACAAACTTTGATCAAGCCCGTCCGTCATCTTCTCAATCTCGCTCTTTGAATATCCGAGACTCCCAAGCGCCTGACTCAAATCATCAACCTTCGTCTGTTTCCCAAATTGAATTTGCCCTTTCAAGTCTAGGATAATCTTTTGTGCGGTTTTCTTACCAACCCCGGATGTCCTCAAAAACGTCTCGATCTTTTCGCCCTCAATTGCTCCGCGAAGCTCTTCCACCGTGGATCCTGATAGAATATTCATAGCCATTTTGGGACCAACACCTGAAACAGAAATCAATTTTTTAAAAAAATTCAACTCTTCCTTACTCGAAAGTCCAAAAAACAGCACATCGCCGTCGCGAGTTATCTGGGGGTACACAAACAACTCTACCTCTTCCCCGGGTTTCACGGACAGCAATAACCGATTTCCGGCCATAATCAAGTACCCAACGTTTCCAGCGGAAACGAGCATTTCTTTTTCAAAGACTTCTATAACACTACCTTTAATATACGAGATCATAACGATAACAATAGTGAACAGTGAATAGCTGATAGTGATTAGCAAGACAAACCGCCTAACAAGTTCCTGGACTGCCCACTACTCACTAACCACTCGTCACTGGATTTAGTTCCATTTCACTGGTACCGCATATTTCCTCTGCCAACCCTCAAACCACACCCTTCCCTCCCGTCGACCATATTCATAAATCTCTTTAGTAATTTCGACATCGTGTAGGCAGTATTTCTTCAACTCATCCACCCTTCCTTCTTTCCAAAATCGTATCGCGTCCAAACCTGTCATTTCACCCTTACCCCCAGACCCCAACGTTGCCTTAGCAACATTATCAAGTTTAATCCTATGCCCGATTTGCTCCTGAATATCAACCATAATATCAACCTGAGGAACGGATTCTAAATCAATGCCCGAATCTTTCATATTGGCTTTCAAAACAGGTAAGTCAAAACCAATGGTGTTGAATCCAATAATCAATTTCGCGGTTTTGAGAAGCGCTTTTAACTCTTCAAATTCTGAAAGCTCGTATGCCCGGTACCGATCAGTTACATAATCATAAACCCCCACCACGGATATCGTAAACATATGAAGGTTGCTTTTACCACCAATATCTTTCATGCTCTCACGCGTTTCAATATCAATCACAAGCTTCATAAATGCAAGCGTTCAGCGTCTAGCGTTCAGCGATTAGTCAATACGTTTTTTCTAATTACCCTGAACCCTGACCGCTGTACCCTATACCCTATTTATTGGTTTCCCTTTCACGAATGCCTTAATATTCTCAACCGTTGTTTGCAAGATCCGCTGAATGGCCTCCCGTGAATTAAACGCGTTGTGAGGTGTAAGAATCACATCATCACGTTCGATGAGTAAATGATTGCGCATGTGAACGAGATAATCGCTTAATCTCCCGGGTTCGTGCAACAACTCTTTTTCCTCTTTCAATTCTCGCTCGCCCTCGAGCACATCCAAACCTGCCCCAGCAACAATACCATGCTCGAGCCCATACAACAAAGCAGCAGAATCGATGAGTGGACCACGAGCAGTGTTGATAACCACAACGCCTTCTTTCAATGTCTTTACTGTTCGTAAGTTTAATAAGTGATGCGTTGCTTTCGTGTAAGGAGTGTGAAACGATAGGATGTCAGACATCTTAAAAAGACGATTGAGCGTTGTGAACGTCACACCGAGCTCTTGCGCCGCTTTCCTATCTTGGTACGAATCGAACGCAATCACGTTCATCCCAAATCCCCGTGCAATACCTGCAACATGTTTTGCGATCTTACCAAATCCAATCAACCCCAGGGTCTTTCCCTCCAAATCAAAACCGGTTAGTCCGTGAAAATCAAAATTGAGGTTCTCTGTCCGTTCGTACGATTGAAAAATCTTCCTTGAGACCGCGAGCATTAAGGCAAACGTATGCTCGGCGACTGTCGTCGTCCCGTAGGCAGGGACGTTGCTCACAACAATTCCCATTCGCTTCGCCTGGGTCAAATCGACATGGTCAAAACCCGTTGCCCGAATGGAGATGTGCTTCAAACGAGGAAGACGGGATACCACAGCGTGTTTCAAATCTGAATTAATGAATACGGAAATCAATTCAGCA
>CAYYDP010000005.1:0-45365 GCA_964470645.1 uncultured Gammaproteobacteria bacterium
ACATGTTGATAAGGGAGAGGGTCCGGTTGTTACCGCGCTTGTCCAAAGCGGTACATTAAGAACCGGTGATTTGGTGGTTGCCGGCCTTGTGTATGGGAAGATTCGGGCCATGAGGAGCGACTCAGGCGCGTTGGTCTCCGAAGCTCTCCCATCCACCCCGGTGAGGTTATTTGGTTTGAAAGGGTTACCGTTGGTCGGGGATGTTTTGAAAACTGTTGACCAGGAACAATGGAAAGCGGCAGCGCGTGGGTACCGGAAGCCTGAGGTCGGTGAAATGGTTTCCATAGAGCGTCGCCAAACCGATTCAGCGGATGACGCGCCTCGTATTTCAGTGGTTGTGAAAGCTGATGTATTGGGATCGGTTGAGGCGTTGAAAGAAGCGTTTGAAAAGGTTGAGCACCTTGGTGTGGTGATCGAGATTCATCGAAAAGGACTTGGTGTAATTAACGAGCATGACATTGAAGAAGCGGTTGCGACTGGAAGCGTCGTTCTTGGTTTTAATGTAACAATCAATCGCGAGGCGGATATGCTCGCCCGAGATAAAGGCGTTGAGGTTGTGCTTTCCCGAGTAATTTATGATTTGGTGGATGTATTGGAGAAAAAAGCTGAAGGTTTGGTTGGACCGCGAATTATGACAAGAACCATTGGAACGGCGGTCGTAAAAGCGTTATTTCGTCAAGAACGCACAACCGCGATTGTTGGGTGTCAGGTAAGTTCAGGTGTTGTACGACAAAATGCGTTATTGACGTTGTCCCGAAATGGTCAAACGCTAGGTGAATGCAAGATGGTAGAACTTCAGTCGGGAAAGGTCAATGTTTCCGAGGTCGCGGAAGGTGCGGAATGTGGTTTGAAAATATCGATTCCATGTCCCATTCGCATCAACGACACACTAACCGCCTATGTGAGAGAAGAGCGAAAACGGTAAGGGGTGTATGAAGTACCGAAGCGAGCAGCTCGCGGATCAGATCGTGCATTTGGCAAACACGACGTTAAAGACCCGTGTTGAGATACCTCCGGATCTACTGATTACGGTTGTTGGTTGTACGTTTTCACAAGACCGACGCGAGGCAATATTGTCAGTCTCGGTTCTGCCCGATGAAAAACGCGGAACGGGACTTCGTCTTGTACGTGCGATTACGGGCGTTTTAAGAACATCCCTTGGAAAGTTATTTGCCATGAAGCGTACTCCCATGATTACGGTCCGACTTGCCGAAGTTGATTGGTACGAAAAGCACTATGAACGCGAATGAGTGGAATATGATTAACTCTGCTTTAGAATATCGACTATTTGTACAACGTTTTAGTAATGCACTTGGGTCGGCTCGCAGAATGCTTATTGCAACACACGCAAACCCCGATGGCGACGCGCTTGCGTCGATTGCATCGTGTATGAACGTTTTTTCAAAACGAGTGCCTCAATGTTCGTGTTTTGCTGAAGGGTATGCGGGCGAGTATCTTAAACATTTTCCGTTTTTGGACCGGGTAGTTGTTTCTTCGCGCGATCTCGATGTTCATTCGTTTGATCTCGTGCTTCTCGTGGACGCGCACTCAACGAAACGCGCATCCCTGCCCCTGCTCAATGATCATGACCGTTCGTTTGCTGTTGATCACCACCCGCTTGAAAACCATGCTGACGTTAAACATATGTGGGTTGATGTTGAATATCCATCGGCAAGCGCAATGCTGGCCGTATTATTTCGTGATCTTGGCGAGCGTATTGACGCTCTAACAGCTAACATGTTGCTGTGCGGAATTGTTACTGATACGGAATTATTTAAAAATCATTCCGCAAATCACCTAGCATATCGAATTGCCGGGGAATTAATATCCGCAGGCGCAGATTTGTCCACCATGAAACGTTTCGGGCTAAACGCGGTTGGATTTGATACTGTTAAGACTATGGGAACGGTTCTTGAGCGGATCCAGGCGAGCGAGCGTTATCACGCTGGTGTGGTTGTATTGGATGAACGCTCGAAGTCGAAAGAGGTCCTCACGAGTGTGGTAAAACAAGCCCGGTTACCGGAAACGATGTTTGTATTAAAATCTAAATCATCGGGTGGTAGAATCGAGGTGAGTATGCGATCGTACAACAAAAACGTCGGTTTGCTCGCGCGTTTATGTGGCGGCGGCGGCCATCCCCGAGCAGCGGCATTCCGAGTATCTGGTAGGGTGGTTGAACAAGATGGGAAAATAACTATAATGTAAATAGATTGTAGTCATTAGGTGGTAGCCTGTTAGCCAGAACCTAAGAACCTACCTCCTAAAGCCTAATTCCTGTTTTATGTATCTTGTACCTACTGTTATTGAAAAATCACAGCACGGAGAGCGGGCATACGATATCTATTCTCGTCTCCTCAAAGACAGGATTATTTTTTTGGGAGGTGGTATAGATATGCATGTCGCGAATTTGGTCATTGCTCAAATGTTATTTTTGGAAAGTGAAGACGTGGCCAAGGATATCAAACTATACATCAATTCTCCGGGCGGACATGTTTCCGCCGGGCTTGCTATTTACGACACTATTCAATATTTAAGATGTGACGTCTCGACTATTTGTGTCGGAATCGCCGCGAGTATGGGCGCGATACTACTCGCATCGGGGACGTCCGGAAAGCGACTCGCGCTCCCGAACGCTGAAATTATGATTCATCAACCCTCTGGTGGCTTTGAAGGGCAGGCCTCTGATATTCAAATTACCGCCGAGCATATTATTGAAACTAAAGATCGTCTCGCAGAGCTTCTCGCCACTCACACGGGTCAGACCAAGGAAAAGATCATAAAAGAGTTTGACCGAGATTATTATTTGACTCCCGCAAAAGCCAAAGAATACGGCTTGATTGACGCGATTGTGTCCCATCAGGAGAAGGGGAAGAAGTAAAATAAAGACTTTTGTAAGGGCGCGATCATTCGCGCCCTTGCGGAATTGTAGCCATTGTTTTTCACCTCAAATGTTGTTAAGTTGCCAGAATAAGTGGGTTTGTGGTAGAGTAGGTTCAGAAACATTATTTAATTTTATCTAACCTTACATAGCGTGTTTTTGTAACCGTTTCGAGATCCTATGAACATTGAGCATATACGATACGGCATATTAGTGATTTTCCCAACTCGACATTCATTATTCTCTTCTCTCCCCTCCACGGGAGTCGGTTTACTGAGATCTGCCTAATCGAACTCTACGATTGGCGGATCGTTTTACAAAACGCTTAATATGTAGGGTTCGCGAATCTTATGAACCTTATCCTTGTTATTGCCGGACTTTTGGTTGGTGTTGGTGCTGGAGTATGGGGCAGAATACTTTGGGGAATCCAGAAAACGAAAACCGCCGAAAGCAGGGCAGATCACATTCTTGCTGAAGCAAAAGCAAAAGAAAAAGAAACGTTGCTCAACGCCAAAGACCAAGCGTTGAAGATTATTGAAGAAGCGAAGCGGGAAGAGGAGTCCCGGCGGCGTGACATCTCCGCTCAACAACAGCGATTGGAAAAACGCGAGGAGATGTTTGACAAGAAGATTTTGGAACTTGAGGATCGTCAGGCGAAGCTCGCCCAATCCCAGCAAAAGATTGACGAGTTGAAACAGGATATTGAGCGCGTAAAACAGGAGCAGTTGGCAAAGCTCGAACGCGTAGCCAACCTTCCACAACAAGAAGCGCGCCAGCTGTTGATTGATCATACCGAATCCGCAATGAAAGAAGAGTTGCTCCAGCGCGTGCGTAAGCTTCAGGAACAAGGCGCTGAGGAGCTTCAGACGAAGGCGGTGAACATGCTCGCTTCGGTCATGGAGCGGTGTGCCTCATCTCACGCGGTTGAGACAACGACAACCGCGGTACAGCTTTCTTCGGACGAAATGAAAGGAAGAATTATTGGGAAAGAAGGAAGAAATATTAAAGCTCTTGAACAAATCACGGGAGTTGAAATTGTGGTTGACGAAACTCCTGGAACGATTCTTGTTTCGGGATTTTCATCCATCCGTCGCCAGGTAGCGAAATTGGCTTTGGAAAAACTCCTTCACGACGGTCGTATTCATCCGGGCAGGATTGAGGAAGCGGTTGAAGCGGCGAAGAAAGATTTAGCAGTGGATATCAAGAAGGCGGGCGAAGAGGCTGCGTACGAGGTTGGGGTGGTTGGTCTTGACACGAAACTCGTTCAGATTCTCGGCCGATTGAAGTATCGAACGAGCTACGGACATAACATTTTGCGCCATTCAATCGAAGTTGGATTACTTTCCGGAATGCTCGCGGAAGAGCTGGGCGCGAATGTTGCTGTTGCAAAAAAAGGAGGACTTTTGCATGATATTGGTAAGGCGGTTGATCACGAAATGCAAGGAGCCCACACAGATTTGGGACGCGAGATCATGAGAAAGTTTGGACTTCCGGAAGAGGTCGCGTACATTGCTGTTGCCCATCACGAAGACCACCCGCAAACACTTGAAGGGCTCATTGTAAAGATTGCGGACGCGATTTCAGGCGCACGTCCAGGAGCGCGAAAAGATACCTACGAACAATACGTTCATCGTTTGGATGAACTTGAAAAAACTGCCTCGAGTTTTGATGGCGTTGAGAAAGTGTACGCGATTCAGGCAGGACGTGAGATCCGAGTGTTTGTGAAGCCAGAAATGGTTGATGATTGGATTGCCCAGAAACTCGCGCGTGATATTGCAAATAAGATTGAGCAAGAGTTGAAATATCCGGGCGAAATCAAGGTCATGGTGATAAGGGAAACGAGGATTATTGAGTACGCAAGATAAATCACGTAACACACAACACGTAGCATGGAACAAACATTAAGGGGTTCTTGATCCATGATCCATGGTACGAGTTCTGAAAAGTATGATCAGGGTTTTATTTTTCGGAGATCTCGTCGGTAAGATCGCGAGAAAGGCGCTTGCTATACAGCTTCCAAGATTGGTTGAGGAATTTAAACCCGATTTCGTGATTGCCAACGGTGAGAATGTTGCCCATGGAAAGGGAATTACGAAAAAAACATGCGAAGAGGTCTTTGCACTGGGTGTCGACTTGTTGACGCTTGGAAATCATATTGCGGATAAAAAAGATTTTATTGAATTGCTAGCAGACCAGGGTAGCAGAATTATTCGTCCAGCAAATTACCCGGAAGGTGTGCCAGGTCAGGGAATGGTTGTTCTTGAGGACAGCTCGAAAAAATTGGCGGTTATAAATCTTTTGGGAAGACCGTTTATGAGGGAAATCCCTGACGATCCGTTCCGAGTGTTTGATAAGCTTTTTGCGACTATCCCGGGAGGCACCCCGGTGTTTGTTGACTTTCACGGTGAGGCAACGTCCGAAAAGAAAGCGTTCGGGTATTATGTTGATGGGAGGGCGAGTGTTGTGGTTGGAACGCATACCCACGTGCAAACTTCCGATGCTCGCATTTTGGCGAAGGGTACTGGATATATCACTGATACGGGTATGGTTGGCGCCAGGGATTCCGTTCTTGGTGTTGTCCCGGAAGGTTCGCTTAAAACCCACCTCACCCAAATGCCCGCAGTCTTTGAGGTACCGGAGAAGGGATTGGTTGAGGCAAATTACGTTGTGGCTGATGTGGATGAGGCAACTTCGCAGTGCGTTTCCATTACCAATGGTTCGGTTGACATTTTAGTCGAAGATTAAGCCCGTTAGAAAAATTTCGAAGTTGATTAACTTCATTGAGTAATTACTCCTAAATCCCATTTACGTTTTGGCTGTGTTGACTTGATTTTTTAACGGGACTTAGCTAAAATAGGAGGGAGAAGGTTTGGTAGCGCCAATATTTCCTCCTGCGGGACTCGGCTCCGCCTTTGGCGGACCAGCAATATCTGAATACAACCCCTAACGTCCTCCTCAGATATTGCTTGCCTCAGACACGTCCTCGTTCGGAAATTGGCTAACCAAACCGTAAAAGTGGTAATAAAAATACTTAATAAATCAAAGAAAGGGGGTGGAACAATGAATAAACAAACACTTATTGAAGAATTAGCACAAAAAACTGGCCTTCAGAAGAAAGATGTTGAAACCATTATTGAGGCAATGCTTGAGATGATCATCGCGAAACTTAAAATGGGAGAAGAGGTTGTATTAACTGGTTTCGGAGCCTTTATGGCAAAGAAACGAGAAGCGCGTATGGGTGTGAATCCACAGTCCCCAAGCGAGAAGATTCAGATTCCGGCGGTTATCGTCCCCAAATTCAAAGCTGGGAAGACATTGAAGGATGCCCTAAAATCAGGTGTATAATACCCTCTCGTAGAACAGTGCGCCCCCGTTGCATTTGGGGGCGCATTTCGTTAGGTAAGCTTGAAATGTTTTTTGGAGTTTCGTATAGTGCTGTTGCATGACTCGGATATGGCTCGGCTTCAGCTAGAGGGTGACCCATCTTTGGCAGAGATTAGACAACAACCACTATCTGTTTAACATAAATCCATAATCTTAATAACAATTCGGGGGCGCGTAGCTCAGCTGGTTAGAGCGTTACACTGATAATGTAAAGGTCCCTGGTTCGATTCCAGGCGCGCCCACCATTGAAATTAAAACCCCGGAGATAGTCCGGGGTTTTGTGTTGGGAAGATTTGAATTACGTATTACACAACGGTAATCGAGGCAACACCATCGTCTTCTTCTTTGAACCGCATGAGCCGGGTACCTTGGGTCGCGCGTCCCTGGGTTGAAACGGTTTTGAGAGGAAGCCGAATGGTTTGACCGTGATTTGAAATAACGAGGAGGTCTCCAGCAATGCCCTCCGGAAGATTTTTCAGGTCAATTGAGAACGCTTGAATTACCTCACCCGTTTTTGGGGTCACTTTGGAGGTTTTGATGCCGCTTCCTCCTCGTCCTTGGAGTCGGTAAGAGGCGATTGAGGTACATTTGCCAAATCCCTTTTCAGTGATCACAAGCCATTTTGTTTCTCCATCGGCTTTCCCGATCACATCCATACCAACGATCGCATCTTTGCCCTTGAGTCTCATTCCACGAACCCCAGCAGCAACTCGACCCATGGCGCGGATCTCTTTTTCGCGAAATCGGATCGCCTTCCCGTCTTTGCTTGTGAGAAGGATCTCGTCGCTACCACCTGAAGGTTTCACCCACTCAAGGCTATCGTCGTTTTTGAGTCGAATTGCAATGAGACCATTGCGTCTGACTGCCTCGAAGGCTGAAAGCTCGACTTTTTTTATTAACCCTTTCAGAGTCACCATGACGAGGTATTTTGCGGATTTAAGTTCTTTGAGGGAAATGACGGTCGAAACCTTTTCTTCGGGTCCGAGCTGTAAGAAATTTTGGACCGCCTGTCCTCGTGCTGTTCGCGAAGCTGCTGGAACCTCGTATGCCTTGAGTTGGAACACACGGCCTTTTGTGGTGAAGAAGAGAAGATTTGAGAGTGTAGTGGTTGTGAGAAGTTGGAACACTACGTCTTCTTCTTTGGTTGAAACTCCCACAACGCCCTTCCCGCCACGGTGTTGGGTTTTGAAGGTGTCCGGTGGAACTCTCTTAAGGTATCCATCACGAGTGAGGATAACAATTGCTGGTTCATCTGGGATCAGGTCTTCTTGGGTAAACGCATTGACTTCACCGGCGACAACCTGAGTTTTGCGCTCATCGGCAAATGTATTACGAATTTCTTTGAGTTCATCCGCAATGACACCCATGAGTTTTTTCGGATTTTTTAAAATCGAGGAAAGTTCTTCAATCAATTTTTTCTTCTCTCTGAGTTCGGTTTCGATCTTGAGCCGCTCGAGATTCGCAAGCTGCGAGAGTTTCATTTCAAGAATTGCTTCTGCCTGCCGTTCTGATAATTTGAATTTTGAAACAAGGTTGGTTTTAGCTTCAGCGCGATCTGCGGATTTTTTGATCACAGCGATGATGGCATCGATTTTAGCAAGACACATGATCAATCCTTCAAGAATATGCGCGCGGTCGCGTGCGCGTTCGAGATCGAATTCGGTGCGTTTGCGAACGACAACTTGACGGTGTTTCAGAAATTCTTCAAGACACGATTTGAGATTCAGCACCTTCGGCTGAAGCCCGTCCACAAGCGCGAGAATATTGCAGTGAAATGTGGTTTGAAGATCGGTATGTTCAAAAAGTTGATTGAGAATTTTTTTTGGGTACGCTTCTTTTTTGAGTTCGATAACAATGCGAATCCCATCCTTGTCTGACTCATCTCGAATATCTCGAATACCGTCAATTTTTTTATCGCGCACCAATTCTGCAATTTTTTCCAACAGCGTTGATTTATTTACCTGGTAGGGAATTTCCGTGACAACGATGGAATAACTACCTTTGTCTTCCACGATTTCTGTTTTTGCGCGGATCACAATCGGGCCCTGACCCGACGCATATGCATTGTGGATGGATTTTTTCCCATAGATAATTCCGCCAGTCGGGAAATCCGGTCCTTTCACGAATTCGAGAAGATCCTGGACCTCAGCGTCGGGATTTTGGATCAGGGCGTTGCATGCGTCAATAAGTTCGCCCAGATTATGAGGTGGGATGGATGTCGCCATTCCAACCGCTATGCCGACGGTGCCATTGAGCAGAAGGTTTGGAATTTTTGAAGGAAGAACCTGTGGCTCTTTTTGCGTTCCGTCGTAGTTGGGTACAAAATCAACCGTTTTCTTTTCAATATCTTCAAGAACCGTTTCCGCGATTTTGGAAAGTTTGCTTTCTGTATATCGCATAGCGGCAGCTCCGTCCCCGTCAATCGAACCAAAATTTCCCTGCCCTAGGACCAACGGATAGCGTAAGGCAAAGGTTTGGGCGAGACGGACCATTGAGTCATATACAGCGACGTCTCCGTGGGGGTGGTATTTCCCAAGCACTTCTCCTACCACAGTTGCAGATTTTCGAAATTTTGCTCCCGCGGTAAGCCCCATGTCGCGCATGGCATAGAGAATGCGACGGTGTACGGGTTTTAACCCATCGCGAGCGTCGGGCAGAGCACGTTGGACAATGACAGACATTGCATAATCCAGGTATGCGTTCTGCATTTCATCAATCAGTGGTTGGGAACGGATAGTGCCAATGGGATTGGTGGTGGGGAGTTCTGGTTTAGATCGTTTCATACGGGTTGGTTATTAGGGGAGCTTTGATGTTGGTTTGGGTTCTGACGTTTGTTGGGAGGCTGGTGTTATTTGGGGAACTGTACTCGTGGTTGTCGTGGCGTTGAGGGTTCCCACAAGTTGCTCCGCGAGCGCCTTGAGTTCTTCGTTTGAGAGCGTTTGGCTGGACGGGCTGGAATTTGTGTTTGACGCGAGTTCGGAAAGTATTGTTTTTTGTTGGTCAACGACGCGCATGCCGTTTTGAATACTGTTACGAAGCTCGGAAAGTATTTCTTTTACCTGGCCTGTTGAGCTGTTGCTTGAGTTCTTCGGAATCGATTTTGGCATGGAGAATGTTGCGATCCATACCGCCACAATCACCAGGCTCGATCCAATAACCGAGAACCACACTTTCATTTCGGGAGCGAACGGTTTTGGTGAATTGGTGTGTTGACGGACTGGCGCCGTGCGTGACTGTTGTTTTCCCATTGGTGTTTTTGGTTTTCGTACCGAGTCCATTCCTGGCATAGAATTTGATAAAAGTTATTCATTGGCAAGCAGGAAGCAGCTTGTATGCTCTTGCGGAAGTTCTTTTTTCGAGAGTTTACATTTTGAGACGCGTTCGGATGGCAGACCGATTTTTTTGACGATCCCCTGTGAGGATGCGGACTCAGTAACAATAACAACTCGTGGTTCGATTTGGTTGACAATATCAGCGAGTATCGGCGAAGATGCGGATTCTGAAGCAATAATAACAATATCAACCGAACCGACCAGGGAAAGATGTTCCTGGGTGAGAGCCCCCGACACTGTTCCTGGAATCAGCATACATCTCACTCCCTCAAGATCAACCGCAAACATCACAACATTTGTGTCGTTGCTATTTTGAACGTCGAAACCGACAATAAACACCCCTTTGGTTTCGTATTCGCCCGGATGATCGATGATAAGCGTGGAGTGTTCGGGGGAGGTTGGTGCCATCCATTCAGAGGAACAAAGAACCACGTCGGGTGATTTCATTCTTCCTCCTTTTTCTTTGGTCGCGCGCGCGTGCCAAAGGATTGTTGCGTCAGTGGTGTTTTTGGTTTGAATCGATACAGCTGTAGAATCCGTTGCGGTAATGATCATAATGAGTATGGACGGTTTAGTATGAAGACTTCAAGCGCTCGGATGAGCTCATGGATAGTATACCCCAGTCGTCCGCGATACGCAACGGACTTGAGCCTTGCGTTTTCCATGTTTTTTATGTAGACTGATCATAAGAATTGCGATCTTCGCCTTGAGAATTTACCCGCTCGTTTCGATTATGATGGTCTCGGTGTGGGGAGGGCTCGGAACCCCCGCGTCAATCGGTTGCATAACGTTAAACATAAAATATGCGATCGTACGGACAGTCATCGTTGTGTTTTGAGGTTTGATCGCGCGAATTGATATGTCAAAACAATTACTCAAAGTGAAATCAAAAACTGATGGTGCTATGGGAGCGCTGCTCGGCGGTGATTTGGGATTTCCGTTTCCAAAAGTTGGCGAACTTGTTCGCGGTACAGTCGTGTCGGTTGGAAAAAGTGAAATTGTCGTTTCCATTGGAGGGGTGCTTTCCGGTATTGCCCGCGGGCATGAAATGATGGATGAAATGGGATCGGTCGCAAAAGTTAAACCCGGCGATGAAATTGAGGGAAAGGTTATTGATATTGATAATGAAAAGGGAATGGTTGAACTTTCATTCCGTTCCGCCTCGCATCAAAAAGCGTGGAACACCCTCAACGACCTTCGAAGGAGTGGGGAAAATATTTCCGTTGACGTGATTGGCGCAAATAAAGGGGGGTTGATTGTTAAGCTTCAAAATATTCAAGGATTTTTGCCTGTATCGCAGCTCGCGTCGAAAAATTATCCGAAAGTTGAGGGAAATAAAGGAAAAATTTTTGAAAAGCTACAAGGATTCGTTGGGCAATCTATGATGGTGAAGGTAATTGACGTTTCCGAATCCGATGACAAGTTGATCGTCTCTGAAAAAGAGGCAGAAGCCGATGAGCGGTTGACAAGTCTGCAAAAGTATCATCCTGGCGACGTGATTGACGTTGTGGTGAAAGGAATTGTTGATTTCGGATTGTTTGTTGAATTTGGCGAAGGATTTGAAGGGCTGATTCATGTTTCTGAACTTTCATGGAAACCGGTAAACCCCCGCGATTCATACACCATTGGTCAGGCACTTTCCGCGAAGATACTTACCATTAACCGCGGGCGCGTAACACTTTCTTTGAAGCGGCTTGAGGCAAATCCTTGGGTGGACCAGTTGTCGCAACTTTCTGTCGGATCAGTTCTTGAGGCGCCGGTGTTGAGGCATGAAGGTCGTGGTGTTATGGTCGAGCCTTTTTCGGGGCTTGTAGTGTATGTCGACGCGAAGGGGAAGGAGATTGCTGACGGGTCGACCAGTTTGTTTACTATTGTTGAATGTGTACCGGACGATGCGCGGTTGATATTAACACCCGCGCAAACCGAGTCGGTTTCTTAATGATCCTCACGCATCGCTGTGCGATAGCGGATATTCTCAAAAACGCAGTGTCCGCTTCGAACACTCGATCTCGTAAGATAGAACGCAACGATCCCCATGAAACAAGCGTTAAAAAACTTTCTTATTTTACTGGTATTTTTTCTTGTTGCCGCTGGGCTTGTTTCTTCGTTTTCTCAAACATATCGCGAAGAGAGAACGGCACCGCTTTCGGAGCTGGTACAACGTTTGACCGCAAAAGAGGTTGCCTCCATCGTTGTAACAGAGAATAGAATCCACGCTAAACTCTCCTCAGGCGAAACGATTCAAGTTCAAAAAGAACCCCAAGACACATTTGGTGATCTCATTGCGTCGTATTCTGTGCCCACAGAATCGCTGGCGAACGTAACGGTTGATGTTCGCGAGCCTTCCGGTGTTGCTCATTTTCTTTCATCATCGTTTTTGCCTTTCATTTTACCATTGTTGGTGATTGGATTCATTGTGTTTATCATGTTCCGGCAGATCCAGGGGGTAAATCAGCGCGCTATGTCGTTTGGGCAGAGCGGTGCGCGTGAAACAAAGCCAGACGACAAAAATCGTGTCACGTTTGCAGACGTAGCCGGCGTTCGTGAGGCAAAACAGGAGCTAACCGAAGTAGTTGAATTTTTGCGGTTCCCTAAAAAGTTTGCCCAAGTGGGGGCGAAGATCCCAAAGGGCGTCATGCTTGTCGGGTCCCCCGGTACGGGAAAGACGCTTCTCGCCCGAGCGGTTGCCGGAGAAGCAAATGTTCCGTTTTTTCACGTTTCTGGTTCGGAATTTGTTGAAATGTTCGTGGGTGTTGGAGCGTCTCGCGTGCGTTCGTTGTTTTCCCGCGCAAAAAAAAGCGCGCCATGCATCATTTTTATTGACGAGCTCGACGCCGTCGGTCGTCAGCGCGGCACTGGATTGGGTGGATCTCATGACGAGCGTGAACAAACCCTGAATCAGATACTTGTTGAAATGGATGGTTTCGAGCCGAATTCTGGAGTTGTAGTGATTGCGGCGACCAACAGGCCCGATGTACTTGACCAAGCGCTGCTTCGACCCGGGAGATTTGACCGTCGGGTGATCTTAGATGAGCCCGATATCCGCGATCGGGAGGAGATACTCATGATCCACGCTAAGGGAAAACCAATAGCGGGAGACGTTGATTTGAAAACAATTGCGCAGCGAACATCCGGATTTTCTGGTGCAGACATCGCCAATCTTCTGAATGAAGCAGCGATTTTGACCGCGCGGCGAAACAAAAAAGAAGTGACCAATAGCGAGATTCTAGAAAGTATTGAGAAGGTGATGCTCGGTCCTGAGCGCAAAAGCCATATTTTGTCCGAATCCGAAAAACGTATAACCGCATATCACGAAGCTGGTCACGCGATTGTGGCACATTTTCAACCTAACGCCGACCCCGTGCATAAGGTCTCCATCATTTCCCGCGGACGCGCTGGTGGATACACAATGAAAGTTCCCGCCGAGGATAAGTACATGCACACAAAAGAGGAGTTTCTTTCTGACATTGCGGTGACACTTGCTGGGTACGCAACGGAAAAGGAAGTATTCGGAGAGCTCACAACAGGCGCGTCGTCTGATTTGAAACGAGCGACTAGTGTTGCGCGGAAGATGATTATGGTATTTGGTATGAGTGAACGGCTGGGTCCGCGTATGTTCGGCGATCACGACGGACTAACGTTTTTGGGGAAAGAAATCACGGAACAGAGGACGTATTCTGAAAAAACCGCTGAGACGATTGACCAAGAGATCAATAGTATTATTCAAGAAGCTCTTTCCCGCGCGGTTGAGCTTGTTCAGCGCCATCGTGGGGCACTTGAGTCGGTTACATCAGCTTTGTTGGAGCGTGAAACATTAGAACGCGTTGAGTTTGAGGCGATTGTTGGACCGAAACCTACAAAATCCCAGAATCAAGAAGTAAGAATCAAGAATCATGAAAAACAAAAAAAGATCTCCGTATCACATCGTGATTCATAATTCATAATTCATAATTCATAATTCTCACCTTATGTCTCTTTCCGCTTCGCTCGTCAGCGGGTTGCGTCCAAACAAAGCAGGGACTCCCCCAAAAGGTCAACAAACACAATCGTGGTACCGCTCCGTTCTCAGCGAGGCGTTTCGGTTAAGTTGGCGAACGAAATCGCTGTGGTTTTTTGGTTTGTTCGCGGCGTTGTTGGGCGCGGGAAGCGAGGTTTGGTCTCTTGTTGAATTATTTTCCCGCGTGACCCAGATCGGAGCATTTTCGTTTGAGTGGGGCGGTGTGATTCTTGAAGGCTCGCAACGCCTGAAGGAGTTGTTTCAAGCCCCGTTTTCAGCTACCCTTTCGGATCCAATCGTCGTGGTTGGCGGAGTGATGTTTTTAGTTATGTTGGTTATTGTGATTCTCGCGGTTTTGTCTCAAGGATCCCTCATTTCCGCGTTGGTTGACAAGGCTGGTCGACCGGGTGATTTTAGCAGACATTGGGATTCGGGGAAGAAGTTGTTTTGGAAAGTTGCCGTTGTGAATGTGATTGCGAAACTTGGGTCGGCAATAGCGATATTAGCGATTGGTCTGCCCCTGCTTTCCTCAGCTCAAAGTGCTGGGGTCACGTGGGTTCAGACTCTGTTAAGTATCATTGCGTTTTTGTTGTTTGTGCCCGTTGTTCTCGTTTTTTCACTCGCGGCGAAATTCATTCTTGTTCACGTTGCGGCACATCGTTCAGCCCCGCTTCACGTGTCGTTTCATGAATCCTTGCGTTTGTTAAAATCACACTGGCTGGTGGTTGTGGAATTCGTCATCATTATGTTTTTTGTGAGTTTGCTGGCACTTCTTATCGTGCGGGTACTCGCCGCTATCCTCATGCTTCCCTTTCTCATTGGTATCGCGATTAGCTATTCGTTTGGGATTCCCGTGGGTGTTACTATTTTTTATGTTGGGTGGATTCTATCAACGTTAGCGCTGGTTCTTGCCGCAACAGCGTATGTTTCAACGGTTGAATACACGGCGTGGGTGTTGTTGTATCAAAAAATTTCTTCCGAGTCGATGTTGGCGAAACTTGAGCGAGTGACGCAAACAATTATCGGTTGGACAAAACATCAAAGCTCTATTTCGAGATAATAAATAACGTGGCTGGTATGGACATTTCTGCATCTTCAAAAGTTCGTGTTACCACGGACGCAAAATCAGAAGAACTCACGCAAAAGATGCGCGAAATGGCTTTGCGTGATTCAGAAGAACTTCTGAAGGCGCAGGCAGTGTCTCTTGGGCTGGGTTATGTGAATCTCAAGGGACAAATCATTGTTGAAGAGTGTTTTGCTGTGATTCCGGAAGCAGACGCGCGACGTCTTCAGGCGCTTTGTTTCGATTTTGTGCGTCATCACGCCATGCGGATCGCGTGTCGATCCTATACAGATGAGGTGCGAGCGTATCTGAAAGAACTTGAAGAGCGCTTAGAAACGCCGGCTTCGGTTTACCTCACAAGCGAGGAAAGTTTCGCCGCTGCGATGGGCGGATTTGCTCGAATTCCCAAGCTTCAGAATGTTGAAGAAGTGCTGATTGATGAGGATGAGGTCGCAAGGCTTGCTCGTGAGCTTCAGTCACTTGAGGATGTGAGCAAGCGATTTTTACACGTGAGTGTAACAGATGTGATGACGGTGATGCTCGCTGCTGCTCTGAAATTTACCGCTTCCGATGTGCATATTGAAGACGGATCTGATGGAACCGAAATTCGTTTTCGTATCGACGGAGTCCTACACACCATCGCAACCGTCAGCAAAGACCTTGGAAAGCATTTGATTTCGCGTGTAAAGCTGACATCGGGACTTAAAATTAACATTAGTGACCGTCCGCAGGATGGACACTTCGATATTCGAATTGGAGGTGAAAAGATTGATGTGCGCGCATCGGCCCTTCCAACCAACTATGGGGAAAGTATTGCGCTCCGTGTACTTCAATCATCGTCCCAACGCGTGACATTTGAAAGTTTGGGGATGCTTTCCTGGACGCGAGATTTTTTAAAACGGGAATCATCTCGCCCCGCAGGATTGTTTGTGATTTGTGGACCAACAGGATCTGGTAAGACTACAAGTATTTATTCGCTCATTACAACGATCAACACGCCTGACGTGAAAATTCTCACGATCGAGGACCCCATCGAGTACGAAATGAAAGGCGTGAGCCAGAGTCAAGTTGACGAAGCTCATGGTTATACCTTTGCAAAGGGTTTGCGTTCTTTGGTGCGTCAAGATCCTGATGTCATTGTGGTCGGTGAAATACGAGACGCGGAAACAGTTGATATCGCGCTTCAGGCGGCTCTGACTGGTCACCTTGTGCTTTCCACGCTTCATACGAATTCGTCCGCTGGGACTGTTCCTCGTTTTCTTGCTATGGGTGCAAAGCCATATTTATTATCTCCAGCGTTGAATTCGGTGATGTCTCAGCGTTTGGTTCGTAAATTATGTGAACAGTGCAAGGTTGAGTCCCCTATGACTGATGAGGAGGCGGCAGTGGTTGAGCGAAAACGAGAACGACTGAAACCGTTTATGGAAAAACTTGGTATTGCCGAACCGAGGCACTGGAAAGCCCCTGGGTGCCAGGCGTGTGGTGGAATTGGGTATCGGGGACGTGTGGGAATTTTTGAATATTTGCTAAAGACCCCGGAGGTGGAAAAAGAAATTCTTTCGTCGTCCGTTTCCGAGATAAAGCTGAAAGAGCTGCAGCTCGCGCAAGATACGCCGACAATTCTGGAAGACGGCATTATCAAGTGTTTCCAAGGTGTCACTTCACTTGAAGAAGTACTGCGTGTTGTTGACGGTCAGGATTGATTTCGGATATTTATGTTTTCTCCGCGTGGTCCCACAAATCCTGAAACATCAGTTTCATGGTTTTGGCAATGGAGGGAGAGGAGATGGCAACCGCCACCATCTCTTTTGGTTCAGAAAAAAATATGGTTGTGTCGTCGAAGATCATAATAGTCGTTTGCATCGAGAAAATTGAGGGATGAAACCGTGTTTCTCTGTTTTCTTGTGCATCAGAGTTCCGATATCGTTCCATGAGCGATGTTTTTCGAGTTAACATCATATACCCGATTCCGCGCTTCAGCCTGGATGGAATGTAAAAGTCATGATCGTATTCCTCACCTAATATTTCGAGAATATTTTCCACATTGCCAAGATAGCGTATCACTTTTTCTTTGCAATCAAGGCTGTGATTTGCGAGTAGAGTGTACCCTTCTTTGTCCTGATACATTTCAATTTTAGGTTTACCACCGGATTGAAAAAAAGCAGAGAGCGCAGGGAGCAGTGCTTCGAAGTCGAGCTCAAGGCGCTTGAGTTTTCTTCGATCGTTAGCAATCATGTTCAACAGACGTTTTGGTTCATGTACGGTATACGTTTTTTCGTATTTTTTGTTGTCGGAGAATAGTAATCCTTTTTGTTCAAGATCGGAAACCACTCGGTACACGGTTGGTTTTTTGAGTTTTGTTTTTAAAATGAGGTCTTTGAGTGTTGAAGCGCCAGTTTGAGCGAGCGAAACAATCACTTCTTGTTCGCGTTTAGAGAGTCCAATTTTAGCCAATATGTTATTTAATTCATGTTCAAGATTCATAAAGTATTATTGTATTTATACTTTATAAATATCACAAACTTTTCTTTATTTCAAGCCAATATTTAGTCTAAACAGTACCCATATCATCATAAAATAAACAAAAGTATATTTTCCATTATACTTGGATGTCATAAACATTAAGAACCACAAACTTCTTTATGAAAAAACACATCCTAGTCATTGGCATTATTGCCGTCGTTATTGCGATCTTGTTGATTGCGGGTCCAAAGAGGGACAAAGGTCAAATAAATGAAGTCACTGTAGGGTTTGTCTCTGCCCTTTCTGGCGATGCGGCATCCTGGGGCGAGGGAGCTTTGCGAGGAGCACAGATTGCGGTTGAAGAGTTTCAAGCTAAGAGAAAACTCAAGGGAACTAGTATTAAGTTGGAGATTGCTGATGATAAGTGTGATGCAAAGGAAGGAGTCACCGCACTACAGCAGTTGTTAATAAAGAGTCCAATCGTCATCACGGGAACCGTGTGTTCGTCGCCGACTATCGCTATGCTTCCGATTACTGAACAGCGTAAGATCGTGTTCGTATCCGCGGGTGCTTCAAGTCCAAAGCTCTCTGACATGGGCGATTACTTTTTTCGAGTGTATCCGTCGGATAGTTACTCCGCTTCTATCACGGGTGAGTACGCGGTTAAGCATAAAGGATTGAAAACGTTCGCGACACTCACAATTAATAACGAATACGGAGACGGGTTTAAACGGTCATTTGGGAATTCAGTGCAAAAAGCGGGAGGGAATATTGTTTCTGAAGAATTATTTTCTCCGAATGCCTCGGATTTCAGAACCGAACTTACCAAGATCAAACAAAAGAATCCGGATGCGATTTTCATTGCGTCAAATCCACAGGAATTTCCATTGATCATCAAACAGATTAACGAATTTGGAATTGAATCAATACTGCTCGGTGATATGGCATATGTTGAATCTGATGAGGGTAAGACTGCGTGGAAAGATATCAATGAGCTTTACTATGCAGTTCAAAAAGAGTCGTCATCAGACACATGGAAACGCGTTTCGGTAACGTATAAAGCGAGGTACAACAAAGAAGCAGATTTTCTTGTGCAGATTGGGTACGATAGTGTAAAGGTAGTTCTCGATACTATGGATGAGACTGGTATTGATTCGGAGAAGATAAAGGACTATTTATACAACTTGAAAGATTATGAAGCAGCTGGGGGGATTCTTACTTTTGACCGTCGTGGCGACGTACAGAAACCCTACCAGGTGAAAGAGATAAAGAACGGAGAAACGAAAGTTATTGAGTAACAACCTTTTACAAT
The DNA here is from genome assembly GCA_964470645.1 of uncultured Gammaproteobacteria bacterium. Taxonomy (GTDB): domain Bacteria; phylum Patescibacteriota; class Patescibacteriia; order CAYYDP01; family CAYYDP01; genus CAYYDP01. The sequence goes on from CAYYDP010000005.1 coordinate 18,430, forward strand.
ACAAGAGGGCGGACGTGGATGGATGAAGTATCAATTCGATCCCAGGCTTTCTGAGTCATTTTATCGTGAGATTGTTAAATTGTCGTTTGAACCGTGTGATCGTCGCATCAATTCTCTCCCGAATATTCAGCGTATGTTGAGGCAATAAGTCACTGCACGTAGCTCAATGGGTTCATGAACCGACCGTTGATGATGATCTCAAAGTGAAGATGTACACCGGTTGAGCGGCCAGTGGTACCCATAATGCCAATTACGTCGCCTTTTTGCACCTTGTCTCCAGCCTTGACGAGGATCTTTTTCAAATGTCCATAGTTGGTTTGTTGGTTCCCCGCGTGCTGGATGAGCACACGGTTTCCGTATCCTCCATTGTTCCAGCCGGCTTTGAGCACGGTTCCGGATTCTGACGCGTAAATCGGATCGTTGTCGGTTTTGTTGTCAATATCAAGACCGTTGTGGCGCCATGAAAAATATTGGTTGATTTTTCTGCCGGGTGTTGGCCAGATGAAACCGGAAGTGGTCGTGCGTTTTGGTGGAGGCACGTTCGTTGCGGTTCTCGGGTTCGCGGCAGCGTTTGCTGAAGCTTGTGCAAGAAAACGAAGAGGCTTTGCGTCCGGGAGTATGATGTTGGTACCGGGGATGACGGTATCACCATCGGTTTTAAACGAAAGGATGCTTTCTTCAGAGATTCCGTAACGTTTCGCTATTTTGGATATGGAATCACCTTTCGCGACGGTGTACAAAACGCCATTGGTGGGAAGGATTGTGAGCGACGTATTGGGCTTGAGGATGGATCGGTCGGTCAGTCCGTTCGCCCACAGAATCGTTGAAAGGTTGAGACCGAAACGTTCGGCGATTGCAGAGAGCGTATCTCCTTCCTGCACAAGGTAGGTTTCGATTCCTGTTCGAGTCGTTGGCTGCGTCTGAATGCTGTCAAAGGGTTCCGCAACGAAGATCCCATGATCGTCGACGCCGGGAAATGATGCCATGAGTTCAAGATCGGTGGTTGATGGGTTGGGTTCGTTGGTGATGATGGTGTAGTGTTCCGATGGGGATGTGTGTCCTGATGACCTAGTTTCAATAATCAGAATGCGATTTGATTCATCAATGGATTCCAATAGGAGTGTGGCTCCTTCGTCAGACGCTAACGCTGTTGCTGAGAATCCAAGTATGGCAACCCCAGCCCATGCCACGAGAACGAGGGCGGTGTTTGAAGAGTGAGAAAGTACGTGACGAAAGGTTATGGCGCTTGCCCGAATGATCGTTCCTGAAAAAAGTTTGCTTTTAAATCCGTGATAGAGTTCGTAGATGGGTATTAGTGTAAACCCAACAACAATACGAACACCTGCGCTCAAAAGAGCCCCCGTGAATGAAACGATTTTAACAACGCCGTGCCATAGGAATCGGATTCCTAACAGCAGATACCGGATCGCACTGAGAGCGAATGATTGAAGACGTGAGGAAATAGGTTGTTTAATATTACCTCGTCACACGAATTCACTGAACAATAAGGACGTCAGGCGCTCAAGAACAGATTCGAGGTTTGGCTCAGTGTAGCGTATACCGTTCAAGCCAATTGCATGGTAGAGGATACAAAAAAATGGTAGGATAGTCAATGACTGGAAAAGCACCAAACCACAAGCACCAAATTCCAAATAATCACCAAATTCAAATTCTCAATATCCAAACCTTCGGTCTATTTTTGTTTTGGATTTAGGTATTTGGTCATTGAGGTTTGTTTGTGATTTGGGATTTGTAATTTGGAGTTCCGTAAAGTATGTTAGACTATCAATCTTTACTAAACGATGAACAACGTGAGGTTGTCCTGAATGCGTCAGGACCTTCGTTGGTGCTCGCGGGAGCGGGATCGGGTAAAACTCGAACGCTCATTTTTAAACTCGTGAGACTCTTGGAACAAGGAGCGAGTCCTGATTCCGTCATGCTTTTGACATTCACTAATAAGGCATCGCGAGAAATGATGGAGCGCGCTGAACATCTACTCGGGACCCTGCCGAAAGGTTTAGCGGCGGGTACGTTTCATTCACTCGCAAATCGGTTCCTTCGAACATTTGCTCGCGAGATCGGATTCACCCCGTTACTGAACAAGTATGGAGATAGCGATGCAAACGAACAAATAAATAACCACAATGAACATGAGAAGAAAGATGGAGAGCGAAATTTAGTAACGGGGTTCACATCATCATTCACCATTCTGGATGAAGGGGACTCAGAAGGGCTCATTACAAAAATCATCAAACCTCATCTGGATTTAAATAAAAAGCTCCCCAAAGCCTCTGGTGTTAAGGCGGTCTTGAGTTTCGCGCAAAACTCGATGCAAGACGTTGAGAACGTGCTTCTCGATTTTTTCCCCCAGTGGTCCAAGTTCATCAACTTTTTTCGAGAAACTCAAACCACCTACGAAGAAGCAAAGCGGTCGTCTAATGCCATGGATTTTGACGACCTGCTGACGAACTGGCACAAAGTGCTCGAGCTCGAACGTCCTCGCGCTTGGTTTCAAAAACAATTCAAACACATTCTCGTTGATGAGTATCAGGACACCAATAAACTTCAAGGAGAAATTGTAAAAATTTTGGGTGAGAAGGCGGAGTCTATTGTTGCCGTGGGCGATGATGCGCAGAGCATCTATTCATTCCGAGCTGCAGACATCAATAACATTCTTGAATTCCCAACACTGTTTCCGGGAACCAAAGTCTATAAACTTGAGCAGAATTATCGTTCGCAACAACACATACTCGATGTTGCAAATTCTGTGATCGCACAAAACGAAAATCAATATGAAAAGAACTTAAAAAGCTTTAGGGGGCCGACGGTGAAGCCAATGCTCGTGAAGCAGTTTGATAAAGGGACTCAAGCAAAATATATCGGATCAACCATTTTCAAACTCATTGATCAGGATTTGGAGCCGCACGATGTCGCGGTTCTCGTGAGATCGTCTTATGACACGCTTGAGATTGAACTTGAGCTTGCGAAGCACGGCATCGCCTATTTGAAGCGTGGCGGGATTCGATATTTTGAACAGGCACATATAAAAGATGTACTGGCGTTTTTGAAGATTCTCACAAATCCAAAAGAATATATTGCCTGGATTAGGACGCTCGGGATGCTTTCTGGAATTGGTGACAAGACTGCGACCTCCATTATTGAGGCAATCATTGCCAATCCTCGGTATTCCATGGAAGATCATGCGAACATATCTAATCTTCTTGAGCTCGAAAAACATCTTCCTTCCCGCGCGGTTCCCGGCTTCCGTGATTTTGTATATCTTCTTCAATCCATCGCGGGCGAATCCTCAATCACGAAAAAGATCAACATTGTGGTCACCGGATTTTACAATGATTACGCGACGACTGCGTTTCAAGACGCGAAAGATCGAATTGAAGACATTGAAGGACTCGCGCTTTTTGCGGGTAAATACAAGTCACTTGAGCAATTCCTCGCTGATGTTTCGCTTTCGGAAAGTTTTAAAGGCGATTCAAACACTGATGGGAAAGTGATCCTCTCCACCATCCACCAGGCGAAGGGACTTGAATGGAAAGCGGTGTTTGTTCCAAGTTTGACGGAAGGAAAATTTCCACACGCACGTTCCTCAGAGGACGATGCACAGCTTGAAGAAGAACGGAGATTATTTTACGTCGCCGTAACCCGCGCGAAAGATTTGCTCTATCTTCTTCACCCACTCACAAGCTTTTCCGCCGGCATGGGAAATTCCGTGAACAAACCTTCACGATTCTTGAAAGAGATTCCGGAGCACCTGGTGACCAAAGTCGACCCCACGTCGTCCTATGAAGAATCCATCGTCGAACTCGAAACCGAACCATCGGTGTTGGGAAGAGTGATGAAGATGAGGAGATGAAGTATCAAAGAGGTTTATATTATTGAGTGTTTTCACTCCCAACCATCTTTCCATTCAAGATTTTCTTCATTGTAATTGCGGGTTTATCGGCAATGACCCCACCTATCTCATCAAAACCGATCTCACCATAGGTTACGGTTTGAAACTTTGTACTTTTCATGTAGGAAGGTATGTTGCCCGGATGATCTGACAAATATTTTGCAATGACGTATATTGTGTCGTACGTTGTCCCGGCGCTAAACTTTGGTTCGCGATCAAACTGTTTTTTGAACTTATCAACAAAGATCGGATCAATGGTTGCGGGAACGTAGTACGAAATACCTTCTAACCATGAAGGGCTGAAGTTGCTACTGCCTATGTTTTGCTCGATAAACTCATCACCATAAAGACGCGCCTTGGTCTGCGTTGATTCGTAGTATCTCTTGAAGAAGTTTAAGCTTAATGCTTCGTCATAAGATCCGAAAAACACGGCGTCTGGTTTGCGCTCAGAAATCTTTGCTACAGTTGTACGTGCGTCATCGGAGGGGTCGAGCATCTCTTTTCCGATAATTTTAATTCCTTGCTTCAATGCTTCCTGTTCCAGGAACTCTAATAATTTCGAGTAGTAAGAATCGCGCTGTAAAATGACAAAAAGATCCTTCACATTTGAGTTGCTCATGTCATCAAGTGTAACCCGCGCTTTATCTGAAGTGCGATACCAAAGTGAATACACATTCTGGTGATTTGTCGGCGTATTCACCGATTCAATTGCGGCGTCCTGCGAAATGACAAGCAAATCATCTGGCGCAGGACTTTCTGCCCCCGCGTATGAGTCAAGCCACGTGATCATGACTGCTTGAACCCCATCAACGTTTACAAGCTTTGTAACGACAACCACACCACCTTGTGTTGAACTTTTCATGTCTTCGACTACAAGTTCGATCTTGTCCCCATTGATTCCGCCTTTATGATTAATCTCGTCAATCGCCAGTTGAGCCGATCGAAGCGACTCTGCTCCCCACGGAGCAGCGTCTCCAGTTAATGCCAGAGCGGCACCAATCTTTCTTGAGTGGGAATCCGATTTCTGTCGAGTCTCGCTTAAGGCAATAATTGCGAAAATGAAGACTCCGATTATAACCCAAACGATCTTTTTACTCTGTCGAATTGTCTCCAGATGTATCAATGGCGTATTTTTCATACGTGCCATCATACTAACCATTGACAAAGCGGTCTACGTTTCTTTATGATTTGAGTATCTATTAAACTATTAGTTTAATCTATGGTATCATTCCCAACTCAAGGTCTGGGAGAGAAGATTGTTGAATCGCTCTACCGCGGATCCATGAAAACATCCGATCTTATTGCCTTTCTGTCCAAAGGAGACGACGGACCAACCCTCCAGGGGATTTACAAATCCCTTCGTCTTCTTCGAAAACAACAGATCGTCATACTTCATAATCGCGTGGCAATGCTCAACTCGGCGTGGCTTGCTGAACTGCAACGATTCGCCCTTCTCGCTGAACATTCTTCACCGCGACCTGCCTCTGATTCTGGACATTTCCTCCAAATGCGCGACGGAGACAGAATCACCTATGAGTTCAAGAATCCTATACAGGTTGATATCTTTTGGAACCACGTCCTCTATATTCTCTTTGATGCTCTGCCCGGTCAGGATCGCTGGTACGCCTATGCCTCGCATTGTTGGTTTCTTCTTGCTCGGCGAACAGAAGAGCTCTCTCTGCGTGATCACATGAACAAACGTGGAATACGTTATCTGTTTACTGTAGGGCACAAAACATCAGTTGACCGTTCGGTTATCCGTGATTTTGACGGACTTATGTCGCAATGCTATATGTTGAACACACCGCTCTTCAGAGAACGAGCGAATCATCTCGGAATCGTATTGAACGTGTTTGGAGACTATGTTGTTGAAGCTCATTATGACGAGCGTGTCACTGGGCAGATAGAAAGTTTTTATAAGCGTACAAGTAACCTGACACAAGAAAAGGCAAAGGAACTCGAACAGATTGTCTCGCAACGATCAAGGATTAAGTTTGTTATTTTCAAAAACACCGCCAAGGCGAAAAGGTTGTCAAAGATGTTTGAGAAGTTTTTCTATTTTGGAAAAGGAAACAATAAGGCGTTAATCTCAAGACCAAGCTCTCCGCGCTCGGGGGGAGCGCCGAAGATAAAGGGAAGGTCAAATGTTGACTCAGGGAACAGAATTTAGTAATATATGGATAACACATTAATTCCATACATCTATGTCTGTTGTTAACTTCACACTCCCAAAACCGCTTGAGCAAAAGGTAAACACCGCGATCAAGGATCAGGGATTTGCCAGCAAAGCAGAATTCTTCCGATTCGCTGCCTTGTATTTTGTTCATAAACTTCATCAAACCAACACTCCCCAAGATGAGGCGTTTGAGCGTACCATGAACAATCTGGCATCTGCCTTGCGAACGAAGGTTCGCGGTAAAAAGCTTCCTTCGCTTGAAGACCAGTTTGCGAATCTTCGGTAGATTGGTGTATGTACCAATATTTCATTGCAGAACATTTCAAAAAACAACTCAAAACCTATCTCAAAAAACACCGCTCATTGTTGGATGATGTGATTGAGACGCTTAAGACATTTCAGAAGGAACGAGCAATCCCACTTGGAGCCAACACCTATAAACTTCGATTAGCTTCATCCGACATTCCCAAAGGCAAAAGCCACGCGTTTCGAATGGTTGTTCTTGTACTTGAGATCGATAACCTTATCGCGCCAATCGCCATCTATTTCAAAGGTAATCGTACGGACATCTCGAAGCGGGAAATCATGGCGCACGCGGAAATCATCCATCAGGAAATCATTGGAAGATAATATCTGTCGGTCCCGACACTGAACCTTCTGTTTCGGGATGGGTGACCTGCACCGTACAAAATTTTGTTTTGTGCGCGAAAAATTCTCGCCGAGGATTTTACGAAGATGAGGGAATGATATGACATTGCAAATACGCATCATTGTTGATACGATACGGTTATAACATACGAAATACCAATGAAATACTCGCTTTAAGCTTTCTCATGGTTGTTAGGCCTCAAAGAAAGGTCTTGAATCCTTTTGAGTATTTTATTTCGTATGCATTCATCATTGGTAAACAAACAATTGGTCGCGACGCATCTTCACGCGTCGATTGATGATCGAGTTATTCTCGACGATGTTTCGGTTTCCATTGTACCTGGTGATCGGATTGGTTTGGTTGGGCAAAACGGTTCCGGAAAAAGCACATTGCTCAATATTCTTGCGGGGATCCAAAAGCCCGATCGCGGAATGGTGCACCAGCAAAAGATACGGGTTGGGTATCTCCAACAACAACCCGCGGTGAATCAAAACGCGACACTTGAAGACATATTTGGGAATTTGGATCAAATCGCAAATCCGCGCCGAGTGACGCAAACGCTTGGTAGTGTTGGGATTGATAAGCCAATGGAAACTCGAGTGATTGATTTGAGCGGAGGCGAGCGGATGCGCGTTGGTCTTGCGAAGGTATTATTGTCGCGTCCCGATATCCTACTTCTTGACGAACCAACCAATCATCTTGATTTTTCGGGAAAAACGTGGCTTCGTGAATGGCTTTGTTCGTGGAAAAGTGGTTTTGTTGTGGTTTCGCATGACCGCGCGTTTTTGGACGATGTGGCTGATACTATTTGGGAATTGAACGAAGGCACTCTTCGGGTTTTCGGAGGGAACTACTCAGCGTATAAAGAACAGATTGAACACGAGCGGAAATTAAGAGAAGAACAAATCGTTGGATTAAAGCAATCTTTAAAGCAGGCAAGAACACGAGCCAATCGAGAGCTACAGCGGATCGCTCATGGAAAACAACGAGATATTAGTAAAAACGCGAAAGACCACGATCGATTTCAAGCAAATTTTTTCAAAGAACACGCAGAGAAATCAGAAGGCAAAAAGAACACAATGCACGAAGAGCGAATCAAGTCGATTGAGGAGAAGCTTTCAGGAATGAAAGATAAACGTCGAACGGTGATCAACGCACGGTTTGAGGAAGCACAGGTAGGCGGGAGGAAACGGCTCGTTGCTCTGAATGATTGTTCGATTGGGTATGACCACTATCTCTTGGAGCATGTGTCAGTTGAAGTCCTTCAAGGAGATCGAATTGCGATTTTTGGAGATAATGGATCGGGAAAATCAACATTCATGAAAGCGTTGCTCGGTGACCAGCATATTCGAGTCGATGGAGACGTGGTCCGGATCCAACCCTTGCGCTCGCAAACATTAGATCAACAGTACACAATCGTTGATCAATCTAAGTCCGTTTGGAAACAGATCAAATCGTGTGGATCGAATGTTGATGATATTGAGTTGCGAGATCATTTAGCGCGGTTTTTATTTCGCGAACATAGTGATGTTCAAAAACTCGGATCAGAGCTTTCGGGCGGAGAAACCGCGCGACTTGCACTCGCAATGATTGCTCTTCAAAAGATTGATCTATTGATTCTCGATGAACCCACGAATAATTTGGACATCTCCGCTATTGAGCAAGTGGAACACGCGTTGCTGGAATTTCCCGGAGGTCTGCTTGTGGTCTCTCACGATCTTGCGTTTTTGAGAAACATTGGAATTGAACGAATATATGAAATTCATGACAAGCGACTCGTTCAAGTACACGAATTCCCAGGGTAAAGTGGAAGGGTTCATTATTTCTGGAACTTTTTGAGTTTATAGCGTACAATGCGATTGTATGAAACAATATACAAAACGATTGTTACCTGGGCAAGACGTTCGAAATGAGATTGAACGAATGGTTAAAGGTCAGAATATTAAGGCAGGAGTGATCTTGTCTCTTGTTGGGAGTTTGACCCGTTTAACATTGAGAGTTGCAGATGGAAAGGCGGTGAAAACATGGGAAAAACAATTTGAAATCGTTTCTGCGACTGGTACAGTTTCACTTGCGGATTGTCACATCCACATTTCGGTTTCCGATCAATCAGGTCAGACCATCGGAGGGCATTTAAAACCTGGTTGTATTGTTGGGACAACCGCGGAGCTTGTGATCATGCCTTTTGACGATGTGGAATATGTTCGCTCGCCTGACCCATCAACGGGGTATGATGAGTTAGAAGTGAAGTAGCAGTGAAGAAACCTTTTATAGATTTGGAGAATTCATGTATTCAGTGAATATGCTTTCAAGAAATCAACTTTCAAAAATCGGCATCGGGTCGTGGGGGATTGGTGGATTTGCGGAACGCGATCCGAAGGTTGACGTGCAAAAGCAAATTGACGCGCTTGCGTACATGTTTCAGAGAGGAATGAACTTCGTTGAGGTGAACCTCTGGTACTCACAGGGATATGCCGCTGAACTTGTCGCTCGCGCCCTCAAACAATCAGGGAAACGACGGGAGGATATTTTCATTTGCCAAGCAGTGTATTTAAAAGATCAGACATTGAATGATGTTGAAGGAGAAGTTTTGAAAGTCTGTGAATTGTTTGAAACTGAATATGTTGATTCATTACAATTCACGCAAAGTGTATTTTTGACCTATGGATTTGATCGAGTGTGTGAGGTTGTTGATCGGGTGTTTGAAAAAGGTTTGTCTCGATGTACGAGTATCACTAACGAACCACTAGAGTTGTTGAAACAATATCATGAAAGGTTTGGAGATAAGCTATTTTCCCATGAAGTGTGTTTTAATTTTGAGATTCGCGAAAACGAAACCAATGGTGTTATTGAATACGCAAATCAAAACAACATTCTCACAGTAGTGTATCAACCATTGCGACGCAACCGAACCGCATTGAAAAACTGGCCATTATTAGTTGAGCTATCGAAGAAGTATGGGGTGACTCAAAATCAAATCATTCTCGCATGGATCGTTTCAAAAGGGTTTTTGCCACTTACAAAATCAGAGAACATCAAGCATGTTGACGAACACCTTGCGACGCTTGATATAACACTCGCCCCTGAAGATGTTGTCAGGTTAAACGCATTCATCCCACCAGGCTACGCCCCTTTAAAGGTTGATTGGAACAAAACAGGCGACGGCGTGCGGATTGACCAACTCAGTATTGTGTTCGATGAAGAGTACGAGAAGCAGATGAAGTCATCATAACATTTTGTACGCTGTTTCACCTTGACAGAATCCCCGCTCGAGGGTATGATGAGGATAGTTAACCCCCCCCGCGCTTATGTAAGTAGGTGCGGGGTTTTTATTTTCTACAAAAAGAGTACACTAAAAACATGGAACGGGTCGCCATTATCATTGATGGAAGCAACTTCTATCATCGCTTAAAAGAAGCGAATTTGAAACACTTACTCACATTTCGATATGATCTGTTTGCTGCTGATTTGGTATCTGGACGGGCAGAAGTGTGGAAACGGTATTATATCGGCGCGATTCGAGAGGAGCGAGGAAATCCAAAGAGTCACGAACTCATGGTTAACCAACAGAAATTGACAGGGAGTCTTACTCGTTTCGGTTGGGAAGTTCAATTTGGACACATGCTCAAAACGGATGGGTATCATGAAAAGGGCGTGGATGTTCTCATGTCCGTTGATATGCTTGTTGGCGCGTATGAAAACCAGTACGACACATTAGTGCTGGTGAGTTCCGATACTGATCTCATCCCTGCACTTCAAAAGATCCGATCCATGAGCAAACGAGTTGAATACATTGGATTCAGCAGTCTTCCGTCCTACGGACTCATCAAGCATTCCGACGTCCGCCGCCTGCTGACTCAAAATGACCTTGAAAAATTCTTCACAATCGAATGACTAGACAAAACTGGTGACGGCGTGCGGATTGATCAACTAAGCAGTGTGCTCGGTGAGGAGTATGAGAAACAACTGAGATCTTAGGCTTCTTGACAGAGATTGTTAGATCATTATAATTATAATAGTATAATAACACCTCAATTATGGATTCAACAATTCTCCAAATTCCCGTTACCAAACAACTCCGCTCGGATGCCTTGAAAGCGGCTGAGCGGCAGGGTTTTTCTTCTCTCCAAGAAGTGGTGAGAGTATTTTTGAACCAATTTGCAAACCAAAACATCAATGTAACATTCTCATTCCCTCCTGTCGCCTTGTCTTCAACCAATGAAAAACGATATGAAAAGATGGTCGCGGATGTTGCTTCAAAAAAGACTAAGACAAAGCGTTTCAATAACGTCGCGGATCTCATCAAAGATTTGAACGTGTGATTATTGAATATCATCCAACCTTCAAGAAGTCGTACCAAAAACGGATTGCACAGAATCCTCAGTTGGCGGCTCGTGTTTCCGAGCGGCTCGCGCTATTCCAAACAAACCCACGCCACCCACAACTTCGCGACCATCCGTTGGTTGGAAAGAAGTTGACGCTCAGGGCGTTCTCCATCACAGGAGACATCCGAATTGCGTATCTTCCTCTTGCTGATGATCACATTCTTCTCCTCGATATCGGGACGCATAACCAGGTGTATTAGGGCTGAGACAATTGGCAAGGGGGTCCGGATTGACAAGGAGTTAATTTATTCTTTTATGGAACGAATGAGTCGCCGATACGAACAACCAACGACACGAAATCTAGAAGAAGAGAAAAGTAAAGAAATTCTAGAGGTTGTTGAGCAACTCCATGAACTTATTGCTGAGTTTTTGGAAAAAGGGACTGAATGGAGTCCGCAAAAGCGCAAACAGAAGAAGCGCATAATTCAGGAACTTAAACAACGGTTAGCGAAGCTGCTGAGCGTTTCGCATCTCACGGATGAACACCTCGCCAAATTATTTGGCGGGCTTTATGCAAAGCGCGATATTAAGCTGTTTGAACCCAATGAATATCCGTCGTTTGAAGATTTTGAAAAACGATATCATGCTATCGTCCAACAAGAGCATTCAGTACGAGACGAAGCATTAGATTATGATCCAACCCTTGATGAACTCATCCAAAACGCATGGGTTGAAGGAGGCTGGGGAGTCGTGGAAGGGCGCATGCAAAAACACATTGTAAAATATTTGTTTGATTTAGGGAAACTGATGTCAAAGAAGGATATGTATGAAGTTTTGTTTAATGATGATGAGCAGGAAGAAGAGAGGATATCGTGTCGGGAGGATTATCGTATTGAACAGGGCAGGCATCGTACGCTCGCGTTAATGATTCTCGGCCCGTCGTATGTGCAGAAATATCAAATGAATAAATATATTAAACCTCTTTTGGAACAAAACCCCTGACGACATGCGAATTGACCTATTGAATATTGAATAATGTGTTTGATGGTGGGTTTGAGAAGAGGGTTAAGGTTAAATAAGCTTGCCTCACCATATCACGATCGTAGTATTTTGAGGCAAGTTATTTTAGATGAAATGTGTGATTTAATTAATTTATGATCCAATTTGTGTATTTTGATGTTGGTGGGGTTGTGATAAGAGATTTTAGTGGAACCAATAAATGGGATGAGTTAAAAAGGAGTATTGGTGTCACGGCTGAACAAGACAATCGGTTTGATGCATTTTTTGACCAATACGAACCTGAGCTTTGTGTTGGAAGAGATACGGAAACGTTAGTGCCGATCATGGAGTCACAATTTGGTTTGTCTTTCCCACAAAATTATTCGTTCCTTGCTGATCTTGTGTATCGGTTTGAACGCAATGAATCCATTTGGCCGGTTTTACAAGAAGCAAGAAAGAAATACAACATTGGTTTGCTCACCAACGTGTATCCTCGGATGTTGGATATGATCTACGCCGCAAATCTCATGCCCGATGTTCAGTGGGACGCGATTATTGACTCCAGTATTGAAAAGATGCAAAAACCACAGGCAGAAATATTTGAATTGGCTGAAGAACGGTGTGGCTTTCGTGGACAAGAGATTCTCTTTATTGAAAATACCAAACGGCACGTGGAAGTCGCTCACAACTTCGGCTGGCAAACATTTCTCTACGATCCAAGGAATCTTGTTGAATCAAACCGGAAGTTTGAGGAGATTTTGTTGAACGAATGTTGAATGCGCCTGATTCGTAGCATCATATTGATGTTCCAATAGGGAGTTGTGAGAATGAAGATATGGATATTCATATTCATCCTGAGGTTGAGACGTTTATTAAGTGGCTTGACCGACACACTATCGCCAAGGTGTTGAGGACAATTGATCTGCTTGAACGATTCGGTAATAAGCTTGGTCTTCCCCATAGCAAAAGTTTTGGACAAGGTCTGTTTGAGCTGCGAGTTCGTGGGCAACAAGAAGTGCGAGTTTTCTACGCATTTCACAAGAGTGTCGCCGTATTGCTCACGGGCTTCGTGAAAAAGAGTCAACAGACTCCTGGTCGGGAGTTGCTCAAAGCAAGGGAACGAATGAGGGACTTGACATGATATAACATATACGTTATATTTCAAATGAACGACGAACTTGTATGAAATCGTACAAAACATTCAAAACTCAGTTACTCAAGGACACGACAACCAAAAAGGCTTATGAGGAATTGGAGCCCGAGTTTGTGTTGGTTCAAAAACTCATCGAGAAGCGCTTGAAGCAAGGACTCACTCAAGCCGAACTCGCCAAAAAGATTGGCACCAAACAGACTGCGATCTCCCGGCTTGAAAGCGGTACCTATAACCCCACGGTTGGGTTTCTCTCCAAAGTCGCCACGGCCTTGAACGTGAAATTGAATATTTCGTTTAGCTGATTCTTCTGTGGCATCCTTCCCTCCAGAGACGGGCAGACACCCGAATGGTTCCATAGGATTTCTTATAAATTTTTTGTCGCAGTAGGTGGGTGAGAAGTCTGTTATTTTAAATTGGTTCTGTCTCTGGGATAGAGCCGATTTTTTTTCTGGCGTTTTTCGTGGTCGGAGAGTAAAATTCACTTAATGGGGTATATTTTTATGGCAAAATATAAGAATCAAAAGTGTATTCACTGTCTCAATTATTTTGAGGAGTTAACGGAGGACCACATACCACCATATTCGTGGTATCCAAATTCGACTCCATTAAATCTAGAAAAGTGGACTGTACCGTCGTGTGAAGCGTGTAATAAAAAGTTAGGCGCTATTGAGGAGGAGTTATTCGACAGACTTTCTGTTTGTTTGGATGAGAATGACCCGGCAGCGTTTGGTTTGGCAATGCAACCCAAAAAACAGAAGCACGCTGGAAGATATATGAAGTTTCTGAACGATACTCTTACAAGTTATGCACCTTATTTATACAACGAAGGAATTAATAACGTATTAAAGCGTGGAACACCAAAAGAGGGGGTTCGTACGAAGTATATGGTTAGGATACCTGGTGAAAAACTTTATGCAATTAATGAAAAGATTATTCGAGGATTAGAATTTATTTTAAGGGGTAGACTGATAGAAAGCAACAAAGGCATGATGATACTTACTCCTCACGCCAACAACAAAGAACACGAAGAGTGGATTACAAAATGGGATAAAGACCTGTTAATTCCTTATGAAGAAAATGTGCATCGTGGACCTGGTTTCACGATCAGGTATGCAACAAATCCACGCGATGATGATTGGATTGTTTATAACTTCTTACTTTGGAATCATCTGGAAGTATGGGCTTTGGTCTATCCAATAAGTAGACAATTGAAAGAAAGAACAAACGAACAGCGAAAATCAATGGAATACTTGAGACAGGCAATTGATTCGTATAATAAAAATGATTACAATCAAGCGTTGATGTTTGCGGATAAAAGTATTAATTTAGATCCACAAAACTTTACAGCTTTACGATTGCGGGCCGACGCTTTTTATAAGACAAAAAAGTTAAACGAGTCTCTAGAGGAGTTAAATAGTTACATGGAAATTAAATCAAGAAATTTTAAGGCGGCTACTGATAAAGTTTTACTATTATTGGAATTAAAAATGTACGAAGAAGCACTTGTTGCTGTAGATTACGCATTATCATTGAGACAAGACGAGTATATTACTTGGTGTGAGAAGGGCGATATTTTATATTATTTATCGAGACATCACGAATCTATAGATGCATACAACGAAGTTCTCGAATTGAAGCCCGATTATTACAAAGCAGCAAGACGAAAGGTTACGGCTCTGATTCTCGTTGGCCAATTCCAGGAAGCGATTAGATTTTTTGAGCATTACGACTTTCCTGACAAGGAATACAATGACATGCTCAATAATATTGGCTATTCATGTTTACAGACTGAAGAATTTGAAAAGGCTCGTAAGTATTTAATGGAGGCAGAGAGAGTTGGTGGGATCCATACTACATATTATACTTATTATACTTATTACAACATGAGTAAACTAAATTATAAACAGAAGAGGTTTGTTCAAGCCATTAGATATTACTTAAAGTTTAGGCAGGCACATTTTAGAAGTTGGATGGAATCGTCCAAAAATCCAGTAGAACCAGAAGTGTAAATGAAAGTCACTTCTTTTCTTTTTTGTTACCAGGACGTAGGTTATCTATGGTTATTTTATTTTCACTAGTAAAATAACTCTCGTTATTGGAGGTTCGTGCAGAGTCAGTGAATGGTTTATCCTCTACCAAAAATTGAAACACGGTAGCTTACAGTAAAGATGATGATGACGAAAATGGCTCGAAGAAGATGTCTAAAATATTTACGGAAAGATTTTACTTGCGATGAAAATGATTCCAAAAAAGAGTATTGCTGCGAGGATAGATCCGACGTACATGACAATAACTGGACGCAGCCACGGAGCAATCAGTTTCCACAATTGTTTGATTTTCTGGAGAACGTGTGTTTGAGAGGTGATGATGTCAGCGTATCGATCCACAACTAATTCATCCTTTTCGAGTCCCGCTTCTTCCTCAGGAGGAACATCATCGTAAAAATGAAAGCTTTTAATCGATTTTCCACTTTTAAAACTTTGGATTTTCAAATTGCTAGTGTCTGATAATATTCGTAGAATCCAGAGACAAAGCACTAAGCCAATGATTGTTAGTGTTTTACCGAGCGGACTTAGTGCCCAAAACTCCCGAAACAGTGCTAGTACTTTTTCGAACATTTCTTTTATGTCAGTCATATAGTGTTATTCTCCCGCTTTTTTAGATAAAAATCAATTCAATGGATCGGCTTTATCCTAGGGATAGAGCCGATGGTTGGCTGTGGTAAATATACCGGGTTTTCTAGAACTTGCATTTTGTAAAGAATTCTTGATTTTGAAGCGCTAATAATTTTGACTTGAGAATTGTATCCTTCCATCTGATGGGGAGTTTCAGCTTTGTGCTTAATGTAATAAGTGCCGTGTTTCTTTCTAAAACCTTTTGAAACGGTCTTTGGTCAAAACGAAGCGTTTTCTTAATAATTCCAAGCGCGCGAACTTTACCAACTCCCGGAATTCCTGGAATGGCATCGGTTGGGTCGCCGATTAGGGATTTGTAGCGAATGTATTGGTTGGGTGTTACACCGAGTGTTTTCTTGAGCCAGGCGGGAGTGATAACCAGGTTTTCATCTTTTGGGTTCATGTGAATGATGTTGAGATTCTTGGAGAGCAATTGGTAAAAGTCGGAATCTCGTGATGAGATGAATACGTTTCCCTTTGGGTTGCGATTTATAAATTGCGTGGCGAGCGATGCGATAATGTCGTCTGCTTCCTGACCTCGCTGTTCAAGTGTTTGAATATTCAGAAACTTTAAAACCTTCTTGATCTGCGGGAGATGGCGGAACGGAGAATCCGCGTCTTCGGAGTAATCCAGCTTTCGGTTTGATTTGTAATCGGCAAACGTTGTGTGATTGGATGTTCTGTGTTCTGTGTCGAACACTACGACAACGGATATGTCTTTTTGTTGTGGCAGGGCAGAAATTGATCGTCGAATCAGCTTCAAAAACATGGTTACCACATGAAGCGGCGTTCCCTTTTTTGAGACAAACGAAAATGGCACAGCAAACGAGCGGAAGAGAAAATAATGGCCGTCAATGAGAAGTAGTGTTTTGGGCTTCATGGCTGTGAGTATCGGCTATATCCCTGGGATGTAGCCGATGGATTAGATCGCTTGTGTTAGCCGCCAACGGATATGGCTGGTTCTGCCGACAGGGATGATTTGCCCGAGCTTCTGAAGCTCTTTGAGATACTTCGTGGCTGTGCTGTCTTTGACTCCGCAAATCTTTTGGACCTCATCGTTGGTGATATATCCGTGCTGTTTGAGGTATTCAATAATCTTTTGGTGGTTGGCGAGACGACGAGCAGAGCGAGCTTGGTTGCCTTTGGTGGAAAGCGCTTTCAGGCGGGATTTATATAACGCTTGCCGTTCTTCCTCATTCAATTCTCTTGGTACCCCAGTACGAGACACTTCGCTCGCTTCGGTGACCGTACGGGGCAGGCTTTGTTTTTCAATAGCCTCGCCTTCTGACGAAGTGGGTTGATCTTGAATTTCCTGTTTAGTTGATTCTGTTGGGGTGGATTGTTCGGCGGAAGCCGGAAGAGTCGTTTCTTGTGGAGCGGATTCGGGCTGCTGAGATTCTTGAGGTTGAGGTAATTCGGTGGTTGTAGGTTGTTCTTGGGTTGAGGTATCAGCTGGAATGATTGGTTCTGAAATTGGTTGTTCTTGGAGTTCTGGAGTTTGAATTTCAGGAGATGGAGGGGTGGGAGCCTGTGACTCGACAGGAGGATTTGCGATTGATTCCTGTGTTGGTTGTGGCTGTTGTTCGTCCATGAGTAAAGTATACTCTTTCCTTGTGTTTTTGTGGACTTCCGGATAGACTGGAAACATGTTGAAATTTCCTCGATACAGTCTTGCTGGATTTTTGGTTTTGGCGGTCTTGGGCGTCGTGTTTATCGCGTCGGCAAACCGTTCGCACGATGAGGCGGGCGGACTGGTGCTGGGCGAACAAGTTGATGATCCGCTGGGAGACATTTCGGTTCCCGAAGGGGTGGGTGTGGAACTAGCAGAACCAACCCAACTCCCGGAGAACCTGATCAAAGAGGCAAAGCTTCCCGAGTCCAAGGTGGTTCAGGAAGGACCCGGATCAAAGGGCGATCCAAAAGCGGACGTTCGCCCGCCGGCGCCTGCTCGAGAAACGTTGGCGGCCGAACCAAATTCCAATGGAAAGAAGATTGTCATTCGCTTGAATTCACAAACCATGGACTTGGTTGAAAATGGAGTGGTATTGAATTCGTTCACCATATCATCGGGTAAACGCGGAATGGCAACTCCAACGGGCACGTTTGCCGTACTCAATAAAAATAAACGCGCGTATTCAAAAACGTACGGACTCTACATGCCCTATTGGATGGCGTTCACCACGCGCGGTCATGGTATCCACGAACTTCCCGAGTGGCCGAATGGATACAAAGAGGGAGAAAACCATTTGGGAACGCCGGTTTCTCACGGCTGCGTGAGACTTGGCGTTGGTTCCGCAAAGACCGTGTACGACTGGGCAGAGGTTGGTACAACAGTTGAGGTTATCCAGAGCTAGGTGGGTTGATCCCGTTAAAAGTCTCAGAAAGCACAATTGTGGGTGAACAAATAAGATTTTATACAAGTAAACGTTGGGAGATATTGAATAACCTCTACTTCTAACGGGGTTGACAAGCATATTCTTTTTTTTTATACTCGCAGTAATCAATTCGCGAATGTATGCGATTGAGCAGGGGAAATTTCAGTAATGCATTGTATAACGAAAAGGTCGCCCCAGAAGAAGTGAAGTCAGTACATTTCCAAACGTATGGCAGATGTCGTGAAAGATATCGACTTTGTAAAGTACGTTGTCGAATCAATCGTTGATCACCCAGAAGCAGTTCAGGTTGATCGAACGGTTGATGAGCGAGGAGTCTTGATCACCTTAAAGGTTGATCCAAAGGACATGGGATACGTGATTGGTCGCGACGGTCAAAACGCTCGCGCGATCCGCATCCTTCTCCGTATTGTCGGAGCCCGCAATAATTCCCGCGTGAACTTGAAGATTTTTGAACCAGAAGGTTCAAACCGCTTCAACCGAGATGATCGCGGCGATCGCGGAGGTGACTCATACCAGAGTCATGACAACCGAGACATCGACACGTCAGCAGTTGATCTCAAGATTTAATAAAGATCATTTGAAATCCCCTCGAGTTATCGGGGGGATTTTGTTAGGCTCATTTTTTTACAAAGATGTTTTTGATGTTTCTCTCGTTCTCTGTGCTCCTGAACTTCGCGACATTTTTGTTTCTCAATCTCTTCAAGACAACACTCGAGTTTGCCAGCAAGAAACGGATAGTATTCACAATGCAGCTCAATCGCTTTTTGGAACAACATTCGATACACTTCTTGCCGATCGCAATTCGCTTTGCGTGTGAGCGAAACGAGTCGTTTCATGTGTTCCCGGTAAATATGGACTCGTTGTTTGTTTTCCGTCCTTCGAATTTCACCAGCACCATCTGCAATCAAAAATACCAGTCCTCGAACGCAATCAGTAATGCGGTTTTTAATTTCTGATGGTATATTCCGTGAGAATTGATCTAATGAGGCATTCAGGGTTCGATAAGGTTCAATTAAGTGAATATTGTTAATACCCTGAAGGATCGTGGCAAGCCGTTCAATTCCAAACGCGGCCGGGATGATGGCCGGTGCTACTTCCTGGAGAAATGAATGCTTATCGCGATTTGGATCAGCAAGGCTCTCTGATGAAACCATACCATGTTTTATCCATTTTTCATGAAGCGATACGAAAAATTCAAGAAACCGCGCTGGATGTGCAGTGAATAATTCTTTGGTAACGGGTTTTCTGTCTGGAGAAAGATCATAAAACAGTTCTGTTCGATACGCGGCAAATGGTTCTGTTGTGTTCATGAGAAAACAATCTTCTTCTCCGAGCTCAAAAATATTCTTTTTGGGTATTCCTAGTTTTGTCCAGACAACTTTCGCAGTAGCATCGGAGACAATTTCAAGCCCTTCGGTCTGTAATCGGGACAGCAACGGATCTTTTTGCTCATTCTTTACGTTCTTTGCGAATACTCTTCCCCCACAAAATACTGTTGCATAGATTCTTTTGGGGTCTAACTTAAGTTCTCTGATGACAAAATCAAAATGATCCTTAAGTACTTTCATCCTTTCAAATCCATTAAAACTCCACGTCCCGATCATTTCAAAAAACGACAGGTGCCGTCCATCGCCCACTTCCGAAACGTCCCAATGCCGGAATACTCGCTGGCATGACGTCGGGTTTTCCGTTTTCCCGGGTGTGTGGATCATTTTCCAGTAATAGTTTACCGCCCCTGATGGTGTAAACGTATAGGGGAATTCAAAAGTCAAAAGCGTGTCGGGTTCAGAATAGGAGTACCCACGCGATTTCATGAACGAAAGATATGTTGTTCGCAATTCTCGAAAGTCCATACACAAAATTTTTTCACGCTGAGCTTGTCGAAGCGCTTCAATGAAATTGAGGCAGAGGCGGGAGTTGCACCCGCGTCTTCACGATTGCGTCGTGACGGCTTCTCGTAGTTTGCCCACTCCGCCATTTTGTCATAGTGAGCCCGTCCAAACCATAAGCGGGGGGGATCGAACCCTTAAACACTTTTTGACACTTCAAAAAGCTGCTTTTCCGATGAGCATACCCGCCCTTGTTGTGAAAACCGTAGGCGCGGGTGGATTTGAACACACCAATCTCTCGCGTATAAGGCAAGTGTTCTACCATTGAACTACGCGCCCGAAAACAAGTGTATTGTAACTTCGATACATTATTAGGTCAATTTAGACTGTCATAAGTGTCAGCTTGGATAATTTATATTGAAGCAAAAATTGACAAATTATATAAATATAATATCCTAACAATGTCAAACGTATTTGACATATATGCAATATCACATCATGAAAAGCCTCAAAGATATTGGATTGCCGGATACTCGCGCAAGGGTCTACGAGACCCTTTTAGAGCTTAAAAAGGCGTCTGCGCTTGACATTGCCAGGAAAACGACGTTGTTGAGAACAACAGTTTACGAAAATCTCATTCAACTCAAAAAGCAAAATCTTATCGGAGAAACCTTTGAAGGAAAGCGTCGACTTTTTGTGGTTGAAACTCCTGAAGCTCTTTTGAGGTTCGTGAAACAAAAAGAACAGGTGGTGAAAGACCTTCTTCCGAATTTATTTGAGGTATTCCAGGAGAAAAGTATCAAACCAAAGATTCGGTCGTTCGAAGGATCAGAAGGCATGAAGAAGATAAACGATGAATCCATTCACGTGAATCGTGAAAAGAATATCCGGGCAGTTGGAGATTACCGAACTCTTCGGGAGTATTTGAGTGAGCGGTATACCAGAAATCATATCCAACGTCGGGTTCGTGCGAAAATTCAAAACCAGTTGATTGTCACAACAAACGATCGAGAATACTATCATAGACATCAGTTCTTCACTCCAATTTCGAACATTCGCGCCCTCCGTGAAGTGCGGTATGCGCCATCATCAATCCAGTTTGATTTGTTCATGGAAAATTGGGACACTTCGGTAGCGTTCCTCGCGCAAAAAGAAGAGGGGTACTCGTTCATCTTCGAATCCCCTTCGTTTTCCCGAACGTTTAAAAGCCTTTTTGATTTCCTCTGGAATATTTCAGAACCGTTGAAATGACATTATGAAATTCACCATCATCACCCTCTTTCCTGAATCGTTTGATTCATATATTAAGGCCTCGATTCTTGGTCGCGCGATTAAGAATAAAACAATCAGCGTGAGGTTTTTGCATCTGCGAGATTTCGCAAAGGACAAACATAAAACCACGGATGAACGTGTGTACGGGGGTGGAGCTGGTATGCTCTTGAAATTCGAGCCGTTGTTTGCTGCGTTGAAAAAAGCGGTCGGCACCAACGAGCTCAAAGCTCGGTCAGAATCAAGAATTAAGAATCAAGAATCAAGGAAACATAAAACCAGATCACCAAAACCCCTGCTCATCAAAACCCCTGCTCACATTATTTTGTTGTCTGCGGGTGGGAAAACATTCACTCAAAGCGTTGCTCGTTCATTTTCAAAACATAAACATCTCGTCTTGATTTGCGGAAGATACGAAGGAGTAGACGCGCGGATCGAAAGCTTTATTGATCAAAAGATTTCGATTGGGAATTTTGTGCTCACGGGTGGTGAACTTCCAGCCATGGTTCTTGTTGATGCTGTTGCTCGTTTGGTTCCAGGGGTTGTGGGAAACGAAGAGTCTCCAAAGGATGAAAGTTTTTCTGACGAACATGCCCAACAAATTGAATACCCGCAATACACTCGACCCGAAAAACTTACTGTACTAGGCAAAAACCTTGACGTGCCCAAGGTGCTACTCTCTGGAAACCATGCTAAGATTAAACAATGGAGGGAGAATAAATCTCGTAACATGTAACATGGAACTTGGAACCGAAGATTTAAAATCTACAGTAATGAAGTGATGAAATTCAAGATACGAGTTACGAGATACGAGTTACAAGATTTTTATGTTTGGACTCGGAAAACATTTCTATCGCCTTTGGCTCTCGCAGATCTTTTCGCAGACCGCGGTAAATATTTTGCACTTCACACTGCTCCTCGTTCTCTACGAGCGAACAAAATCCAACTTCGTTGTTGGGCTGTTAATTTTTATTTTAAGCATCTGTCCCGTGTTGTTTTCTGGGATTGCTGGGGTTGTTGCTGATCGATTTAACCGGAGATATGTGCTAGTTGCGGTGAATCTTTCGCGTGCTGCTATCTTACTTCTCATGCTGATCACGGAGCATTGGGTTTGGGCGACGCTGGTGCTCGCGTTTGTATTTACGGCAATCGCGCAATTCTTCCCGCCAACAGAGAGTGCGAGTATCCCCGAACTTGTTCCGAGCGGGCAATTGATAACCGCAAATTCTCTTTTTAGCTTCACCCTGTACGGGTCGTTTCTACTTGGCTACCTGGTCGCAGGACCGTTGATTGAGTGGGTTGGTGTCCCTTTGGTATTTATGATTTTGATCGGAATGTATCTCATGGCCTCGTTTCAGAATTGGCAACTTCCCAATCTCACTTCGCATATCGGGCATCAACACGAGCAGCTTCCAAAATCATTCTCAATCTCAGAGTCGCTCTCACGCCTAAAAGAAGGTTTCGGATTTATTTTACGTGATTCGGTCCTGCTCCCCTTGCTTGTTATGGTTTCATTGGTGTTTGGTTTGGAGCGGGGGGCTGCGTCACTCATTCCGGATGTTGCGAATCGCGTTATGCAGTATTCGAATATGGACATTAGTCTGTATCTTATTCTGCCCCTTGGCCTCGGTACGGTAATGGGTGCGCTTGCGATGAACCGACTTAAATATCGATTATCAAAACCCCTCCTTATCATCGCGGCATCGTTTTTGGAAACGCTCGTGTTCGCGTCGTTTTTTGGCATTGGCACGCTGCCGGAATATAAATCATTTCTCATGTTTATCTTCGCGTTCCTCATTGGACTCGGGGACGTTTTCATTATCGTAGGGGTTCAAACGCTTATTCAGGAGCGTATGGGTACTGAGATTCGTGGAAGAGCGTTTGGTGTAGTATTCACAACAGTAAACGTGATTGGTCTGCCCATTATCCTCCTCCTTTCGTATTTAAGTACCTCAGTTGATCTTATTCGTTTGTTGAGCAGCGCCGGGGGGATTGGTTTCGCCCTCGTCGTGTTTTTGGGTTTTGTTTGTTATACCAGGATATATATGAAGCGTGGCGCTCCGATGTTGAGGCAATAATGATTTGTTTGGCTAACGTTAGCTGCTCAATTTGTATACACAAGTTATACAGAGGATTGGAGTTGACAAAGGGCAAAATCTTGCTATAATTGGCAAAGACTTCTGAAATAGAAATAACCTTTATGAAAGCTTCTTCACATATAGGTAAAACTAGCGGTTAACGCTCGGATTTCAGGATTCGTTGTGTCAGAGCCGCTAAACGCGGTTTTTTTCGTCTCAAAATAAGATTTTCGTGGCATCGTGAGTGGATCTTTGAGCATAACAGGTGGATTCACTCAGGATGACATGAAGAATGTTCACCCAAACGCACATTAACAATTGAGGTTAGCAAATTCTCAATGTGAGTAACATGAGAATGTAGTAATAATGTATTTTTTGTGTGTTTATATCAGGTGAAAAGGAAATAAGGGCATATGGTGGATGCCTCGGTATAAAGAAGGCGATGAAGGACGTAGCAGCCTGCGATAAGCTTCGGGGAGGCGGCAAGCAGCCTTTGATCCGGAGATTTCCGAATGGGATAACCCATCCTGCCAATCAACGCAGGATACTCTCACGCGAAAGTTTGAGAGAGCGAACCCGGTGAAGTGAAACATCTCAGTAGCCGGAGGAACAGAAAGCAACCTTTACCATTTTTTATCAATTGTCGGGTCTTAGTTCAATGA
The DNA here is from genome assembly GCA_964470645.1 of uncultured Gammaproteobacteria bacterium. Classification (GTDB taxonomy): domain Bacteria; phylum Patescibacteriota; class Patescibacteriia; order CAYYDP01; family CAYYDP01; genus CAYYDP01. The sequence continues at coordinate 42,551 of CAYYDP010000005.1, forward strand.
ACGGAAATAGGTTTTCCGTTCGAACTGAGACTTCGAGAATCCAAAAGATGGTTGCGATTCCCTAAGTAGCGGCGAGCGAAACGGGATCAGTCCAAACCAGCTGTTTACAGTTGGTGTTTTAGATGATTACTATTTTAACCTTGAGTTGGAACGAAGTAAATATGCAATCAAAACTTCCCTAGGGGAACATCCCTGGAACGGGAGACCATAGCAGGTGATAGTCCTGTACACGAAAGGGGTTTTGTGCTTCGCGTAATCATTCTCGAGTACCACGTCATTCGTGAAGGGTCGTGGGAATACGGGCGGACTTTCGCCCAAGACTAAATACTCTTTATAACCGATAGTGAACAAGTACCATGAGGGAAAGGTGAAAAGTACCCCGGTGAGGGGTCGTGAAATAGTATCTGAAACCATATGCTTACAAGGAGTCAACGCCGTGCATAGCACGGAAATTCCAAATGACAAATCACAAATTCCAAATAAATCCCAAATTCAAAATTCCAAACTATAAACGTTTTGGATTTTGGTATTTGGTCATTGAATATTGTTTGGTATTTGGTGCTTGAGATTTGGTGCTTCCGCGCTGTGCGCGGTTATGGCGTTCCTATTGAAGAATGAGCCAACGAGTTTACCCTGCACCTTTTGCTTAAAGGCTTCAGGCCTGAAGGCAGAGGGAAACCAAGTGTTAATCGCGCGTTTTTCTGATTTGAAATTTCAATCAGAAACGAGGTGTTGGGTAAGACCCGAAGCCGGGTGAGCTAACCATGACCAGGATGAACCCCGATGATAAGTCGGGGGGAGGTCCGAACCCTTTGGTTGTGCAAAACTTTGGGATGAGTTGTGGTTAGAGGTGAAATTCCAATCGAACTCGGGAATAGCTGGTTCTCCTCGAAATAGCTTGTGGGCTAGCCTGTCCTACGTAACGTACTGGGGGGTAGAGCACTGGATGGTTCTCCGTGGAGCAATCCTAGGCGAACCAATCAAACTCCGAATATCCAGTTTCGTGTGGGATGGAGTCAGACCATGGGGGCGAAGCTCCATTGGTCAAAAGGGAAACAGCCCTTGATCGTCATGTAAGGTCCCTAAGTGCGCGCTCAGTGTAAAAGGTAGTATAGTGACTCTAGACAACTAGGAGGTTGGCTTAGAAGCAGCCATCCTTTAAAGAAAGCGTAATAGCTCACTAGTCGAGTTGCTGTGCGCCGAAAATGTACCGGGGCTTAAGCGCGCCACCGAACGTACGGGCCGATGCAAAGCATCGGGAATTACCAAATTCCAAATTCCAAATTCCAAATAAATTCAAAATCCCAATTTCCAAAATATAAACGTTTGGTGATTGAGGTTTTATTCATTAAGATTTATTTGTGATTTGTGATTTGGTGCTTGGAATTTCCGCTGCTTTGCAGCGGCGGTAGAGGAGCGTCCTCATCGCACTGAAGAGTTCAGCGTGAGCTGGCTTGGAGTGGTGAGGAGTGCGAATGTTGGCATAAGTAGCAAAAAGTCAGGTGAAAAACCTGACCACCGAAAATCTAAGGTTTCCTGGGCAACGATGATCGTCCCAGGGTTAGGCGGTCCTAAGGCAAACCTCGCGCTAAGCGAGGGTAGTCGATGGAATTGCAGGTTAATATTCCTGCCCTTCCGCATATTTGTAATCTCTGACGCATTATCAAGTTAAGAGCGTGGTTTGGTTATCTACGTCTCTGCCGCAAGGTGGAGGGAAGTGAAGTCTTCGGATGGAACAAACTCTTGATGCGGTAGTGCCCAGAAAAGGAGATTGCGCGTGGTGTGTGGAACCCGTACCGTAAACCGACACAGGTAGATGGGTAGAGTATACTAAGGTGAGCGAGAGAACCCTCGTTTAGGAACTAGGCAATACAGCGGCCGTAACTTCGGGATAAGGCCTCCCTAACGTGCTTCGCACGCAGTTTGAAAGTCCGTAAAGTCATAAAGTCTATAAAGCAACTGAGAATTTATTTTATTAATGCTTTCAGACTTTCGGCTTGTAGCTTTTGACTTGCGCGCGGAGCGCGCTGGGGCGCAGCGAATGATGTCAACCGACTGTTTACCAAAAACACAGGTCCCTGCTTGAAACCGTAAGGTGACGTATAGGGGCTGATGCCTGGCCAGTGTCCGAACGTTAAGGGGAGAGGTCATTTTGTCGCAAGACAGAGGCAGCCTTGATCCGAAGCGCGGATGAACGCCGGCGATAACTATAATCGTCCTAAGGTAGCGAAATTCCTTGTCGGGTAAGTTCCGACGTGCACGAATGGCATAACGAGTTGACAACTGTCTCAACGAGGGACTCGGTGAAATTGCAAGACCCGTGAAGATGCGGGTTAACCACGGCTAGACGAAAAGACCCCGTGAAGCTTTACTACAATTTGCTATTGGCATAAGAAATCTTCTGTTGAGCATAGGTGGGAGCCTTCGGGCACCAGTGAGATACCACCCTGAATCTTTTTTATGTCTAACCTTCGGTGGTGACTAGCCTTCGAAGAGACAGTAGCTGATGGGTAGTTTATCTGGGGCGGATGCCTCCCAAAGGGTAACGGAGGCGTTTACAAAGGTTGGCTATCCCGGGATGGAAATCCGGGAGATAGTGCAAACGCATAAGCCAGCTTGACTGCAAGGCTGACGCGCCGAGCAGAGACGAAAGTCGAAGTTAGTGAACTGACGCGCTCAAAAAGGAGACGCGGAGATCATCGGATAAAAGCTACTCCGGGGATAACAGGCTGATCTGGCCCGAGCGCCCATAGCGACGGCCAGGTTTGGCACCTCGATGTCGGCTCATCGCATCCTGGGGCTGGAGAAGGTCCCA
>CAYYDP010000006.1:0-41204 GCA_964470645.1 uncultured Gammaproteobacteria bacterium
AGGGGCATAGAACAAAAAAACAAGAAAACAAAAAAACAAGATCAGTGGAAGAAACAACCATTTGAATAATCGAAAACATTTACGGGGATGAGACATACTTTTAAATCACAAATTCCAAACACCAAATCACAAATATTTTCCAAATTCAATCCTTTGACAGGCTCGGGGCGACATTCATTTTTGTCATGGTGAGCTTGTCGAACCATGGTCATTGTGATTTATTTGGGATTTGTAACTTGAAATTTGGCGCTTACCAACTTCACTCCTATCCACGCTGAAAGCCATCCAAAAAAAATACCCGCGACCACATCGCTCACGTAATGCATTCCTTCAAATACCCGCCCCAGAGCGACACACGCCGCGCCCGCCAACAAAACCCACCCGAATCTGGATTTCCCGTTTGAAAGCAAAAGGACGACAAACGCCATCGCGAACGCCCCCGACGAATGTCCTGATGGAAACGACGCGTCGTACGGAAGATGGTTAAACAATCGAGCGATTTCCGGACGTTGACGAAAATAAAACAGTGAAATAACACGTTTAAACAACTGACTCATCACGGCGGCAATAACAGCTGCCCCAAGTCCGGCATGTTTTACGCGATACCAACCCCAGGCCGCGGTCACAAAAAACAATATAAAGATCAAGTATTCGGACGCAAAAACTCCAACGACGTCAAGTGTGTTCCATCTCCCCGCGAGCGAGTTAATGGCAAGGGTCCATGATTTATCAAGTTGAATAAGGGAATGAATCATACAGAATTTCTAATTCCTAATTGACCTAATTTCCAACGAATGTCTAAACCAAAAATCGAATTATCCAAGTATGACCGAAAATTGACCATTAATAATTGTTTAGAAATTAGAAATTAGAAATTGAATTTACACTAACGATCGTCCTGTCATTTCTTTTGGTTTTTGCAATCCTAAAATCTTCAATACGGTTGGCGCGATGTCAGCCAGCACACCCGACGGAACCAGTTTTGACAAATCAAGACGCTCAGCGCCGGAACGCTCTTGCGGAAGACGAAACTCTCTCCCAATCACAATCACAGGGACGGGAGTTGTGGAGTGCTCCTTGTCAATCTCGCCCGTTTGGGATTTAATCAACTCCTCCGCGTTACCATGATCTGCGGTTATCAACACCACCCCGTCTCGCGATAGGGCTGCTTCAACCACGTCTTTCATAGAGCGGTCAAGCACCTCAATAGCCTCAATGGTCGCGCCCAAATTCCCCGTATGCGCGACCATGTCAGCGTTCGCGTAATTCATTACGTAAACATCAAACGTCCCTTCCTGAAGTTCTTTCACAACGCGTTTGGTGATTTCATCAGCCATCATTTCCGGGTGCTCATCGTGAGAAACCACCTGACGAGAAGGAATCATAACATTGATCTGTCGTTCAAACGGTTCCTCGCGTCCTCCGTTTAAAAAATAAGTTACATGAGCGTATTTTTCCGTTTCAGCGATATGAAACTGGGAAAGGCCCGCCTCCGCGATCACCTCGCACAAAGGACGTGTCACATTCCCCAGCGCAAACGCGACATCTACAGGCAATCCTTTTTCGTATTCGGTCATGGTGACGAACACGGGTGGGGGCTCAAGAACCCGTTTAAACGGTTCAAAATCAGGAATCACAAAAGAACGAGTAAGCTGACGCGCGCGGTCAGAGCGGAAATTGGCAAACACAACGACATCATCCGGCTTGATCCCTTGATACGACCGATGGACAAGAGCTGGGGTGTATTCATCAAATACGCCCGATGCATATTGCTGCTCAAGACCTGACAGCATGTCGTTTACACTCGTGCCGCGTGCTGACGCGATGAGCTCATGAGCGTTTTGAGTTCGGTCCCAATGGTTATCGCGGTCCATCGCGTAAAACCGACCAACCAAAGAGGCGAGCTCCACCCGAGGGTTGGACTTGCAATGCTCTAAAAGCGTTTTCACATAATGTACTCCACTGTTAAACGGTGTATCCCTGCCGTCGAGAATCCCGTGAATCCAAATTTGCCCGACACCGACGCGGTCTGCAAAATCAACAAGAGTAATGAGATGATCCAGCGAACCGTGTACGCCGCCGTTTGAAAGAAGCCCAATCAAATGAAGCGCGCCTGAGCGTTCTTTCGCCCAAGAAAAAGCTTTCAGAAACGATTTGTTCTCAAAGAACGTTCCGTCTTCAATGGATTGATTGATACGCTGAAGGTCCTGATACACCACCCTTCCGGCACCGATATTTGTATGTCCAACTTCAGAATTACCCTGCTCGCTCCACGGAAGCCCAACCGCTTCTCCAGCCGCCTGAACGGTCGTCGTTACATAAGTTTGAGTAAACGAATCAAACGCCGGTGTCTCCGCAGACGTAATGGCATTTCCGCGGCTTGCGGGGGCAACCCCCCAGCCGTCCAAAATCATCAATACAAATGGTCGACGCATAATGTAAACTAATTCAAAATGCAAATATCAAAAATCAAAATGATACATCAAAAAATTCTAAATTTTACATGTTCATTTTGCATTTTGAGATTTGACTTTTGATCTTTTTATGATCAATGACTTCCCCGTCATCTCATCGGGCTTTATTCTTCCCATCAACTCAAGCATTGTCGGAGCGACGTCCGCAAGCACGCCATCAGGCCGAAGCAAATACTCCGGCGCGGAAACCCTCGTGTCAACGCATAAAAATGGGACGCGATTCGTTGAGTGTTCCGTATTTACAACACCCGAGTTCAAATCGACCATCTCTTCAATATTCCCGTGATCGGCGGTAATCAAAAGCACACCACGACGGCGCCTCACAGCTTCGAAGAGCTCTCCAAGACTCGCGTCAATAGCTTCAACCGCCTGAATGCCAGCCTTCAAATTTCCGGTATGTCCTACCATATCTGCGTTCGCGTAATTGATCCCAATCACGTCAATCAGTTTGTGCTCGAGATGCTCCACGGCAACCTTCGTAATCTCACGCGCAGCCATCTCCGGGGTTGAGTCATACGAAGGAACGTTTGGAGACTGTACCATGATTCGTTGTTCCCCCGCAACCGGGTTGGCATACCCACCGTTAAAAAAATACGTCATGTGCGCATATTTTTCGCTTTCAGCAATATACATCTGGCGCACGTCGCCCAAAACAAACGGCAGACTCATATGCACGTCTCGAGATGGGTATGCCGTCAGTACGCCGGGTAGATCAGGTCCAAAATCAGTCATTGCTACGAAGGTCAAATCCTTTAACAATGGAATGCGCTTAAAACTCCCCGGGTTTTGCGACTGAAAGCTGGGTTGCACAAACGCCTTGGTCAGCTGACGAGCGCGGTCGGATCGCAAATTAAAAAACACAACCGAATCTCCGCTCCGCACGCGCGTCGCTCGAAACGTCCCCTTTGTTCCAATAATTGTCGGCACAACAAATTCATCTGACTCGCCCTGTTTGTACGCTTCTTTTAACGCAACCTCCGGATTTTGCGCAAACCGGCCATGTCCGGAAACCAATGCGCGATACGCGAGTTCAGTGTGTCTCCAATCTTTTTTCCTGTCCATACCATACAACCTCCCCATGACCGTCACAACTTGTTCATTGTGTTGAAGAAGCTTGTTGAGATTTGCAAACAATCCCTCGGCGGAAAATTTCGGTGTATCCCTGCCGTCGGTAAACAAATGAAGAAACACTCGTTTATTCCCTTGATCACGAAAAAACTCCAACAGGGCCTGAAGATGATCGGGTTGAGAATGTCCGCTGTTGTAACCAGAAAGCAGTCCTATGAGATGAACAGACGCGTTGTTCTTATGCGCTGATTTTGATGCCTCAAGGAACGCCGTATTTTTGAAAAACGTACCATCCTTAATGCTATTTGAGATCCATACAGCGTCTTGAAGTACAATGCGCCCCGCCCCCAGGTTTAGATGCCCCGCTTCCGAATTCCCCTCTTGACCTTCAGGAAGCCCAACCGCGGCTCCGGACGCAGCAAGCGTTGTGCTCGGATAGGTTTCCCAAAGTTTCTTAAAAATCGGTGTGTGAGCAAGTGTGATGGGATTGGAGTTACTCCCGGGAGCAATCCCCCAACCATCGAGAATGACAAGTACAAATGGATGGTACCGTTTTTGCTCTTTCATAATCAACACATTCTTCAGTTAAACGCAGAAACCTCAAATTCCAAGCACCCAATCACAAACAAATTCCAATGACCAAAATCCATCCTTCGACAGGCTCAGGACGACAATAAGAAGATGTCATGGTGAGCTTGTCGAACCATGAGATTTGTTATTTGTAATTTGGATATTGCATTTCTTTTTCAATCTCAACCAGCCTATTCCAACGCATTAGTGAATCGCCGCTGATGAGCGAGCCGGCCTTCAAGCCATGCGCACCAAGCCCGACCGCAAGATCAACGCCAAACGAATCCGAAGCGCGCTCGTTAACGCATGAAACAACTACCTCCATGCGGTTCATGACAGCTTCACGTACGCGATGAATCATCTCAGAAACCGTATGAACCCCTGAAACAGAAATAACGATTGTTTCACATGATCCAACCCGTGCCGCGTGCCGAATAGCGCTGACGCCTTCATCCAACGCCCGCTCTAAGGCAACAGTAACGGAGTTACTTTGTGCAAAACGGCGGCGCTGTTCAAGTGTTGAACGAAATTGAATCACCGCGCTCCAATCGTCTTGATCAAAAGGATCTTGCACGTAGGAGATCGGATACGTTTCCATCCACGTCAACAAGAGCTCAGTTAATTCCCCGCGTTTTAAAAACTGGTGCCCTGACTTAATCACATATTCGCCCACACGGTTGTCGAACAACGTTGAGGCGCCAAGGTCGATTCCCAGCGCAACATCTTCGTTGGGGGTCAATCCTGACTCCCGAATCGCGTCAAGCGTCCAATCAAACATGTTCATTGTTGAGTCCAGAGGGACGGAGTAACCGCCTGCGCGACCGGCGCGCGACCCCATGCCGTTACGTTCAAAAATCCGCCCAATCGACATCACGACGCGATGGAGCGCGCTTAGCTCATCAACAACCCGATTGCGATGACGGCGGAATAGCCCCCCGCCGCGCGCCGGCAAAATGGCATATTCAAAAAAATCGAGTTCCGTATCACCAGAAACGTTCCCAAATACCACCGAAACAATGGGAGCGGGCAATCGTTTATGCCCACGAGAACTTGGTTGTGATTTATTTCCGATCAACGCTTCAATACGATCAATAAGCGTTGAGTTTACCTCTGACGCTCCCGCGCGCAAAACAGCAATCGAAACCGCACGCAGGGCGTGCTTGAGGGGTTCAGGACCAAATGCATGCCGCGCTTTGTCATCAAGCACCATCAGAGATGCATCAACCCGCTCCTGATCAAGCGCGTCTCGCCCAACGAGCGCCCTGCGCGCGGTGGTTGAAATATAATGAACGCACGCTTCCTGGGTCAAAGCGTCTACGTTCCCCAGTGAACACTCCGCGACTCCCCTACAGCCCGACGACGTTGTCACATACGCGCGAACCGCTGGATTGCGATCAACACCAAACAACGGAATCGCGGTGACGGAAGTAATGGAAGTATGAGATGGTTTCATAACGTCAATTCAAATCGATCAAAACAATAAATCTTAAACTCTCCTATTTCTAACAATCTGTAGATTGGAATTTCCTATTTCATCAACGGCACCAACCCCGGAAGTTTTTGATTGAGAAAAAATTCCAACATCGCTCCTCCCCCAGTCGAAAGTGAAACATTCCTTCGAAATGATCCTCCAAATTTATAATATGCGGAAACCGTTTCCCCACCCCCTAACAACACCTTTGTGGACGTAGTTGAGATCGTGTGAACGAACCGTTTCGTGGCATCGGCGAACGCGGAATGTTCAAAGTATCCCAAGGGACCGTTCCACATGACCTGTTTTGAACGCTTCACAAGGTACGCGAGAAACTCACTTGTCTCGTTTCCCGCATCTAATATAGACTCATCTTCAGGCAGCCGAAGTGAATTACTGACTTTCAGGTCTCTTCGCTCGCCTCTTTTCATTATACCAACACCCACATCACAGGGCAATAAAAGCCTTTTTGAAAAATTTGCCAGCGACCTTCCTCTCGCACTTGCGAGATCAACGACCAACGGTTCTTTTAACGAATCATCAAGAAAAAGCATCCGGGGAGAAGAAACAAAACGCTTTGCTTTTGACACATAGGATTCTTCATATTGCGAAGCGCCAATTTCGAATCCCGCTGCTTCATAAAACGTGTTTGCAATCGTGCCACCAATAAAAAAATAATCCGCGCGCTTTAATAGTGGCTCGATAAGTTCAAATTTCGTATCAGCCTTACCACCTGCAAGGACAACTGAAAATGGACGCGGAGGTCTCATCACCAGCTGACGCAACCTGCTAAATTCGTCGCTGAGCGCCAACCCTGCCGCGGACGGAATCAAAGTCGGAACCTTGGAAACTGACGAATCCCTGCGATGTACAACAGAAAACGCGTCGTTCACAAAAACTTGAGCCAAAGCGGCAAGCGACTTTGCAAATTTCAAATCACCCAGTTCTTCACCTCTCTGGAACCGAATATTTTCCGCGACAACAATAACACCGGGCTTCAGCACGTCTGGTTTGACGTGATAGATCGACGGAGCGAATAATACGTCGTCCTGAGCTTTTCGAAGAATCGTATTACTCGATGCTCCTACCATCTTTTTAAAATGTTCAACGACTGGCTCGAGGCTCAATGATGGATCAACGCCCGTCGGTCTTCCTCGATGTGAAACGATAATAATCTTTGCACGACGTTTCAACAAAAATTCGAGCGTTGGGAAAATACTCCGAATTTTAAATTCTTCCCATGGCGCAAACGAGTCGTCAGGTTCAGCCTCAATATTAAAATCAGCTCGTAGCATGACGACTCTATTCCGAACGTCAATATCAGTGAGTGTTTTCAGGCGCATATCGAATTCAGTATCATGTATTTGGTATTATGTATCACGAATAATACCTGATACCCAACACGTTATTCCGTATTGTCATACTACCACATTTCCCCCCTTTTAGCACGGGCCAAAAAACCGCTGGAATCTCCAGCGGTCAAATAAAACATAGCCTATTACTCATTATCCACGACACTTACGCTTTAATCATTTTTCACTATTCTCATTGCCATCTCAACCAAACGATTTGAGTAACCAAATTCATTATCATACCAGGCGACCACCTTGACCAAATCTCCATCAACCACCTTGGTAAGTGTTAGATCGACGATCGCGGAAGCAGGGTTGCCAATAATATCATGCGAAACAATGGGATCCGTGGTTGTCACGAGAATTCCTTTGTACCGAGATTTCTTTTCCGCTTCGAGAAATACCTTGTTCACCTGCTCACCTGTCACCTGTTTACTCAATAAAAATGTAAAATCCGTAATTGAACCGCAAACCACGGGAACACGAAGTGCCATTCCATCAAACTTTCCTTTGAGTTCAGGGTATACTTCCGTTGTTGAAACCGCTGCGCCCGTTGATGTTGGAACGATGTTTTGGGCCGCAGCTCGAGCTCGACGAAGGTCGCGATGCAGAGGCGGCGTCGGACCATCCACCAAGTTTTGTTCAACCGTGTACGCGTGAACCGTTGTCATCATCGCCTTTTTAATTCCAAAAGCTTCATGCATGACAGACGCAACAGGAGAAACGCAGTTCGTTGTACACGAGGCATTTGATATGACACTCTCACCTTTATACTTCTCAACATTAACACCGAGTAAATAGGTTTTTGTTTCATTTGACGTTGGAGCAGAGACAATCACCTTCTTTGCACCGGCAGTGATGTGCGCTTGGGCGGCACCACCCTTCGTGAGACGCCCCGTACATTCCAACACAACATCGACCTTCAAAGCTTTCCACGGTAACTTTTCTGGTTCTTTTTCTGAAAGAACAAGATATTTCTTGCCATCGATAATGATATACCCCGGTTGATTGTTGTCCCCACCCGAATGAGATCCCTCGACTTCGGCTCGCGCCTTCGCTCGGGATGACAATGATGCATTGTCACTTTCTGACTTTATGACTTTCTGACTAGTGACTTGCTTTGGGTACACCCCATACACCGTGTCGTATTTGAGGAGCGTTGCAAGTGTCTCAACATCCGTCAGATCATTGATCGCAACAACTTCAACACCCTTCTTTTCCAAAAGAAGTTTAAACGCCTGGCGACCGATTCGACCAAAACCATTAATAGCAATTCGAATCATAATATCATGATATCATGTATTTTTTTCTTTCAAAAATTTCAAAATGTGTTTACAATATTCCGCATATTGATCAATCGCCTCACCAACACTTCTATAAACAATACCCTTATCCAGGTTATTGTAATCATGGACGATGGCGTTTCGGAATCCCGCGCTCTTGGAAATTTCTTTCGCAAAATCAGTTGGTAGGACTCCGCTCTTTCCAAGATACGAAAACGTTTCCGAGTATGTCAATGGCGCCGATTCTGTCACAACCGCGTTCTCCAAAATAAGATGTTGATTGATGTCAATCGCGCGCCCGATAATCTCAACCATGAAATTTTTAAGTGCGGCAAACCGAACGTAATCCTTCGCCATCTCGTCAATGGTAAAATCTCGAAATTCCTCCAAGCGCTTCAAATCGCGGCTGATGAGATCGATTTTTTCTTGGATAAACGTCTGATCAAACATATTCATCGTGCTTACAAAGTTCCTGCAAGCGAATCAATTCTTTGATTCACTAGCTGTTCTTGCAAACGAAACAAACTTTTCGCGTCCACATACGCGTTCACCGCGTACACTTTAAACTTGACAAAATCTAAATGTTTTCCATACAAAAGAATAGCATCTTTCATCACCTGATATTTAAACAGCACATTTGTGTTATGCAAACTCTTCAGGTCCAATGTATTCCCGAAAAGTTTAGAAAGCTCTTGATATAACGCGCTGTATCCGTCAGCGTCAATACCCTGATTCCCCAGCACGGCAACATCAACATCACTTTGGACATTTGCTGTTCCCTTTGCACGAGACCCATAGAGAACCAGCAATTTGAGGTCATGACTCCTGCCGATTTCCTGAATCTTATTCTGCTGTTCGTTTGAAAGCTGGATCATAGGTTATCATGGTAAACGCCTACTGAGCAATACGACCGAAGCCGTTGATTGCGATTTTGATCATAATTTCATGAATAATCAAACCGCCCCCCCTATTTCCTTTTCATACCATATGCGATTTTAATGTATTCTGAACTTAATAGGATGTTCCTACATTCTGGAACCGCTTTAAACAAATCATCTAGCGCACCAATAACTTGTGTTGCAAATTGTTGTTTCAATTCTGCATTGTCACCGTGTAATATATGTCCCGCGACTCCTGCGATATTTTGTTCATTTAAAGTATGCATCAACTTTCGAGAACGACTTTCTAACCAAGCCTGACTTTCTTGAATCCGATCAGTTATTTGTTGTAATTGACGAAGCCGTTCACGAATTTCATATGTCGTCACCTTATCAATCAAACTCCTCCTACTGCGATTATGTACTTTTTCAGTCAGAGTCCGACCTAATGATCTATACTCATTAACTAACGTTTCATACCACGTGGTAATATTTTTCTCGTCAATCTCTGGAATGGGACCGCTTTGCTTTACCATTGTTCTTATCATTTTGTTAATCTCCCCCAAACCTTTTTTCAATTCAATCATCGAACTTTCCCTTGATTTGTGACTCGCTTCGATAAAATGTCGATAATCGTTTATCTGAAATCGTAAACCACGAATATCTTCTTCAATCTTTCGGATTATTCGTTGTTCATTGAATTTTCCAATATATTCGTTCATTTCTGTGAGCGACTGATCATACTCATCCTTACTTCCTCCCCGTAATCGACCCTTTTTGTATTCATCTTCAAGAAACTTGATCCACATTCCTCGCTCAAAATCCTCAATTCTCTGTGCACCGGATTGCTTAAGCAACTTAAACAACGGACCACTGGTGTTTTCCATCCTCCGAAGATACGCCAAAGCGCCTTTATACTTTTGATCAGACGGTAACTCAACTGATTCATCAGCAAGGTCTCTCAAAGCCCTGTTCGTCTGTTTTCTGTGTTCATAGTTCGCCCAAGCTTTAGCGAATCTTTCTGGAGCATCAATACGATGACGCTCAACTTCTTTATTTGAGAATGGTTGCTGGGCCGCTACGTAAAGTCCCACTTGATAACGGTTAACAAACCGCAGAGCCACCAAATACTGCCTCATGATGCTCTCCATTTGATCAAGCACAGTATCCTCTCGAAGTTCGGGGATTTCCGATGCCAATGCTTTTGACGACCTTTTTTCTCGAGCTACTTCAGAGTTTTTCATATGAATATTTAAATCATTTAATTTTCAACACTTCCTTCACCTTTGCCACAACCGACTCAAGATCGTAATTCGATTTAACCAAATACCCTCGAGCACCCAGTGCAATCCCCTGGCTAACTGAATCATCATCTGACAAATTTGTGAGAAGCAATACTGGAATGTCTGCTAACGCCGGATCAGCTTTCATTTCTTTCAAAACTTCAAGACCGGATTTTCGCGGGATGATGATGTCCAACAGCACCAGATCGGGTTTTTCCCTGACTTTTTCAAGCGCGGACTCACCATCAATCGCAGAAGAAACATTGAATCCAGCTTCATTAAGCGCGTAGGTGACTGCTTTCAATAACGTTTGTTCGTCCTCGACCACAAGAATAGATGGTTTGTTATTTTTTATCATAGATACAATTAATATGCGTGCAATGTTTGAAAAAAACTTTCACACATTCTTTAAAACATTAAAGACAAAAGATGCGATCGCCCAAGAAAAAATAATCACAATCAAGCCAATAATAGCGGCTTTAATCCGGGCCTGGGATTGTTTAATTTTACCCGGATCACCAGCAGACGTCATCCAGTTAAATCCAGCAAGCAAGATAATGACAAACACTATGAGTGCAAGAAACCCTAAGACAATATTAATAAAATCGATCACAACTTCGATGGGATCACCTGTCCCAAACCCTGGTCCGACGTTTAAGTTTTCACCCCATTGGGCACCAACCATAGTAGGAGAAATCAAAAGCCCAATGAGAAGTGCTTGAACAAAAATAAATCGAACAAATTCAAAAAATGTTCTACAGGCTCTTTCTTTAATAGTTGTGCTTATTGTGATTGAGTACATGTAATCAGGCATAAAAACGCGTTCACATTACCCCATGCGAATTGGCAATGTAAAAAAGAACGTGCTTCCCACTCCTTTTTCCGATCCAACTCCAATGATTCCTCCGTGAGCTTCAATAATTCCTTTTGCAATGATCAATCCCAAACCCGTTCCTCGTTTCTCTGACTTTGTCTGGAGTTGCTTGAACTTGTTAAATAACTCAGGCAGCTTTTCAGTCTCAATCCCCTCACCGGTGTCAGTCACACCAATAACAACACAATTCTCAAGTGTTTCGCCCGTAACATCACTACTAAACCAGTGAAGATCGGGCTTCGCAGCTTCATCCGAAAATCGCTTGCCCTTCTGATGGGAAAATACCGAGAGTGTTACCCGACCTGTTGGCAACGTAAACTTAAAGGCGTTGGTGAGCAGGTTGGTAAGCACTTGCTTCAGCCGCATCGGATCCCCTTGAATCGTCACATCTGTTCCAATATTCGCGTCAAAATTAAGTGTAGCATGATCGGGAATCCTGGTAAAATACTCAAAACGCTCTTTCACCAACTCCATAACGTTAAGCTGCTGCGGGTACGCAGTAAATTTTCCAGCCTCTATCTTTGCGACATCAAGAAGATCGGAGACCAGCATCAGCATGTCTCCCGAGCTCTTCCCAATAAGATCAATCATTTCACGAAATTCTTTACGGCGCATAGGGGGCGACGGAACGCGCGAGCTTCTACTACCCCCTCGAGCGCTTTCCTTTGCCAAAATGGATGATATTTTGTGAATTCCATCTAACGGGGAACGCAATTCGTGCACCATCATAGATGTAAAATCCTGCCTCAACCGCTCAAGCTCTTTTTCATGTGTCACGTCATGAAACACCACAACCGCCCCAAAACCCACGTTCGTTCGCGGTGACTCCACCGGAGCAATAAACACTTCAAAACAGGCGTTACCAATATACACATCGCGTGAAACCAACGCCTTTTTTAATTTAATGCTTTCTTCAAGCTGTCCCCGAATATCGAGTTTCTTTCCCAACGTATCAATGAGGTGAAAAATGGTTAACTCGCACGCGGAGTCAACGCAGGCAAGCTTTTTTATCGCGGGGTTTGCAACGATGATTCGAAAATCGGGATCAACCATCAAAAGCCCGTCCCCAAGCGACTCTACCATCGCATTTACTTTTTCCTGTTCAACCCTGAGCACGTCTTCAAGCCGGCTCACCGCCTGCGACGCCTGCTTCACGATCTTATAGATGATCGTCACATCGTCATCTTGAAACTTCCCCTCTTTGGTCGAAGCCACCGTCAGCACACCCGCCATCCGATCTCCAATGGACAAAGGGATATTGAAAAAGGAAGCGATCGGGCGCTTGAGCTCCTCAGTCAATATCGCCCCCGTGAGTGTTTCATCTATCCGCCTCGTTGCGATCTCTGGACTTGTGAGAGCGGAAAGAGAAGCCAGCATCCGCTGCCTCATTTCATCGACAAACTCGCGTTGAACCGACTCCTCAAGATGACACTTAAAATACAACCGCTCAGGCTCAACCAGCACATAAGAAATGACCGAAAAATCAATAAACTGTTTCAAGCTTCCTGAAATAATATCAACAATTTTCGCGACATTAAGCGAGTAACCAAATCGATCCTGCAGCTCTTTTAAAATCGCAAGTTCATAGAGACGCGAATTCATCTCGCGCTCACGCACGATAAGAGTCGAGGTAAGCGCGCGGCTACGAAGAACCACAATCACGGAAACGACTATGGCGATTCCGGCGCTCACGAATAATACCAAAAGCCACGTGTATGTCATATGCGAGTACGTTTCTTCTGCTGACCATTCGGTGCATACGAATCTGAATGAATCGTGAAATAACGGTTATAAATAACTCGTTGCAATACCCAATGAAAACCGATGACAATAAAAAAAATCAACCCGACAACAAACAATGAGCTGTTCACCACCTCCGGCCAACGATCCTCCCATGGGAATCCGATGTTCATTCCAAAAAAACTCGTGACCGCGGCAATCACCGTCACAAGTTTCAAAGCCTGCAATTCTCGCTGCGTGTTTTCGGAGAACAATGAATCCAGAAGCGATAAAGTACCCTTGGAATAATCTTCAGTCATACTCCACAGATTTTGAATATACCCACGTTCCGCCTTAAGAGCATCGAAACGATACAGTCCGATTCGGGTCAACTCTTCACGGAATTCGGGCTGGGTCATGGTCTCGCGCTCGCGCATAATATCATCCATTTGTCCAAGCCTTGCTTTCACGAAAGAGATCGACTTTAAAAATTCCAACATTTCTTCTCGTATCGCTGGAAAATCTTTATACCGTACCGTTCCTGACTCACGAATCTGAGAAACCCGATCCCATAACATTCTATGTAGTTCAAGATATCCAGCGAGCTGACCCTCAAACTCCCTGAAAAACACAATATACCGGATCAGGTCCTCCATGCGGATGTCATCCGCGAACAGTGATCCTCCCTGGACATTCAACACAATCACTTTCTCCCCTGATAGCACATGAATGCTCGGAGAAAATGCGGTCGAAACAACACTGTCGTTAAATTCGCGGAAAATATCTTCAATCTCATCACTCGAAAGCTGCTTCACCACGAGTGGGATTGGGTATACTTCCTGGATGTTTGCTAGTTCTTTGGGGAGCGGAGCTCCGCGGCTAAACAGATAGGTTATCGCCGGCCCGAGCCGAGTAACATAAAACGACTCGAGTTGTTCGAGCGTTTGTTTTGGTCGAGCGCTTTCAGACCTGAGAAGCAATATACCGTCTTCTGTAATCGAAAGATTAATCTGGCCACACTGAACCACTAGATGATCAAAGTCGCGTTCCTCATGAAGTTCGACGTTGCGGGGCGCGAGTGATTTCCAATATTCTTTTATGCGTTTTTGATCAAGCCCGGAGACTCCCCGCCTATGGTGAAAAAACAAAAAAAGTTCCTTTAAGTGCAAGAAAGTCCGAGGAAACCATGTGCCGACGTAGGCGCGCTCAATTTGCATAATACAGAAAATTCCAAATTACAAATCCCAAATTCCAAACAAATACTAATGACCAAAATCCAAAGTTCAAATCTACCGAAAGTTTGAATTTTAGAATTTTGAATTTGAATATTGTTTGTGATTTGGTGCTTGGAATTTGGAATTTAAACTTTAATACTCGGGTACTTATTCAACAGCGGCTCCATCGCCTTTTTTACAATCTCACCCGACAATGCAACATACTCATTCACCAGCTTTTGCAAAATCTCTTGAGGTTCGCCCATGATAGAAGTCACACGCCCCTGATCATCAATTGCAATGCCCTGCACATTCTTTGCCTTAAGCAACGCGATCTGCGGACCTAAAATGACGACCTGCTTCTGAATCACATCCGTCATGAGTTGTTTGTATTGTTCGGTGTTGTCAGACATACGAGTCAAAAGTCTGTAAAGCCTGTAAAGTCTGTAAAGTCAAAACATCAAACTGCTTTTATGACTTTATGGACTTTCGACTTTATAGACCCTTTAAATTCCCATCATTGCTTTTCGGAAACGATTCGCCGCCATCAAGATACATATGAACCCAATCACAAATCCTATGTCGTGGGCAAATTGCACATACACAGGATCCCATGATCGGGGAGCAAACGTGATGGTGATCGCGGCCGCATCAAGAAACGCTGCTCCAATTGCCAAACCCGTAAATCCGCCAGAAAGCCTTCCACCGCGAGTTTTGTGAGCGTTATACAAACATACGCTTACCGCAAGCAATCCTGATACAATCCAAAAAACCAATGTAATTGTGGATAACATAATAATAAAATTATACCACAAGCACCCCTCCTCTGTCCTCCCCAACGTAGTGGGGTGGACAAATCCGCGCCAGAGGGTGTATCGGGCTAGAACCCCAAAAACTCAAACCAATCTTCTGCCCGTGCTTCCGGTTCGCGCTCCTGAGCCGGCGACCTCTCCTGTTCCTGTTCGTGTTCTCCAATCACAAAAACACTTTCCCCTGCTTTTTTCATATTGAGCTTTCGTTTTGCCTCAGCCTCAATAAATTCAGGACGTTCAATAATTGTAAGGATTCTCTCAAGCTCGCCGCGTTTTGTCAGCGCCTCTTCGTACCGTGATTGCACAAGCCGCGTTGAGGACCGCAGTTCATTATGCGCAACCACTTCGCCTGTCACGAACCATCCGATCAACAGCACCAAACAAACCAACCCAAGGGTTACCAGGCGAGATGATAATATGTGCCGCAAATGGTTTCGTCGCGTGGCTTTCATAAGCGCTGTTCTTCAATGATCTCAACTTCACCTTCATCTTCTCCGTCCTGCCTCGCTCGACTACCATGATCGACCGTACGTTCATCCATGAGCCTAACAATCATCTCCCGAACCTCGCGGGGATTGTGGACATGCTTAATCTCTATGGGTTTTGCCTGGCTTGAGCTGTGCACGTACACCGATCCATACCCCAACAACATTTGAAACAATCCCTTTTTCGCGTAGGAAATATTCTGAACCTTGTCATACTGCATCTCCGAAACGTGTTGTTCAAACAATCCTTTCTGATGAATCTCAATGATTCTTCGATCCGTGATAATGAGTGAATTAAAATACACAACAGCCCAAAACCGAACAATCATAAGCAAAGCCGAAATCAACAGGAGCCAAAATACGATTCTTCCCACAATCCCAGCGTCCCATAACGGAAACAAGAAAAAAAACGGAAGCAGAAAATAGATAAAAAGCACGATGGCTTTCACTACATAAGAAGCGGGATAATGCCTGACAAACATCACTAAGTCCTCATCCTCTTGTATGAGCCGGTCAACAAATGACATAGTAACACAAGTCCATAAAGCCTAAAGTTGAAAGTCCGTAAAGCAACTTGTTTATTGACTTTATGGACTTTACAGACTTTTAGACTTTACACATAACCCTTTACCCTTTACACTTGCATTATTATACTATGAACCGAAAAACACTCAAAACAACCTGGGTCGCCGTGAGTCTCATTATTATTCTAAGCTTCCTGCTCTTGAGCTTCATTGCCCCTTACTAACGCTTCAGAATCTCCAAATACACCTCCTGGGGGATGCGGACGCGGCCCATGGCCATCATTTTCTTCTTTCCTTTTTTCTGTTTCTGGATCAATTTCAATTTGCGGGTATAATCCCCTCCTGACATTTTTGCGAGCACATTTTTCTTCATACCGGACAGACGCTCGGCGGCGACAATTTTCCCCCCAATCGCCGCTTGGAGTTTAATTTCAAACATTTGCCTCGGAAGATGTTCTTTTAACTTTTCAACAATCCTTCTGCCAACGTCCTGCGCGCGGTGTTTGTACACAATCATGGCAAGCGCTTCAACAGGCTCTTCAGCGACCAGAATGTCCATTTTTTGAATTTCCGTTTTTTCAAACCCAAACAACTCGTAACTCATGGATGCATATCCACTAGTCGCGCTTTTGAGATTGTCATAAAAATCGATCAAAATTTCCGAGAGTGGCATGAGGTATTCTAGATTTGCCATGTGTTCGGTGATGTAGGTTGTCCCTTCATACGTACCCTCATACATCGTGAACACTCCCATCGCTTTCCCGACCAAATGGGTCGGAACCAAAATCTCCATTCGAGCCATGGGTTCTTCAACATGATCAATCAATGTCGGGTCTGGAAGTTCTTGAGGAGACTTAACCAACACATATTCCCCGTCTTTCGGTGGGGTTTTTGTGAAGACACGATACCCCACGGAAGGAACGGTAATCACCAGATCCAAATCATACTCCCGCTCGAGACGTTCTCGAATAATATCAAGATGCAATAACCCCAAGAATCCACACCGAAACCCAAAACCCAAGGCCTTGGAATGCTCGGGCTCAAATTGTAACGCCGCGTCAGTGAGCCTTAACTTCTCCAAACTCGAACGAAGTTTGCCATACTCTTCCCCGCTCTCGGAAAATAAGCCGGCAAAGACCATGGGTTTCATTTCTTCGTATCCAGGGAGGGCTAGTGATTGTATGGTTTCTGTTTGGTTGTTTGAATTTTGGATTTGGAATTTATTTGGAACTTGGGATTTGAAAATTGGAAATTCTTTCATTTCGTTTCGAAATGAAAGTATGGTGTCTCCAACACTACACTTCACGACTTCTTTCAAATTGGTAATGACATACCCGATTTCACCCTCCTTCAATTCTGTCCCTTGAATATAATCTGGCGCCAAGTACCCGACATTGAGCACCTCAGCGTCCGTATCTGTTCCAATAAAATGAATATGGTCGCCCTTCTTCAAAGATCCATTGAACACGCGCACATACGCGACCACACCCCGATACTCATCAAAGACAGAATCGAAAATGAGCGCGCGGAAGATAACCCCTCCTTTTTCCTCCCCTTCGTAAGGGGAGGACATTTTTTGTATTGTCTCCCCCTTTCGAAGGGGGAGATGCAAGAGGGGGTATTGTGGTTGCGGTACTTTTTGTACAATCGCCTCCAAAAGTTCTCGTACACCTTGCCCCGTTTTCCCCGAAACCAAACACACATCTTCTTGTTTGCATTTCAAAAGTGCCATCATCGAATCTCGAACCCCCTCAACATCCACATTCGGAAGATCGATCTTGTTGATCGCGGGAATAATGGTCAAACCCTGAGTTTGAGCGAGATGAAGATTTGCAATGGTTTGAGCCTGGATACCCTGGGAGGCATCAACCAGCAAAATGGCGCCCTCAACCGCGGCAAGTGAACGTGACACCTCATAACTAAAATCAACGTGTCCTGGTGTGTCGATGAGGTTGAGGATGTATTCGTGTTCCAAACCCTTCGACTCCACTACGTTTCGCTCAGGGGGTATATTTCCTAAGCTAAGGCTTTGCGAAGTCGAAGAAGTACCTTGACTTTCAGAATTTATGGACTTTCGGCTTTCGGCTCGATATTTCATCCTCACCGGCTTCAACTTAATCGTAATTCCCCTCTCCCGCTCGAGCTCCATCCGGTCGAGTAACCGTTCTTTCATCTTTCGTTTCTCCACCGTTCCCGTCAATTCCAAAAGCCGATCAGCCAAGGTACTTTTTCCGTGATCGATATGTGCAATGATACAAAAATTTCTTATGTTGTTCATACAACCATGCGAAGCCCCGTAGCGATCCGTGTTCGGATCTGCTACTGGGGATCGATATGTGCAATGATACAAAAATTTCTTATGTTATTCATACTTACCATGCCTGCCCCGTAGTGTCCCGACGTTGTGTCGGAGCTACTACTAGGGTTTTATCTGACCATATCCGCGTCATTTAAGTCCAACCACAAACACGTGATCTTGGTCAGAGGTAGTGTTCCAAATAAGTTCACGGGGGCTCACATGAGAAGGATTCACGCCGGAGACAAAAGGCTCCAGGCCGCTCGGAACAAAAAACGTCAACCGCTGATCAACGGCGTCCAATCCAGGCTGTTTCTGCCATATCAACGAATAAACCGGCTGGCTCCTTTGAAACGACAACATATCCAACGCATTGCGTAAAGCCGATCTCGACAAAGCGGATTCAGGTATAAATCCCGGCACATCAAACGTCAGCCTGGCAACAACCACCTCACCCGGCTTGACAATCATCCAATTTCCAAAAGACGTGTATATTCGTTCCGGTACCATTCCGAGCGGTCCAAACATTTCCGTCACAACGCGGGTATGATCACGCTCAATCACCACAGCATCCCGCTCAATTGTCTCAGGACCCGCGTCACTGCCCGATTGCCATTCAACCTCCTTATATAATTCCTTGGGTAGTTCGCCAAACCCCTCCGAACTCACGTATGTTGCCCCTTTGGGAGCATACACGCGAACATAATCAATATTGGTCAATCCAAAGAGCGGATCCGACGGATCTCCCTGATGCGTACGCGTGATCACCACGGTCGTGCGAAGCGTTCCATCGGACAAGAGTGCTTTTTGCACATCTTCGGTTGTTCGAACAACAACATCAGTCTTTCCCCCGCCGATATTGGTGTGCACAACCGACAAATAATCTGAACCGCGTTCATCTGCATATTGCAGCATTCTCCCATCCCAACCCCGCGACTGAACAAATCCCTGCGCCTGCTCATCACTCACGAACGCTAAGATGTGTTTTTTTCTGAGAAGCCCGGCGATTGTCCCAAGAAGCCTTGAGTACTCCGTGTGCGGTAGCTCCATGAGTCGCTCCAACAGTTTCGGTGTCAAAACAGAAATAATTTCTTTGGGCTGATTCTTTTCCTTGTCATATTCAAACTCAACATGTGTTTGAAGCTCACGGTACGCGTTTTCCGCGCTTATCACCTTGTTATATTCCGGAAGCTCAATCGGGCCGGTTACCCCTAACAACTGTTCTAGGAGCTTTGGTGTGACGGCAATGATTCCATCAACAGAGTCCTGGCCGGAATTAACGTAAAACCACCCAATGCGTTTTGCCGAAGTTGGAAAATCCGGATACCAATTCGAGTTCCAAATTTGTTCCATGGGTGAAAAAATTTGAAACGGTTTCGGAGCCTCAACCAGAACAGACCGAGAGCCCGTGAGATCGTAAAACCCGCCGCCCGGAATTCCATAGGAGATCTGCCTGCCGCCAACAATCCGCACCCATGCGTAGCTCCCCATAAATCCCCCAGTCGGCCGCATCTCGGAATAATTTTGAAACACAAGCAAGTATGTTTTTACCGAATCTTTTCCTCCCAACAGTTGATTAAAAAAATCAACATACGGAGCTGCTTTTATTCCCAACGCAGCGATTCCAAGAACGTTTTTAACATTTTCTATTCCTAATTCTTGATTCTTGATTCTTGATTCTTGATTCGAGGTTGCCTCCCCCAACACACGACTTCCTTCAAAGTAGTTTTCCTGCGCCCACTGGAGCCCTCCGTACGCAGCTGCGCCGAACAAAACAAACACCAACAAGCCAATCGTCCAAAGCGGTTTGGATGGAGTGGGTTTTGTAAAATCACGTTGATCGAGCAAATTAGGCGTACGTCTCCCCAACGCAGTACCGTGCCACGACGCGCGTCTGTCAGAGTAGTTATTTTGCCTACGAAATCGCATATGGTAACATTATAGCACACAAACGCTTATCATCAGAGACGAAGGAAATAATTTAGTAACACACATTGAACCCTACATGCTCAATCCCGTGTGACGTTAAACGATGGTACGTGAAGGGATTGAGTGCTTCCAATCTCATAATATAAACGCTATGCCACAACAACCCGACATCACCACAAAAGGTTTGCTTGAATATTATTTTGAAAAAGCCATAACCGATGGAGCGTCCGACATCCACATTGAGTCAACCGCGGAGGATGTAATGATCCGTCACCGGGTTGACGGTATTCTTACCGTCGCGGGACGCGAACCGCTGCATGAACGCGACACCATGATCTCTCGCGTCAAGGTACTCGCGAATCTTGATATTTCGGAAAATCGCCTTCCGCAAGACGGACGATTCCAAATCATCATTGAAGGAAAAGAACTCGATCTCCGCGTTTCAACCGTCCCTTCCGCGCACGGAGAAAACGCGGTTATCCGGCTGCTTGATCATAGTAAAATTCTGCTTCCATTCGAAGAACTCGGTTTTACCCAGGAACAAACCGCGACCGTCAACACCATGGCGCAAAAACCGTTTGGAATCATTCTGGTCACGGGTCCGACCGGTTCCGGGAAAACCACCACACTCTTTTCTCTTCTCAACACTCTCAACTCAATAGAAAAATGCGTGATCACACTTGAAGACCCGATCGAATACAAACTTCCCTACGTCAGGCAAACCCAGGTGAACCCGGACATCGGGCTTACCTTTGCAAAAGGTTTACGCGCGTTCTTCCGACAAAACCCCGACATTATCATGGTTGGAGAAATTCGCGACAAAGAAACCGCCGATATCGCCATCCAGGCGGGTATGACCGGACACCTCGTACTTTCAACGTTTCACACCAATGACGCGCTCGGAGCCTTGGTCCGCTTAATGAACATGGAAATTGAGCGATTCCTCATTGCGTCAGCCATGATCGGCGTGATTGCCCAACGACTTGTTCGAAAAATTTGTCCTCACTGCAAAACAACATACAAACCGCATGAAGCTCTTATGCGTGAACTCGAACTTCCCCAAGGGACTGAGTTTACCAAAGGTGCGGGATGCGAGCTGTGTCATAACACCGGTTACGCGGGACGGATTGGACTTTTTGAAATTCTCCCCATAGACTACGAGCTTGAATCACTCCTGCTCACGGGGTCGAACCTTGAGCAGATTAAAACGCACATCGCGGGCAAACGCCTAAAAACGCTCCGCCAAATCGGCATTGAACAAGCAATCGCCGGCGTCACAACACTCGAAGAGGTCTTACGCGTCACTATAAAAAAATAACCAAATATTCCTACTGGTCACACATCCGCATGCTTCCGAAGCTTACCACTATAAAATGGAGTATAAATATTTACAACATTCACAACATTAATTACCACTGCAAAAAAAATAATTGGTAACAGCAAACGATCAAAAAGTGACGCGATAAAAATAGAAAATAAACGAATGTCCCTGCTCACTCGACAGAATTTATGCGGAATACCCATTACCCTTTTTAAGTAACCATTGTGTGTTTCATTAATATAGCTATACATGAACACCCCTACGATCGCCAAAATACCGAAAACCAAAACAAATAATCGTGATGAGTGATAATAATAAACATGAAGCATGAGCATGCACGAAATAAAACTGTCCGCGTAACGATCCAAAATTGAATCCAACCACGCACCCCGTTCCGATGAAACACGTCTCAATCGAGCTATCTCACCATCTGATCCATCTATAATCGAAGAGAATTGCACCAATATCCCACCAATAACAACGTGCGCATAGTCCGAAGAGAGATAAAAAAATGAACCGAAAATTGCAATAAAAAAGGCGATTAAAGATATCTGATTTGAAGTCAATGTTGTTTTTACAAAAACATGAATTGTTAGCCAGATAGAAAAATACCGATTAATATATTTGGAAATGATTGGATCGTCTTTCTTTCGTAAAAACGGTCCAACATCAACATTTCCATTCAATCTCTCTCTCTCTTGGTTATCAAAATTAATGTTCGATGGTTCTCGACGTGTTGTCAACTTCTGTGGATCGTCCATAAAAAGTTCTTGATTCAGATTCTTCATCCTTTACTCACGTTACCGCCTTGCTCCCTCCACAGGGCAAAATACAACCCCTTCTGACTCAATAACGATTCATGAGTCCCCTGTTCCACGAGGCGTCCTTTTTCAAGAACATAGATTCTGTTAGCATGAGCAACCGTGGAAAGTCGGTGCGCAACCAAGATCGTTGAGAGAGAATGTCGTTCTCGAGCGATCATTTGGATTGTTTCGGTGATGGATTTTTCCGTTATCGAATCCAACGAACTTGTTGCTTCATCAAAAATCAGAATATCAGGATTTCGCAAAAGCGCTCGAGCAATGGCAAGTCGTTGACGCTCCCCGCCCGAAAGCTTAATGCCGCCCTCACCAATTTTCGTATCAAGTCCCTTTCCCCCACGTTCAACAATGGTGGTTGCGGACGCGTCGCGAATCACATCTAAACATTGCCGATCAGATGCTTCCGGATTCACAAACAGCAAATTTTCACGGATAGTTCCGGCGAACAATTGCGTATCTTGTGCCACAAGACCGATTCTCGAACGAAACGAATCGTAATTAATATCAACGCCACTGTTCCCATTCACCGCGATAGAGCCCGATACGGGCGTATACAATCCAACAATAAGTTTCATGACCGTGCTTTTGCCAGCGCCCGATGGACCAACAAACGCAATGGTTTCCCCTCGCTTCAATTCAAACGACAACGAATCAATCGAGTGTTCCGGAGAGCTTGCGTACTGAAATGATACAGAATCAAATTTCAAATGCGAAAATTCGTCAACAGACAGTTTACCAGACTGACTCGGCGCCTCTGGAATCCTCAGCACCTCATCAAGCTTCTCAAGGCTCGCTTTCGCTTCTTGAAATTGATTGAAGACCGTTCCCAACTCTCCCAATGGCGTAAAGATAAAAAAGGAATAAATATAGAGGCTGAAAAATTCTCCAAACGTAATCGTTCGATTAAAAATAAGCCACATCATGAGGAGGAGCAAACCTGAACGCATGGCGTTGATGGTCGTCCCCTGAACAAAACTCAATAACCGGATCGTTTTAATCTTCTTCAATTCAAGGCCGAGAATTTTCGTATTTACATCGTTCAGTCGCGAAACCTCCTGACCTTCAAGTCCCAAACTCTTCACCAACGAAACATTTCGAATGGTTTCAGTCGTCGATCCCGCAAGCTCAGCTGTCTCGGTTACGATCGCTTTTTGCATGTTCTTGATGCGTTTGCTCAACAAAGAAGTAACACTTCCCAGTACTGGAATGATTAAAAAATACACCAAACCAACAATCCAATTCACCGTGAACGCGTACACGAGCACAAACACAATGCCAATCACGGAAAGAAAAATAGTGTTTACAAAGCTTGTGATGAACGCCTGGGAATCATCTCGCGCCTTTTGCAGCTTCTGCAAAAGCTCTCCCGAACGTTGATCTTCAAACACCGCGTACGGCAGGGCAAACGCGTGAGCGACGCTTTCGGAGTACATCGACGCTCCCACTTTGCGCGTGAGCGAGCTCACAAAATAATCCTGGAAGTTTTTCGCGACCCGCGATACAAACGCAACCCCCATGGAAGCAAGCAGCAACAGAATGACGCCCTTTAAAAACCCTGGGCGCGAAAATTCGCCAATCCGCGTTGCATATCGGTCAACAATCAGCCTGAAAATCTGGGGATCTGCCAATGAAAATCCCTGGTTGATTGTCGCCAAAACCAACGCTCCGGCCAGCATCGTTTTATATCGTTTTATATAGGACCAAAGTAATTTCATATGCGTTGATGTTTCATCTGTACGTTTATGACAGCGTTGTGGTATTTTCTCACAGGAGCAAGGCGGCTGTAAAGAGAACGCGCGACAGGTAATTTCCACACAAACTTCGGGAACCAAAAGCTTATTCCCTTCCACTTAATCAGATTCTTAAACAATCTTGCTGATTTAAAATATAATATCTCATGAATGGGTTCTCCTGAACCGCCGTTATCAAGAATCGTCAAAAACAAATCCCAATCCTGCAGTCGTTTCAACGACTCATCAAACCCAGGAAACGCGTCTCTCCGAATCATTGAGGTAACATCGAAATACGGATACTGATAAGCTGTCTCTCGATTAAATGGAACCGCGGGAAGTGTCTTCCAACCCATGCGAAAACCAGAATACACAAAGCTTGTAGCTTGTAGCTTGTAGCTTGTAGCTTGTTTTCTATTTTGAATTTGCTCGTTTGGATTTTGGGTTTTGGAGTTTATTTGTAATTTGTAATTTGTAATTTGTAATTTCCCCGCTTCGTGTCTCCGCACCATTTTCTCAATACAATCCTTCCGGAGTACTGTGTCATCATCCACAAACAACAAATAGTCTCCTGTTGCCTGTTTTGCGCCAGCGTTCCTGGCAGCAGCGGCACCGGACTTCATGATCTTGTAGCTTGTAGCCTGTAGCTTGTAGCTTGTTACATTTAAATGTTCCAACGGAATTCCGTCGCCGATAATAATCACTTCAAAATGTTTATACGTCTGTCGCTCAAGCGATTGTAATGTGTATTTTATTCTCTTTGTATCATACCCCACGGGAATCACAACAGAAACCTTCTTTGTCTGTTCAAGAAGTGCTTTTTTCAACCCGCTCACCTGTTCATCAAAATCTTTGCTCACCGTTGCGGCAAACTCCCTCCCCCGCTCGCCCATACGCATCCTTAACTCTTCTGAACCTAAAAGAGCTTCAAGTTTCAAGCCGCAAGCTTCGAGACTATTAACTAAGTATCCCGTCTCAGTGTCAATCAATGCCTCACCAGAACCTCCAGAGCTTCTCACGACCACCGGCTTTCCATGCGCCTCGGCCTCAAGAGCAACTTGACCAAACCCCTCAACATCTCCTCCAGGTAATTCTTTGGGTAAAAACAAAAAGATATCGCACGCGTCGTACAATTCAGACAGTTCACCATCTGACACACTATCAGTAATGAGCTGGACAGTTGATTCAAGATGATTATCAATGATGGACGATCGTGTGTTCTTCTCTTCGGGCCCACGTCCGAAAATGATAAACTTCGCTTTACCGACAAAATGTTTCGCAACCTGAATCACATCATCAAACCCTTTGCGGGGCACTAGACGACCGGCGGATAAAATAATGGGTAGTGGCTTGTCATCCCGACCGTAGCGGAGGGATCTCATCGTGTTTGCGAAGCCCTCGTTGGTGAGATTTCTCGACTCCGCTAACGCTTCGCTCGAAATGACGGTCTGTTGTTTGTTGTTTGTTGAAAATGCCTTTGGCAACAATACCATTACTTTCTGCTTCTCAATCCCAAACACCTTCACTGCCTCACGTTTCGTGTATTCACTGTTCACAATGATTGAACACGAATCTCGCAAAATAGTGTTTATAACGAATCTACGATGCCGACGTCCGCGATGCGCGAACTGAACATCGAGACCATGCAAAAACACAACGTAATCAAAACGAAACAATTTTTGTAAAAGAAACGCAATCAATCCAATGGGTAACAAATGACCAACGAACACCACCGAAGGCTTATGCTGTTTAACGTAGAAGAATAAATCAATCAACAACTTCCCCCACCTCGGCCTCATCCATTTCCAATAGGATTTCTTTCGAATAACCCTATAATCAGCATCATTACTCTGAACTCGTCTCCGAGTCTCCGCGTCATCATCCTGATTCTCGATTCTTGATTCTCGATTCTTGACTCTGCTTTCCGGTGCTCCTTCCACCACATACACCGTCAAACCTCCACCATTCTCTTCTGTCCCCTCCTTACGAAGGAGGGGATGAAAGGGGAGGTTTTGTCGTTCCACCCATGCATCACAAAAGTTTTTATAGTACCTTGCAACTCCACCCCGAAACGGCCAAAATTCCATGGTAACAAACAACGCTTTCCCTGTTTTTTGGATTAATTCTTGAGGCATAGCATAAGCATACCCCACGAACGCCATTGAGTCGAGCTAAGCTTCTTTCAAAAAGATATGTCTACAAATGGTGCGGCCGCACCATTTGTCGTCCGATCTTTTTGTGTAAGGCACGCCTACTTCACCACCTCGGCGGTTTGCCAAAGCGAGTCAAAATACACGACAAATCCCTGTCGGATGTCTTTATTGACTATTTCAATCAAAGACATCTTATTTTCTGATTGATACGTCAAGAACCAGACTCGATCGTGCCAAATGTAGATTTGTGAAAGATCATTTTGTAATTGCGACGTAGTGTACCTAAATTCACGAAACAGTCGTTTATGATCATATAAGGCCATTGGGTTATTCCTAAAACTCTCGCTACTATCGATGATTAAAATTTTTATCTGTACCCTTTTATTAACCCGAAGCCTCTCATAGATATCAAAAGCGCCACCTCCCCTTCCTGCCTCCATAAAAGAACGAAAATTAAATAAAGCAGATTCTACTCCCATCAACAAACTTTCTTTCGGCGCTCGACGCATTCGATATTTTATCAGACTTCGTATCGACTCAGCGTCGGCAAACGTTGTAAATGCCTTTCGCGAAGAAACGGCAGAGTTCGAAGTGGATAATAATTCAGGTAGTACCGTTTGAAACCGTTGTAAACGGTCCTGTAATTTCAATCCAATCAGCTCAACATCTGCTACAAAAAATAACCGTTTTTTGTCGCCTTCCGAGGCTACATATCCCTCGTTCATAAAGAAATCGAGAGCTTTATAGCTCAACTTCTTGCTGACACCCGACTTCCTGACAATCCGGGCAATATTGGCTTTCCCTAACTCCGAAAGGGCCACAAACACCTTGGCTTGTTCCTCATTGAACCCAATTTGGATCAGTTCTTGAATCATGCGCCGAGGTTAGCACTTTTTTCGGAAAGAATCAAGGCCGTCCGAGCTCTCAATTCAAGACTGGCTATCAACTAAGCTGAATTCTAATCTTCAGCTATGAATACAGAGGCGATACTTGGAATCGCTGGCGGCATCATCTCACTGTTCGGCTATATTCCCTACAACATCTCAAATCACAAGGGAATCGCAAAACCAAGTCAAACGACTTGGTGGATTTTTACGCTGGTTGGCGGCATCTCGCTGATAAGTTCAGCGGTAAATCAAACCACAGCAATCGCCCTCATATTACCCACATGCTATTTCATTGGAAGATTTACGACTGCGATAATCGCAACCAAAACAGGAGTAGGCGGATGGAATCCGGTTGACCGAACATGCATTGCAATCGCAACACTCTCAATACTTCTCTGGATATCAACTGGCTCGGCTTCAATCGCGTTGATTGCGAGTCTATGCGCCGACTTCTCAGGAATGATACCAACTCTTTGGAAATCGTTCGAAAATCCTTTTCAAGAAAACCTTCTTGGATGGTACTTTTTTCTCTTAGGATCAATCGTAAGTATCGCTATAGCGGACATCTGGAGTGTTCAAAGCATCTATCAGCCGTATATCTTATTTTCCAACTCGCTTATGGTCACCACGATAGTGATTCGAAGAGGGAAATAAAAAGTCAGCAATGAGGGGAAGATGGGCTGTTTTTTATTTCAAAATCACTATTTACTGTTCTTCAACAAACCAAACAGTAGATAGCGAATAATAAAATGACTTAACTATGCACGATCGTGTATAGTTAAGTCATAACTTTTTAAATAATCGATTCCATTCTTGTAGCGACGTTCCACTGTTTTGATATTTAACCGCACACGCTCTTCCCTTCTCGATAAGCCGGGTACGAAGTTCTGAGTCATTCAACAACTCCTCAACAACCGCGGCGATTGACTCTGGCCTGAGCGGGTCTGCATAGAGCGCCGCGTCTCCCAAAACTTCCGGCAGCGCGGAAACAGGACTTGTGACAACCGGAGTACCGACAGACATTGCTTCCAGGCACGGATAGGCAAATCCTTCGTAGAGCGATGGATAGACAAAGACTTCGGCGTTTTGCATGAGAACATATTTTTCTTCATCCGTGATATGATCGGTGAAAATAACATCAGCGTGGTGAGTAGTTGTTAGTGAGTAGTGGCTAGTGTATGAAAATTGAAATTCCTTGCACAATCTCAGAATGTTTTTGAATCCATATCCCGCTCTCCCTGCGATCACCAATTGCAATTCCTTGTTCGTCTCTTTCAACATCGAAAACGCACAAATCAAATTCCCTACATTCTTCCGTGATTCAATGTGACCAAGAAATAACAAATACTGCTTATGAATATAGAATTTCTTTAATACTGAAGATGCATCCCCTGTTCCATGATCCATGTTCCATGATCCATGAGGGTAGATCACCGTAATCTTCTCCTCCGGCACATTCGAAAACTCCACCAGATCCCTCTTTGTGTGTTCTGAAATTGCAATCAAATGATGAAATCGTTCAATGATTGGCTTTCGACCACGGTTCCAAAAAACGAACTTTTCAAATAGCTGCGTCTTATATTGTCCAAAATATTTCCATCGTTCTCTCCATGGTTTTAATTCGGGAAACAATGTCTGTGACAAATCGTGAACAACTCCAACAACGTTTATATTTGATGAAAAATAACGATAAAATGTCGAGATGTTGGGAGTGAAAAAAATTTGAAACTTGAAACTTGAAACATGAAACCTTGAATCCGCCCCTCCAACCCATCTTCCAAACTTTCCGATCATCCAATCAAATTTAATCCCACAAAACGTCAGAACCTGAATGAACTTGGTTGGAAGCGGGAGGTGCAAAAAGCCGCCAACGATACGCTCGAGTCCGTAGGTCTTTAGTCCTGAATAAAACGGAATGACTTCGTATCCTGTTTTTTTCAGTAATTCAAAGACTGACAGTGAGTAGGTTGGAATACCACTTTCCACCCTACCGTTTCGAAACAGTGATGAGCAATCAAACAATATTCGCATGGCAGTGTGGCGTTTTTCGTCTTAATGATACATTCATTCAAATAACAAATTCAGTGATCAAATGCTTCTGGAAAATATTTCCTGGTGTGTATCCACGTCATCCATTTGGAAAGATCAGGGTACTGCTTCAACATGCGTTCTCGGGTTGGATTCTGTGCGCTTAAAAATACACGAAAATATTCCTCGTGCAGCCTCTGCATATCTGCCGCATGAAAATGAAACTCGACACCACTAATGGTTTTCTTACCAGCAATGGTCGCTGCTTGTACCCGTTTGGTATACAGCGGTTCGCTTTGAGATCCCGCATAAACATATTGATAATCGCCAAACGTCCATAACTCCTCCGCAGCCTCATCAACGCCGTCAAGGGAAACTAATCTTTCAGTCTCCACAATATCATCGTCAGAATTGAACATCGGGGTACTGGTAATCGCTTTGAGGGCGTCGGCAGCGGTAAACCCCCGCCTCTCTTTCATAGACCCTCGCGCGAGTCGTTTATAGGCTTCGTCGCTTGTCACTGCCCAAATAACACGATCAGCGATACCCTTAAAACCAGTTGCGATGATTTAATGGACAAATGTATATGGCCGGAAGCTTCCCAGATAAAGGCACGTTGTGATTTCCTTCCCATATTTTTTATTGAACACGTCGGATTTGATTCGATCCGTACGTTCGCGAACTTGTTCTGGGGTTGAAAATGAGTCGCGCTGCGGTTCTCTGTGATAGAGGCTGTGCATCTCTTGAGAAATAAATGAATATTTGGAATCTTGCGTTATCAATGTTCTGTTTTCCTCGGCACGACGAAAAATCGAAAAAAATTCAAGGAACTCCTGAATTGAAATCAACCCAGACATGAGACCAAGGGACGAATAGAAGTCAAATTTTTCTAACTCGGCCTTCCGTTTTTTCTCTCCTGACTCTGATCGTGTTTTAACGCAAATAGCAGATCCACAAAATAAACAATCCAAGGATCGTTTGAAAAAGAATTCACGAACCTTCTGGTTGTCTCCACTCCTCAACACTTCATTAAAATGAGCCGCTTCCCGACCTTTCGTAAGTTCACTCATGAAGATTTCTCGAAATCGTAACTGTGAACCTGAAAAGATTCTATAAGTAGCCTTTTTGTCCACTTGTTCGAACGTGAGAGGTTGGCCGTCAATTTCAAGACCTCTAAAATGGAGGTTGGAAACTTCTGTAACAAACGATCTTCCTCTTTCTTGTATTTTTTGCATACAATGAATCTATTCACACTACGCAATGCCTTGCCACGTGAAATCCTTACGCAAAAGCTTGCTAAATTTTCCATACTCACGAAAAAATACTTCCATGAATTTCTTTTGAAACGCTTCTTTTGAAAATTGTCCCGCGCGTGAACGAAGATAAGACGGGTCGAACCTGGAGCCATCCAAATGGATCACCGCGTTCGCGATTGCTTCCCACGACTGGTCGTCAATAAAGATCCCGCTCGATTCATCAAGAACCTCGAGCGCCCCGCCGCGCGCGTACGCAATCACGGGTGTACCAACAGACAGCGACTCGAGCATGGTGATCCCAAAATCCTCTTCCTGAGGGTGGATAAACGCTTTCGCCCGTGAGAACAATTTGAATTTTTCTTCTTCGGAAATCTTTCCAGCGAAGGATATCCCGGGATTCTTAACCATTGCCTTCAGCCGGTCTTCTTCGGGGCCAGTACCAAAAATAACAAGGGGCATTCCGAGCTTGTTGAACGCTTTCACGATAATGTCAAACCGTTTATAGGGTACAAGCCGACCCCCCGCCAGAAAAAAATTCGACTTTTCCTCGTTCATAACCCGATCCACGTGCTTCACAAACGGATACACAACCATTGAGGGGCGTCTGTACACGTCTTGAATTCTTTTACGTACGTGCTCGGAATTCGCCACGTACACCGATGGTCTGTGAGCGGTTAACGCGTCCCATGCCCGGATTCTGCGCAACACATACGGAGCGGGAAGCTTAAACAAAGGGTTCGCTTTGACACTTTTCAAATATTCATCAGGCTCAACCCACAAATAACGAGCCGGTGAATGACAATAACACAAATGAAACGTGTGTTTTGGCGTTATCACGGACTTCACCAGGCCCGATGACGAAGAGATCACAACGTCAAATCTAGAAAAATCGAATCGTTCGATTGAGAACGGAAGTAACGGCAGTAAATGCGTGTACCGTTCTTTCACAAACGGAAGACGCGAAAACTGCTGAACATAGGATGTTTGAATATCGCGTTTTTGAAAAAACGTGCTTACAACTTCTGGATAATAAATCGTGGTATAAATGGGAGCTTCGGGAAACAACTCGGCTATTACCTCGAATACCGCCTCCGCCCCGCCGTCCTGTGTTAATAATTCATGAACTAAAGCAACCTTCATACAGCGTTAAGCGTTAAGCGTCTAGCGTTCAATCTTTCAAACCAATCCTATTTACTTCTTTAAATTCCCTAAACGCTAAACCCTGTACCCTATGCCCTCGATTGATTATACCGCATGTTGACGTTTCAGCACCACAAACGGGGTCTTTGCAATAATTACAATATCGAGCCAAAGCGACCAGTTTTGTATATAATACACATCAAGGGCGACTTCATCTTCAAACCGCAATCCTGATCTTCCCGAAACTTGTGCCATCCCCGTCATCCCCGGTTTGATGTTCAGCAGCTGCCGATGGTGCGACTGGTATTGAGACACTTCCCCAGGCTCATGAGGACGCGGTCCGACTAGGCTCATTTCACCTTTCAGAACATTGATGAGCTGAGGAAGTTCATCAATACTCCACGAACGCAACACTCTCCCAACCCGCGTAACGCGCGGGTCGTTTTTCATCTTAAATAATGGTCCATCCGTGCGTTCATTTTTGTCCATGAGCTCCTGTTTCAGCTTATGCGCGTCTTTAATCATGGAACGGAATTTATACAGTTCAAATGTTTGTCCGCGCGCCCCGACGCGTGTCAACCTCATAAAAACCGGACCAGGAGTATCCAGCTTAATGAGCACCGCAATAACGAGCCAAATCGGAGAGCTAATCACAATGCCCGCAAAGGAAACCACGCAATCAAACAACCGCTTCATGACCCTTCCCCAACCATCAAGCCGCGTTCGCTTAACCTCAACAACAGGGACGCCGCCGATCGTATCGACAACGAGTCGCGTCGACTGCGTTTCAATCATGCCCGGAAAATATTTATAAATAACGTGATGCTCTGAGGTTAGGGCAATGAGACGCTCAAGCATCTCCCGGGGAAGCGTCAGGTCCGTAACCAACACCTCATCAACCGCGTGTTCGACAATCTGTCGTTTAATTTCCTCAAAACGATGTTCGTCCAATTCCTCAGTGAACGACGTCACGCGATACCCCCAAGATTTATTTTTTTGCAATTCTGAGACGAGTTGAACCTGAGGCTGGTTTGAACCAATCAATAACATTCTATGCACTCCGACGCCGCGGGAGTAAAACCATTTCATCACAAATCTCATGGCGCCCCGCTCCAACGAAACAAACACAATAGCAAGAACCCAACTCGCGAGAATGATGAATCTGGAAGAAAACAAATTTCGAGAAAAGAAAAACGTGAGCACCACAATAAGCGCGCCCGTCGAGCAAGCGAGAAAAATCTTTGAGAGCTCCTCGGCGGGCGTCCTGTGTCTGCCGATTTCATAGAGGCCTGAGAGCGCAAACACAATAATCCAAACCAAGGCGAACATCAGAGTAACTCCAAAAAACATTCCAAAAGGAATGTCGAGAATAACGGGACGAATTTCTTGTGTAAAACCGGTAAAACGAATCGCATACGCAACCACGCCCGCGGCAACCAGCATAACAAAATCCGCCGGCACAAGCATTGCGCTAAACAACAGTTCGGATTTTTTCATAATAAAAATTGGAACAAAAGAGGAATGCTGGTAAGCCGAATTCTGTCCCAACCCGCTGCGCAGCAGCGGAAATTCCAAGCACCAAGCACCAATTTCCAAACAAATTCCAATGACCAAAATTCAAATTGTTAAACAATTTTGAATTTTGAACATTCGTATTTTGAATTTATTTAGGATTTAGGATTTGGGATTTGGTAATTCCCGATGCTTTGCATCGGGCAGGGGATACTCATCTCTCTAAGCGGCGATTATACGCCTTGCACCAGATAGGGTTTGCAGCCTCATCCCGGTCGCCCGGGAGGGGTGATCGTAGCCCGCTCGAAGTTTCGACATAATGAAATATCGAAATATCATAAAGGACACCGATCAACGTTTCACCTTTCTCCCGCACCTATGTTTGGATTGGTTAGCTTCTAACCTCGTTCAAACTTCTACAACTGGACCAACATTTCTACTAGAACAAATCGCTGAACCAAAAATTGCATTTGCGCGGGAACCGCACATTTCCAAACATAGGTGCGGGATAGTTTAGTCTCTGTTGCACTTTCCCTGGGCTTCACGCATTGACCCATTATCGAACTCGAAATATCGAAATATCGAAATGGTATGCATTGCTCCCGGTCGCTGTTAGCGATTATCACTTCCTTGATATACTGTCTCAAGGGGTGTTCGGACTTTCCTCTATCCCTAGAAGAAATCTAAAGACAGCGAGTATCACCGCATTCCTCTTTTCTTCCTATTTTCAAAGAATTAAGCTGTACTACTATACGATATTTTTATTGTTTTGTCAATCTTAAAAAGTGTCGCTTACTGTGGGTGACCAATGCATAAACGCTAAAGCCAATCACCACTCCCAAAATGTCAAAAGAAAAATCAAACCACGAAGGAGTGCGTCCGGGAATTAGGTATTGATGGAGCTCATCAAGACCGGCGACAAAAACCATCAAAACAAACGTCGGCATGATAATATGGTGGTGAAAGGGAACATTGTGGGCATCAAGCGTTTTTGCAACAAGAACCGTAAGAATAAAGTATTCAATAAAATGAGCTAGTGTTGAGCCAATGTTGCCCGTTGAAGGCAAATCGTATGAGGGTGTCGACGAGACATACCAAATCGCAATCAGCCAAACAATCGTTAATAATGAATAAAGATACTTTTGATGCATAAAAACAAACAAAATTACAAATCTCAAGCACCAAATCACAAATAAATCCCAATGACCAAAATACAAAAAACTAAAAGCTTGGATATTGTAATTTTGAATTTGGAGCTTATTTGAAATTTGGGATTTGTCATTTGGAATTTCTCTCTGCCTCATCCAACACTTCGTTCACCAACCGATCAGCTTCTGTATTCTGTTCCCTCCGAATAATGATCACAGTGAACTTCTTTAATTTCATCTTCAAATTCCATGCCTGGACAAATAGCTTCTGCATATTCTGATCTTTCACCTTATACTCCCCTCTCAATTGTTTTCCCACTAATTCAGAGTCAAGTCGCAACTCAACCTCCTGCGCCCCGAGTTTCAGCGCCCCTTCGAGACCTAAAATAACCGCTGAATATTCCGCAACGTTATTCGTCGTCGCTCCTAAGTATTTCTTTAACGTTTTTATAATCTTTGGCTCTCCGCTTCTACTAGAAATATCAAACCTTGCCTGATCCGCCGAATTTCGGCTGTTTTCGGAGGCGGACATGTTGCGTGCTCCATGTTCCATGATTACGGCTGCGGCTGCCGCCGGCCCCGGATTCCCCCTTGCCCCGCCGTCAGTATAGAGAATATATGAATTCATAATTGTTCATCATTCAGACTATGACGAGGGAAATACGATTTTCGAGCGTAAAGTTTCTGGCCCGCTCTTGCGGGCTAGTAGTACGCGGAGAAAATCGCTGTTTCCCGTGTCATATCCACCCTACCCTCGTTTCAAAAACCTCTTCGCATTATCCTGCGTTTTCAAATCGTTAATAATCCCAACAACCTCCTGAATAGTTTTATCGTTGAGTGGCTGATCATTATACGAATACTCATACACCACTGTGTATTGCCGCATCCAATCAAGCCATTCCCTGTACTTGCGATCCAATGTTTCAAGATACTCCAATGTGACATTTTTCTCAAACATTCTCCCTCGTGACTGAATCCGGCTCATGGCAACATCAGGTAAAACATCAAGGAACAAAATAATCGACGGCATCACAAGCTCCGTCGAAAAGCTTTGAAACATGTCCAGATAAAACTGATAATCACGAGAAGAGATCAACCCATTCTCATGATTAATCTCAGCAAAGATCTTATCACCCCAGATCGAGCGGTCCTGAATCACAGACTGATTGATCAATCCAACCGTCTTATGTGCGCGATACCGCCTGTGAAGCATGTCAAGCTGCATGAGGATCGCTTCTCCTTCGTTCTGTTTTTCCCCGCTCAAGACTTTATAAAAATCCGAAATGTACGGCGTGATAGAAAGCTCAGCCGGCTCTTCCAAAATCCTCCAACCAGTCGCTTTTGATAATCCTCGAGAGAGCTCGGTTTTCCCAGCTCCAATAATCCCATCGACGATCAAATACGTTACATTCGGATTCCAAAGGAACATACAGTCTTTACAAAGTTATTGTTGATACAGGTACGGTTTATAGCGAAAACATTGGTGTAGCGGCGAATTCGATCATTCCAGATGTTACGATAAGTTTTACGTCCTTCACTTTCACAAACACTTCCCTATTCCCATTCCATTCTGATAATTCAATCTCCCCGGCGATATCAAGAATGTCGCCCTCACCGATCGAGCTGATGCTACTCTGGGGAACATTAAACCACATCAATTTCATAATAACCCCTCCCTGCTCGCCCATAATCCTCAAGTGATTCGCTTCTTTTCCCATCCGACTTAATTGTACCACGCGGATTTTTTCAAACCCAAACAATGGCTTTGGATTTTTTTCACCATGCGGTTCAAAACGCT
Organism: uncultured Gammaproteobacteria bacterium; assembly: GCA_964470645.1. Classification (GTDB taxonomy): domain Bacteria; phylum Patescibacteriota; class Patescibacteriia; order CAYYDP01; family CAYYDP01; genus CAYYDP01. The sequence continues at coordinate 36,027 of CAYYDP010000006.1, forward strand.
GTAATTGGGCGTAAAACGCCTCCGTAATGTCTGAAAATAATGCTTTAACCTCCAAATGAATAGTCTTTTCGTACCCTTCCGGCAAATGCGCGGCAACGTAGTCACTCGCGCGTTTTCTAAATTCATTCAAATTTCTCTCCCCTTCAATAGCAAGTCCGCACGCCATTGGATGACCGCCATAACGCGAAAGAATATCTTTACAGCTGTCCAAAATCTCCATCAAATCGATTCCGTCCACACTCCGTCCTGAACCTTCATAGATATTCTCTGCGAGATTCGACTCTTGAATCCCCTCCGTCCGTAGGGGCAGGTCGCGACCTGCCCCTACAAGATTTGCTGATGCAGCCTGCTTTTGTTCCAACAAAAACACTGGCATGGACAACTCTTCTGCCAATCTTCCCGCCACAAGTCCGCACACGGTTGACGGCCAACCGGAGGAAGCAAGAACGCACGCGTGTTCCTGGCTGTCTGCCAACTCACGTGCTTCTTGAACAATCTTCGCGGTGAGTTCCTGGCGATCCTTATTCGCGGAATCGAGTGACTCGGCAAGCTCTTTGGCTCTCTGTCCGTCAGGTTCAATGAGTAATTGGAAAGCCAATTTCCCGTGCTCCATTCTTGAGGCTGCGTTAATGCGCGGACCGATATGCCAGCCAATGTTTCTTGTCGATAGAGAGGTTGATTCTTCCGACATGGAGCCGAGCCGCAATCCAGCTTTCAAAATAAGCTCTCGTAATCCGACGCGTTTTGTTTTATTCAGAACCACAAGACCGTATTTCACAAACACCCGGTTTTCACCAAGAATCGGAACGACGTCAGCAACAGTACCAATAGCAACAAGATCCAGGAGCCACTTTTCAAAGGAATCAAAATCACTTCCTGAGACTTTTGACTTTTGACTTTTTCCTCCTGAGGAGGATCCGCCTTTGGCGGAGACTTTTGACTTGCGCAAGAGTGCTTGCGCTAATTTATACGTCACTCCTACTCCAGACAAATCTTTGAACGGATATGGTTCTCCTGGAAGATGGGGATGTAGAATCGCGTACGCTGGAGGGAGTGTCTCGTGAGCATGATGATGATCACAAATAACAACATCAATACCATATGCCCGAGCTTTCTCGAGCGCGTCATGAGCAGTAATTCCAACATCCACAGAGATTGCGAGTGTAACACCATCGGATGCGCACCCCTCAATCACATGAGCCTTTATTCCATATCCCTCCGTAAAGCGGTCTGGAATATAAATGGAAACATCCTTCGCTCCGATAGCGTTGAGTGTTTCATAAAGAACCGTTCCAGATGTTATCCCATCGGCATCATAATCAGCAAGAATGGTGATATGCTCTTTATGCTCAATTGCCTGATAGATTCGACCCACCGCTCGTTCCATGTCTCGAAAAAGAAAGGGGTCATGTACGTGACGATTCCAGTCTGTTTGAAAAAATACATCAGCATCCCGTCGTTCAACAAGCCCACGATTCCACAGTAATTGTGAAATCACCGGATCAATATCAGGGAATTTGGATAAAAAATCCTGCGGTGCGGGTGATGGGTAGTTCCATCGCATAAAAAACTAAATCACAAATAACAAGCACCAAATCACAAACAAATTTCAAACTCCAAGTCCAAAGCTCCAAACACACGGTCTTTTTGTTTTGGGTTTTGAATTTTGGACATTGGAATTTATTTGGAATTTGTTATTTGTAATTTTGGATTTACTTTTCTTGCCATTGCCAACTCCTCGTTTGCGGGGATCGTTAACATCTTCATCCCTTTCATTTGCCACAAATCTCGCATCACCTCGTTTCGCACAAAAGGCTCACCGCTCCCAATAGGGCCCGTGAACACAATCGCATCAGGTTTTTTTGGGCTTACTGAGCAATAACTTCCGATGTATTTCCTAATTTTATACACAAACACGTCGAGTGCGAGCTTTGCGTCTGTATCAGTCTGACGTTTGTGGAGTAATTCAAGAAAATCGCTCTCACCTGAAATCCCTTTGAGTCCCGATTCTTCGTTCAGGAGATGTTCAAGCCAATCGAGTGATTCTTGAAACTTAAAACTTGAAACTTGAAACTTCACTGCGTCGCTCTGAGATTGTCGAAGAGCTGCCTTGTCGTCGCTTTCGACTTTATAGACCTTACGACTTTCGGCTTGATTGGAAACGCCCACCAGACCAGAATGTTTCTCCCCGTGTTTTCTCAATAAATAAAGCACTAACCCAGGATCCAAATCCCCACTCCTCGTCATCATTGGGAGCCCCTCAAGCGGTGTGAATCCCATGGATGTATCAACTGGTTTACCACGATGAATCAATGCAACACTATCGCCTCCTCCAAGATGCACAGAGATCAATGTTAGGTCTCTCAGTGGTTTTTTCAACTTCTTAGCCGCTTCGGCGCATGCATATTCGTGGGAAATCCCGTGAAAACCAACTCTTCGAACATTGTAACGCTCGGAAATTGCTTTCGGAATCGCATACACCCTTGCGGTTTCGGGCAACTCTCGAAAATACCCCGAATCAAATACTGCCCACTGGGGAACCGACGGAATATATTCAAGGAAATAATGCGCGCACTCAAGCGCAGGCGGGTTGTGGAGTGGTGCGAGATGATCAAAGGCATGCAGCTCTTTCAAGGTCAAAGGATCCAGCCGTTCAACGTCAAATCTACCGCCACCATGAACAACCCGGTTGGCAACCGCCGACACATCTGCGGTGTTCCCAATGGTTCGCAAGATAGACTTCACAGCCTGCGCAAAATCACACGGACGGTCAAACGCCCCTTCATCACGGACTTCAAGCCTCCGTTCTGTGAACAACTTCCACTTTACGGACGTGGAGCCAACATTAATAACCAAAATCAAGTGCTCAAACGGCTCTTTTTGTCTCTTCATAGATAATGTCATTGCGAGGTCTTACGAAGTAATCTTACCTTGGTGTTTACACTACCATTGTACACCAAGAAAGACGGGCGCGAAACCCGTCCCAAGGACAACAATAAATTGCAGCAGAGTCGCGTTTTGTCGCGTACTCAATCGCAATATACCGCGTTTTACTTCGTCCGAACCGTGACAATCCGCTTCCCGGCTTTTTTCCGGTGCATCTTGAGTGCTTTTTTCTTTTTCTTGTTCATATGAATGATAATAATGGAATCTCTAACGGGATTCGCCCTAACGTTTTTTCGGGCTGCTCTTAATTGTCCGCCTCCAATAACACCCTAAATTCGGTCTCCTACGCGTCATAGCGCTTCGGCGACGGCGCGCGGATCCGCCAAAACATGATTATTGGCGGAGGCGGAAACCCGGTCCTGCCTCTACGGCAGGCCGCCGGGGAGGCGGCTACCTAAAAAACATTTCGGGGCGGGGAGAATCGAACTCCCGCTACACCCACCTCCACCCCACACCTTTCGGGGTACTGGGAATTGAACCCAGTCTACATGCACCCCATGCATGCGTACTACCGGTATACGATACCCCGGAACAAAAGGTGCGGGACAAGCGTACTCGCCGCTCCGGCGAGTCGCCGATGAGGCGACTACCCGCCTCGACTCGCTGTCGCTTGTCGACGCGAGGCGGGCCGGTATATTTACCCCGTACCATCCCGCACTTTGCGGGATTGGTGCGGGGCAACAGCCCGCAATGACCCAATCAAGGGATTTAAGAAACGAAAGCGGTTCCCGATGATGCAATCGGGAGACCCAACTTCATTGAAGAAATTGAGTCAAACAACAACGAGGACCCAGGCAGTGAAAACCGCGCGCTCCTCCAAGTTGTTTGCGCTACCGCGCGAGCCTCTCTTGAATACTCCACGGAGCATCCAAATATGAAGCTAAACCAATAAGATTTGTAGAACCTTTCGAATTCCCAAATACCCTTGAAAGGATCACCACAACTATAACAAACATTGGTACTGCTTACAATCTTATTTTTTGCATTTCTTGGTAAACTCGGACAAATAACCTTTTCGAATCATGAATCACGAATTAGGAATGACAAAAAACAAATAGAATCAGTAAAAACCAGTTTCCGAAATTCTTAATTCGATATTCGTTATTCGGAATTAAAAATCCCGCTTCGACAAGCGGGATTTCATCCACCTTCATCTTTCGAATCCGGCAGACCAAGAGGAAAAAAGAATTGTCACTGGAGTTAGGTACGGGAGTTACGTAGTACATCTGTAAGCCAAACAGATGTAAACTCCAAAGTCGTTCTTTTTTACCCCGCACCAGACCCGATCAATCGTGTTGGCACGGGACTTCGCGCTCTTGCAAGCGCTACGCCTCACTGTGGATATACTATACCATTTTGACTGAATTTATCAACCCAGCCTGTGGAAAAATCATTATACTTCCTCTGATCGCTTATAGGTAAAAATCTCATCAGGAGAAAACCAATGGCTAATCTCATGCGAAGCTTCTTCGGGAGTTTCAGAGGCATGAACGATGTTATGAACAGACCGTTTATCTTTATTTGCCAATGCGGGTGAATCAACAGAAAAATCGCCACGAATCGTCCCAAGACTCGCTTCATAGGGGAACGTTGAGCCAGACAATTTTCGAACCATATCAACCGCATGTACTCCTTCTATAACCATTTTAACCAAAGGAGCAGCCGACATATATGCAACGAGCCAACCTCGTACCTTGTTTCCAATTTCAAGATCTACATCAGTGCCCAGTTCTTCAATAGGATTATAGCCATACTTCTGATACGTTGAAAGCGTTTTTTGTCCAAGTCTCCTGATCCACGCCTCTTCTTTGGGATAATGATCGTCAATTTGTTGGTGAGTAGGTTGAAACATCTTCAGTGCGACAACTTTCAACCCCACTTTCTCAATACGATGAATAACTTCCCCGATCAATCCACGTTGCACACCATCGGGTTTAACCATCAAAAATGTTCGTTCTTGTTTTGGGTGGTTTGGCATAAAATCATGGAACATGGAACACGCATCATTGAACAAAATTACATTATAATGTTATGAGTTATGTGATACGTGTTATGTGATTAAAGCGATATTCGTTTGAATTCTTTAACTTCAATCTTCTCCCCAATCTTGGCAATTGCTTCTTTGATCACATCTTCAATTGTCTTGGAATCGTCCTTAATATACGATTGATTCAAAAGACACACCCCAGAATAGAACTTTTGAAGTTTTCCCCCCATAATTGTTTCCCACAT
>CAYYDP010000007.1:0-6595 GCA_964470645.1 uncultured Gammaproteobacteria bacterium
CGTATACAATATTCGAAAATCTTTTTCGTTCGTGGTGGATGAGAATTGTAAGAGCAAACACACATAAGATAACAAAAAAAACAGAGGGTAAATACCCATACCGCTCCCCTTCGTCAGACAACGGGTTAAACCCAAGTGGCAATACAGGCAACAAAGATAGAAGGAATAAGGAGCAAAGGAAAAATATATTTAATAATTTCTCGCGGTGAAATTTCTTAACATATAAAACCACGAGAGCAAACACCACGACAAGCCAATGAACGTTATGGTAGAACATGTCCGCTATCCGGAATCTCAATGTTCCCCACGAAACAAAACTTGAGAGCAAATCGGATGCCATTCGAATCCAATGAAGATGGTCTATTCCAACCGACGAGCGACCGTAATACCCGATTAGCGTTCCTGTTGCTTGATATCGAAACAGCACGTAACCCCCGACTACAACAAAATACGGAATAAACGCCTTAATAGTCGTTAATAAAGAATGACTTAAATATGCACGGTCGTGCACAGTTATGTCATTGCTTTTGTGACTTGGTCGCCAGAATAACATCACAATAACTGCAACAATGGGGAGAGTAATGACTATTTCCTTTGTTAGTATTCCCAAAGTTAATAACACAATCGAAAGTCCATAATGGAAGTGTTTCTTTGAATCTAAAAAATGAAAAAACACGAGCAAACTAGTGAGGTAAAAACACGTCGCCACCACATCCACTCCCGCCGCAATCCACGCAACCGCTTCAACGTGCGATGGGAGAATGAGAAATAGAAACCCAGCTATAAATGGGATCCGACTCAAACGCCTTCCCACGTGCTCACCTTCCCACCTGCCCACCAGCGTCCTCGCCAGCATCATCACCAACACCGCGTTCAGAATATGCAGTAATACAAAAAATACATGATACCCGGTCGGATTCAAACCAAAAAACGACTTTAGAACAGTTAAATAGATGCCGACCATCGGACGGTAGGAAAACCCTTCATTGGTTTGATGATCATTCTGTGTAAATCGATCAAGAAACGATTCGTACCGATCCGCGTGATAGATCAAATCCCAGTCGTCCGAGAGAAATTGAAAATGGAAGATGGGAGAGAATAATACAAGACCAACAATCAGGAAGATCAATGAACAACAAAATAGTTGATACCGATCCCAACCCCTTCGAAACAACGAAATCATTTCCATAAAAAAATGACCAAGATTCAACACAACAAAACCGCATTTGCTCAATTCCAAGAAATAACCTCAAGTCCGTCAGTTGATATTGAACCTTTATACAAGATATGTGGTACAAGATGAAACAACAAAGGACGTTTCCCTTCCGATTTCATACTCTTATAATATTCAATCGTTGCGTCTGGGATAATTCGGTACGAATTCATATGTGAAGCATCAAAACGTTCGTATTCCGCCTGATCGTCCCCCGCGCTCCAATTGCGGTACCAATATGTGACAAGGAGATTCTGATCTAACCTTGAGATAGGTATCTTAAACCATTGTTTATTTGGAGGAATAAGCCCAACCTTAATAAGGACATCTTTGACAATACTCGGCTCAATGGCTGTTGTATGCAAAACATCGTTCCATAAACAATCAAGAATAGGAACTCGACGATTCAAAATTCGCTCTCGACCAGCATACTTCTTGATCTGCTCCATGTATACATCTGGGAACTTAAATTTCAAATCATTAAGAGGGAGTAACAAATTCCCCCTCATCATCTCAGGAACCATGTGATAAAGCGCTTCATTCATATGAAATCATGCAAACTAATACGTTCCTACAAACGTTCTCAATATTACAATACTACATCACAATTCAAAAACAAAAAACCCGCCTCGACGGAGGCGGATTTGGGAGAGTCTTGTGCTGAACCCTATTTCAACTCAAACGAAACATTCACGGTCGCGGAAATGTCTTTTTCTTTCGTTGAAAGATCATACGCCCCGTAATCGGACACCTCAACGGAGTTTGGAGGGAGCACCTGCACAACACCAGTCTTCGCGGAGCGAAGCGCGCCCACTCGGGCTCCCGTACCAGAAGCAATCGCGTCCGCCCGGATCTTCGCGTCCTTCGTTGCCTCAGCGAATAGCGACGGTCGCAATTCGGAAAGTTTTGTGTAGTGATATTCAGTAGACTGATAATTGAACACAATATCTTGCTTGGACAGTAAATTCGAGTTGCTGGCGATCATCTCAATGTTCTCAATATCAGGACTTTCGATACGAATGTCCTGCCTAACTGTGTACCCGATCACATTCTGACCTTGAATATACCCGGGAAGCTGCTCGTAGACCTTATCGGTTTGAATGGGTTGGAACACGATTGAGGACTCTGGAAGACCATATCCCGCGGCGAACTTCTTGATCTTTTCACCGTCTGCTTTCATCTGCGCGATAATCTGCTGGAGATTCGACAAGTTTGCCTGCCGCGAAATGTTTACGTTCCACTTTGCCAAGTCAGCAGTTACCCGCTGCTTGACAGATCCCGTAACGGTAATGGTGTTTTCACTAACGTTCCGCCTACCCATGAATACGCCGTGTACTGCGAGACCCAACACAATTGCCGCCGAAAGAATAATAATCGACCATTGAGAGAGTTTTGAATGTGAATGCGTAAGTTCCATAAGCGTTATTGTGTGTTCGATTGTTTACCCGTCCAAAGCCGCCTTGCTCCCCGCCAAACCACCTTCGCGGCAATAAGCAGAATAAAAAGGTAGAGCACGTACTGCAACACCACGAGAATAACTGTTGCCAGTTTCACCGTGATCTCTTGGGCGATCCGATTCACGTCGCGAACAAACTCTTTCACCGCGACTTTCCACGAATCTTTCAGTGACTCGCCGTCAACAAATCGGTTTTCCGCGACCGTGACGCTGAAATACGTATATTCAATCCGGTCAAGCTGCTCAGCTTTCGATCGCGTCAATCGGTCAAGCTGATCTGAAACCGCCAGCCGCTCCTGAGTCAATCGTTCAATGATTCTAATCTTGCTTTCAATGATGTTCGCAAGGCTTTGTGCGTCTCGTGTTTGCGTCGCAAGCCGGGAAATCTCGTCATACGATCCAATGGCGCTTTCAAGCGTTTCCTCGATCGTTTTTTGTTTCTTCTTCAAAATATCGATTTGGCTGGTGTAATCGTCAAGTGTTTGTTTGATCGTTCTTGTATTAACCGTAAGATCCTTTGGGTCGTGCTCTTTGATGGCCGCAAGAATCTCCTCCGTATGGTTCTTTTCCGTCTTAAACACATATTGACACCCCCGGTCATACTCATTCGCATTTTCAAAAATAACGTACGACAACGCCTTCAGGGAAAGAAGCGAACCGCACGTCTTCTTCACATTGCGTGTTTCAATGGTCGCGTTGTAATCTCTCATCTCAAACGCTTCGGCAGTATTTCCAGTTGACCCACCAGAGTATGGGGGTTCGGGGGCGATGTTACGCACGGAAAGACTCGGTGATGAAACCTTGCCGAGTGAAAATCCCGAATCGGAATACCCTTCTTGGACGACATCCAGACCGTATGATTCGTTGTTATATGTGGCACTACCTCGGGTTGTTTGGCTATTTTGCATAAGCGACTTGACTGATGAACCAACAAGTCGAAACGCAAATGCCAAAACGATAACAACAAGAAAGGACAGCCCGACTACCTTAACAATGTTCGACGCTTTAAAATTAAACTGGCTGAACGGATTGATCATAAATAAAAAATAACGTATACCAACAGTATACGCCAAATCATCAAAAAAGGTAACAAACTATTGACCACATCCGGCTTTCATGTCATTATGCTGATGTTTTCGGATCATTCTTAATTATGGAGAGGTGGCTGAGTGGGTCATATTGTCCGGGGGACAATATGACGGGAAATTTCATTACTGTTTCAAAAATAAAGATTTCCCGGGGTAAAGGCGACAGTCTTGAATCTCCCGCACCTTTATAATGAGTGTATCGACACCATGTTGGAGGCGTGGCAGAGTGGTCGAATGCGACGGTCTTGAAAACCGTTAGACCTGCAAGGGTCTCGGGGGTCCGAATCCCTCCGCCTCCGATGTGTTGTTGATATCTTAAAAGGTGCGGGACGAATCTCGCCCTCTCCGTATTCTCAATAACTCGCTGCAAGAGCGATTTTTTAAATCTTTAGCAAACGACTCAAGGTATCTGTTAAATGCTCGTCTTCCTGGTCAAGATCCTCAAGAAGATATTGTTTTAAAAACTCTCGAAGTTCAATGGGATTTTCATCCTCTAGGTTGATTGATGTTATATGATGAAACCCCGCAGAGTGTGTGAAATACAAACGCTTCACGTGGGGTGGATCGTAGGCAATCCAAAACTTTTTCACGTGCTTCCAGGGAATATATCGAGCCCCTACAACAACCCCGTGATCATACACCTCGCATTCCATAGTTCCGGGCTTTTCGAAATGGCGAAATAATATAATCGCGTCGAAAATTAAGATAATTACTGCAAACAGAACGTTTTTTGTATACCCCGCGTACGCGACCAAACCGATCGATATAACCCAAAACACGACCCACCACACCCTCCCTCGTTCATGCGGATGGTATTCCAAAAACGACCAAGAGAACGCCGGCTCGCCCCCCGGGTGCTCTGGACGAAATTGCGATGATCGATTTTCCGTATCTACCATATCATCATTAGTATACACCCAATCAAAAAACTTGAAAATGAGCGTTAATTCAGTTACGATGGATATACTCTTGAGTGCAATGAGTCCAGACCGGAGAGGTCGCATAGAGGCCTAGTGCGCTGGTTTGCTAAACCGGTAACGGGTTTAAATCCGTTCGAGGGTTCGCCCAAGTCATCCGACTGGGCGCCCGATCGGATGATCGGGCGAATCCCCACCATTATACCTATGACCTTTGTCTATTTCCTTAAACTTTCAAATGGTGATATTTACAAAGGACTAACAGACAACATTGATCGAAGAATGTCAGAACACAATAATGGAAAAGTCGAATCAACTAAAAACTACTTACCCTGCCAACTAATAGGGTATGAGGCATACGAGTTGAAAAGCGACGCAGAGAGAAGAGAATTATTCTTGAAAACAACCGAGGGACGAAGGTTGTTGAAACAACAATATCGAGATATCATTCAAGCACCATAAGGATGAGTGATGAAACCAAATTATGTTTTTTTGATGGAAGGGTCGCATAGAGGCCTAGTGCGCTGGTTTGCTAAACCGGTAACGGGTTTAAATCCGTTCGAGGGTTCGAATCCCTCCCCTTCCGCCAAAAACACGTAATAAAAGGATACGGCGTTAAAAGACCTAAATCCCTTACGAGCATCTCGTCGTGATTGCCGATCGTGAGACCGGGGCGAATCGATTGTTCGTTTCCCAAACAAAATATCCTATCCAATGTTCCTGGAACTCATTACTCAACTGATATGAAACTTCATACAACAGTCATTTGGGCTATTCTGTTGTCAATTTTCATATTTCCGCAGAATTCATCAGCTGCATCCAAACCTCTCTCCCAACAACTCTCAGGGAGAATTCTTTTGCAAACGGAAAGTTACGGACGTGCGTGGTATGTGAATCCAACAGATGGAGCTCGGTACTATCTTAAAGACGGACCAACCGCCTACGACATCATGCGCACCATGGGACTGGGAATTACCAACACCGATCTCGCCAAAATTCCCACGCGTTCCGGGCAGCATGGAGACGTGAAGCTCGCCTCACGGCTTTCTGGACGTATTGTATTACAGACACAATCGCACGGTGAAGCATGGTACGTCAATCCCGTGGATGGATTACGATATTACTTGAAAGACGGAGAAGCAGCGTACAACCTCATGAGAACATTTGCGCTCGGAATCACTAATTCAAATCTTTCCAAGATTCCCATGAATACAGCACAAATTGTACCGGACACGGCGTTTGGAGATGTTGCGTACGCGCTCATGAGAAACAACAAGGTTGTCGCAGGGAAATACTCCGACAAACTCCTCTCCCCAGCTTCCGTGACCAAGCTCATGACCGCACTTGTGTTGCTTGATCAACATCCTGATTGGAACAGACGAATTACCATTACTCAAGAACACCTGGACTACCCCTCGCTGTATGTTGGGAAAGATAAAACAAGTGAAATCAACCTTTCAGCCGGAGATGTAGTCAGTGCGTATGACCTTTGGGTTGCTATGCTTGTTGCTTCATCCAACCAAGCGACCATAGCATTAGTTGACGCGTCCGGTCTCACGCGATCAGAATTTGTAAAAGCGATGAACGCGAAAGCCGAAACCATGGATCTCACAAAAACACAATTTTTCGACCCAACAGGACTCGATGCTCATAATGTTACCACCGCACGCGAACTCGCGTTCATAGCAAAGCTCACATTTTCAAAACCGGAAATAGCATCAGCAACGAGACAAAACGGATACGTCATCACAACACAATCGCAGCCTTCTCGTTCCATAACCATTGTGGACAGGAACTACAGCCTCAATTCCCACAAACCAGACGCCGCCAAAACCGGCTACCTGGTTGAGGCCGGGCTTTGCGCTGCGCTCAAAAAAGGAAACGACATTATTGTGATTATGCACGCGCACAGCAGCAAAGA